>CAZAEF010000011.1:0-22770 GCA_964484315.1 uncultured Candidatus Saccharibacteria bacterium | reverse complement strand
ACAGAAACTACTGATGCTACTGTAGTTTGATAATCGTAATCTGCTTTTGTGTGTTCTTCAAGTTCAATATTTAAGAGTTGTATCTTGTCGTGATATTCTTGATGCTTTTTGTCATAGATGTCCTTAGTAATACTTCTATCAATTTGGGTTACCCAATCTCGTAGCTTATTCTTGGTAATTATTTCACTAGTGACCTGCATATCTTTTGCAATTCTATACCAAGTACGCTCATGGGACTTTTTTGAAACTATTGAGCGTAGTTCCCTCATTCCATTTTCATCTTTGCCTAGCATAAATAGTCCAATGAGGTAAATGGCTCGGTTTGGTTTTATTCTTCTATTAGCAAGATAAATAGTTCGTAGAATATCTTTTAGACTTAATGAGATGGAGAAAAGCCCAAGATTTCGTTCTTTGATAAGTTTTTTCCAGTATTCAGTAACAACTTTCTTAGCCATTTCAGTGTTGAATACATCCTTGAAAGCTGGGTTTTTCTGATAACCTAATCCTTCTAGAACACTATTCATTTTTTGCTTATGACTCAATCTGATTTCAAAACGTATCACTTCAAGCATTTCTTCTTTCTTAAGTTCACCAAACAAACTTCGCTGATACATAGGTTGGTCTTTATCTATTGCTCGTTTCTTATCCTTTCCTAGGTCGGCTACCTTGTCGTAAATAACAAGCTGATGCGAGGTGGTATGAGCATATAAGCTCTGCCCATCATTGATATATCTTGTCTTCGCAAATCAAAACTCTTTCGCAGGTTTACTTTGTTCATTTCGCAGATAAGATGACTAGCGGTGTAACCGTCTTCTAACTTAATATTCTTAGAGAAATGGACCGAGCTAACAGAGGCGTTTTGGAGTATTATTTTTGAAACAATAACACCCATAGTCTGTAGTCTGTCCTGCAAGGTGTCAATTACTTTGGAAAAGTCCTTATTTTCAAGCTCATCGAGGTTATTTAGAAAGATTAGTTTTGGTACTGAAAATTCCATCCGAACATTTGCATCTTGAGAGAACCGCCTTTTATAGCCTGTTAATCGAGGGAAATATTTACCAGTTTCTTTTTCAGCCTTGCTCGGATTACGGACAAGTTTCATATATTCATCAGTCTTTGAATATAGTTCCCAACTCGACACTCCCGAAAGATAGACAATTTTGTCTTTTGGTATAAGCAAACAAACAGTATCAATCACTTTTTTGTGTTTTAAGCTGATAAAGTGCAGGATTTATTCGCTTATCGACCTTCACAAGCAAAGCAAAGAAGCCGACAAGATTTCGTTTATCTTCAGGATTTAAGTCCAACAATTTGGGACCTTTCTCTTGGTTTTCTTTGTTATCATCCTGCATAAAAATAACCTGTAGGTTATGATTACAGGTTACTCTTTGTCCAAAATCTAGTATAAGAATTTATCGATTACAGAAACAATCTGCACTCACTTATTTTCTCGTCTCTTTTTCTCAAGTGATATGATTTTAGAGATATGTCCATAATCCAGTATTATACCAAACTTTATATTTATGATTTGCATTATTTCTTTTCTAGGTAAATGCCGATTCTTGTAGATGAGGTCATTTCTTTCAAGGGTACTTTTCTTTTTGAAGCCTGTTATTCTACCTTTTTTATTTTTTTGATGAACCTTAATATATACCCAGTTTTTTGCAATAAAATTTTGTATCTGTCTCTGGGAAACTTCGGGATTAATAAATAGTGCAACTGGATGAGTTTTTGCTTGTTCCTTGAAATTGTCATAAAAACATTTTAATAAAAAATTACTTTCACCATATTCAGAAAGTGTTGTTGGAATATGTTCTAATTTCAATAAGTCATCTGAAGCTTCTATCATTCTTAGTGGACCTTCCGTGACTTTATTAAAAAATAGATAGAATCTCAACATTAACTTAATATAGTGGCTCTCTACGCCCTGCTGTTTAGTAAAAGCCATACAAGTGTTTATTACCTTAATAGGCTTCTCTTTTGTATCTTTCGGGAAGAGTAAACGCGCACGTTCTGGTATGTAAAAAACATTATTCAGAGGTTCAGATAGTTCATTTTCGTCTTCTTTTGTAAAAGTTAAGCCATTGGGAGGTATGTTCAAATATTCCCTATATTCCCTAATAAAATCAACCACGGGTCTTCTTCTTATAAACTCTTCAAAGAATTTTAGGGTCTCTTGTGCTGATTGTGCAAGTTCATCATTCATTTCTTTACTTTACTTTACATAGGAATATAATTCAAGCTATGGAAAGTAAGAAATACCGTTTATACATTGATGAGTCAGGCACACACAATTACAGCAAATCTGATGCAATAAAAGAACGCTATCTCTGCTTGTTGGGCGTTATTATTTCTGATGAGCAAAATAAGGAATTTATTTCTCCCAAATGGGAAGAGCTGAGAAATATTTTTACTCAAGACACAGATTTTCCAGCAATATTTCACTATGTTGATGTTGTCAGTCATAGTAAGGAGTTTGGTAAATTATCTGACAAAAAAGTAGAAGAAACTTTTAATGACAAATATATTGAAATATTGAGAGATGGCGACTATACATTATGTTGTGTTGTGTTAGACAAAAAAACACATAACGAAAAATATGGCACTTCAGCTATGCACCCTTATCATTATTGCTTAAATGTTTTACTTGAAAGATATGTGAAGTTTTTAGCAGGCAAAAACTCTACTGGTGATGTTATTGCCGAAGCAAGAGGTAAAAAAGAGGACGAGCTTCTTCGTTCAGAATTTTCAAAGTTTTATGAAAATGGAACATCTTACTTAGAAAGCAAAACTGTCCAAAATAGATTAACCAGTTGTAAGATTAAGTTAAAGAATAAAGAAGCCAGAATTTCTGGGCTGGAACTAGCAGATATGTTAGCAACTCCAATGAAACATTTGGCTCTCAAAAAGTATAATTTATTAGATAAGTTGAGCGACAATTTTACAAAAATTGTTTTAGGAACTGTTTATTGCAAAATTAGAAAGGGACCATTCAATAGTTCGTCTAATACAAAAGGATTTGGCATAAAACTAATATAAATAGAAAAACCAGTGCTTAACTGGCTTTCTACGATGCTCTGATGAGACATCCACCTCCAATAAATGGATTACTTTAATTGTAATAGATACTCCTAGAAATTGGTAGGGATAACTTTATACTGAAGAAATTGAAAAATTATGACTTATTCAACGTATAAATATACGCCAACTTACCCACTTCTTTATAATTAGCAATATTCAACCCCACCTTACTTACTAAATCCTCAACTTCTTTCTTAGAAAACTGCTCTGATATGTGAGCACCAACGCTTTCGTCAAAAATTACACAACCCTTCTTGATTTCTTTGATTGGGACCTCAATCTGCTTATACATAGTCAACCTTTCCTCTATTGCAGTATCTGCGTAGACGCTTATTATTATTTTTCCATCATCTTTCAATACTCTTTTCATCTCTGTAAGAATTTTTTCCTTGTTATCTGCAAAGTTAACAAGTGTCATCATCAAGACCGCATAATCAAATGTTTTATTATCAAAAGGGATGTGTTGTGCATCAGCTAACTGTAGAGATACACTGGGATAAGCTTTTAAGTTATTCTTTGCATCACTTAATGCCTTAGGGTCATTATCAATAGCCTTGATATTAGTCGTAATATCCAACAACGAAAGAATAGTTCTACCATCCCCACAGCCAATATCCAATAGACTTGAATTTGGTTTGATTTGTTTATGTAAGTACTCGTTCTCTTTCTCAAATAGAACCCTGTAAGGTTCGGTAGGATTTTTAACCACTCTTTCCCAAAAATCAATATTAGTATTCATTGAGTAAAATAATAGCAGGAATTATAGCAAAAATCTATTCATTAGTTCTGAAGTGTCAGTCCTTGAAACAATCCCAAAATACCACTAAATTCTAATTCACTCTTAATACTAACCCAATTAGCAGTTCTGAACTCGTCCAAGGTACGGAGCCGAGTTGACAAGGTCATTTTATAGTGTACAATATCAGCGGATTAGGTTTGTGCCTAACTCTAGCTGAAAGGCTAGCAATCCATTACAACATGTTCTCTGAAAGGAGAACATAACCTGAAAGGGTTATATGCTAAATACTGATAAGATCGTATCACTTCTCGTCGGACACGAGTGCTCATTTCGTCGAATGAGAAATGGGCAAAACTATGGCGCTTGGGTACTCACAGAATTACTCAGTGACAAATATGAAATTGCTGGGTTGTTCAGGTCATGGTGCGAGTTTAATGCCCCACCGATAGAGGTCATCCAGGCGATCCTTCTAGCTCAAGAAGACTGGTCTGCAACTTTTAAAACAGTAGACGACAAATTTGCGGAACTGTGTGGCGCCTCAGAAGAAGATCTACGTGGTGTAAATCCTGTGGCGTTATGTCACAATGCGTTGATTGCAGCGATGCAAGCGTGTGCATTCATGATTGGGATGACCGCGCTCACGACAGAAAACGAAAAAAGGTTCTTCGATTTTCTCATCACAGCATCGTTCGGAAAATACTCGAAAGTGATGGGATTTGGCGAGTACCATTCAGGCATGATGTCCAATTGTTCAGGCAAGATTATCGTACTACGATCGGCAGATAACTACTTTGCCACCCTGCATGCAAGGGAGAACGAAATGATGAGCGGCTGCGGCAAGCAGATTGCTTCGGAGTTTTGCATTAAGCGATTCGCAAGCATGCCCCTGTCGAGCAAAATTCTTATCTGTGCACCTGAACAAAAACCCAAGACTCGGAAGAAATAGGATCTCAGTCACAAATCCCGCACTACGTTCTAACCGTAGGCGGGTTTTTCTTTTGTACTAATGTGAACATACGAATTTTGTGGACGTTATACAGCTGTCAGATACTCCAGCTTCCCAATTCTCTCCATGCTAATTTTAATTAAAGGATAAATGGTGTAAAGTTCGGTAAAGATGTAATCTGGGGAGCATATTTGACTTTATATATTTATTATACTACTGTATTAAGTAGGAGTTTTTAATGTGGTTAACAATGTTAAATAAGGAGACTTAATAAATGCAAGGAACTGTTAATGTCCAATTAGATCTTGTAACATTTCAGTGTGGCAAGCTCGGTGTCGAAGAAATTCAACCAGAGTTACTTAAAGCAATCAAAATGATGGTTAGATACTTACACCAAAGGCGGGTGCATTCGTGGACTGGAGCTCCAACCCAACAAATACGTTTGGACGACCTCAATCCGCGTACCACAGCAGCAATTCGCCGGAACTTACCGAATTTGGCACAATCAGTAAGAGCAAGATTGATGGAAGAAAAACCCCATCCTCCCAAATCTCTTATTTTGCTACTTTTTAAGTAAAATTGCTCGCTCGACGGAGAAACTCGTCGCAGCGGGTTTTTCTTTTACTCAAATCCCGACTTCCCCTACTCTTTCCATACTCGATTTAACAAGCGGATATATCCGCTATAGAGTATGCTAGAGCTAAAGCCAAAAGTAGCACTTCATCTGTCTTTATTCACTCCGAGGATGGACGTATTCAGGAAAGAGAGGATTACTAAATCAGGGTTCTAACATCCTCCAACATGCGGAGCCAAGAGGTAAAAAGTGTTGGTTCAATCATTTCTCTTACTGAGCAAATCGAGGCTCACATCATGAGGATACAACCTCCGGTTTCAAATTTCAATATGCAGGTCATCGCCCCCAATGACCTTGACCTAGATTATGAGGAAATCAACAAATTTACGATGAACGTTATGTGTGCACTTAATAAGCACTAGTAGCTTGATTCATACCCACCCGTACTACGTGAAAGCGTAGACGGGTTGTTTTTTTAAAACAATTTGCCGCCAATGATAGGATCAGTTTTATCAGGAGTAATTAATATAACTTTTCCATCTCTATCCGGCACACCGAGTGTAAGTACTTCGGACTCAAATGGACCGATTTTCCGTGGCGGGAAATTTACCATACCGAGTACGAGCTTTCCAACTCGTATATCTAGTTTTTGAAAATCATCAATGGTTGCCATATAATTTATTTCTGTATTTCTTCGTTAACCTTACCCAATTAATCCATATAATTGGCCGCGAAAATGTGGTTGACAAACCATTTACATTCTGCTATACTTGTGGTGTTGATGAAATGTAGTAATCAACCCTTGTATGCCTTAGGTAAAGGTAATTAGTTCATCAAAGAAAGGAGCACCATTATGGTACTCTCACAAGACAGAATCGGTCAGATCGCACTGCAAGCCCTTCAACAGAAAATGGAGGGAGAAGGAATTCGCTTGAATCCAAAAGAGCTCAAGCGTCAAATCCACAACGAAGCCAAAAGCCTTGGCATCCCTGCACCAGAACTGGCTGAATTCGCCAAACTGATCTACAAGTCTGCCTTCGAAAAAACGATGGCTGAACTTGAATCAATCAGTCCCTCGGCAAAGGTCGCGGTGAACGAAGACAACACCTAGTCGTTGCTTCATCACCACATAAAGGGGTAATTCCGATTTGTCAGTAGTTGATCCGCTTATGCTGATCCACGTAAAACAAGTCTAAGAGAATAAGAACCCTTCCTCGCCGCGAACCCTCGAGCACACGCTTGAGGGTTCTTTTCATATCTAAACCACCCACTCCGGCTGCTCGAGTAATTGCCTCATCAGATTGAGTGAAGTCTCCAAAAAATCAAACAAAGGCGAAGAAATTATCCGTATATGCTCTTTATTGTGCTTCCAATGAGTTCCGATATCCCGCATCACATCACATCGAGCAACAGCAACTTCCCTTTTTCTATGATATACTACAAACTTGGAATCATTACTAAAAGCTGATATTTTCTTCTTCATATCTTCTATAGCAACGATTGTATTTACGATCTTGGTCTCTGTTCTTTTGATATATCTCATTAAGGCTGGGAAGAACCTATACAAACTTTCAGAAACTCTAAAGAGTGGGTATGACGATTCGGAAGAATTCATCATAGAACTCAAGGAACGACTGGAAAACAATATGGTATTCAGAATGTTCTTTCCTCCCATTAGAAACGAGAGAGTATCGAAATTAAAAGACGGTAATGTAAAAAGATAACTGATTATTAATATTCATATAAACAAAAACAAATGAAAAATAAAATAATAAAAGATAGTTCTAATATGGCAAAATATGTTGCAATCGGTGCTGGTATTGCTAGCATAGCAACTGCATATTTCTTCCTAGGACCAAAAGGTAAAAATCATCAGAAACAGGCAAAGTTATGGGCAATAAAGATGAAGGCTGATGTCGTAGAAAAATTAGAAAAAGTACGCGATATTAGTGAACCTGCGTATCACAAAATCATTGATTCTGTAGCAAATAAATATGAACAGAAGAAAAAAGTTGGTCGTGAAGAAATACAATCACTAGCAAATGATTTAAAGAAACACTGGAAAGTGATTAGTAAAGAAGCGGGTATTAGTCAAAGCTAAATTTTAAGATAGGATAAGGATACTAACCTTGACCTTATAACTTTCTCATCAATATTAGGACTCATCACCTCATACAGAAACCCTCTGTCGCGATATGGTGGGTTTTCTGTTTTTATGAATCAAACAAATACTTGACAAAACTAGGATTCAGTATATTATTGCTGGAGTTTTGAAAATTCAACCATTCAACCGAAAGGCCGCATGAAACTAACCGTACCCTTCCATTGTGTCGTCGATACAATACAGATGAAAAAGAATTATCAAGGACTGATAATACTCTTTCCAGAGACAACCAAATCGAAAACTTTCTATTTCCTTTTGCTTAATCCCTACGATGGAAAAGATGCTGAATTCAGCATCTTCCTGGATAGTGATCACGAGGATGTCTATGCTGAAGGGATTGGAATACAGCAACAGACCTACAATCCTCACACAGGTCTTCCAATCACCGCTTTTGACTTCTTGCTATCTAAAGCCGACGCCAAAATCAGTGTCGTTTTTGTGGTCAGTCAGATAATCTCAGAATCCATATATCAAGCTGGAATAGCTGGCTTCAATCCTGCTATTTTCACTCACTATTGGGAACAACAATTCAATGGCCCGACAGAAGGAATAGCGAGAAATTTCCTGAAAACGTTTGGCCTTTAGGCCGGCGTGGCTAATACGCAAAGCGCACCTAAATAGTGCGCTTTTTTGTTACAGAATTATAATAGCTTAGCTTAAATCAAAAACTTAATTAGCCCATCCAAGTTCATCTAACCATCCGCGCGAAGCGAGGTCTGAATACAGGGCGATTTTTGTTTTCGGTCCAAAATATCCTATTGAAGGCGAAACATTCATTGAGTTTTGGTATCTAGCTACTGCGCTCTTCGTAAGTGATCCATAGTAGCCTAGTGGAATACCTACAGGAATATTAAGATATCCCATTTCAGACAAAAGTCCTTGGATTTATTCCAGTGAGTGTCATAGCGAATATAAAAGTAGATTCTCAAGGAAATACTAGTGTCACCTATCCGTGGTACACTGTCTTATCAACTAAAAATGATACGAAATTTAAAGAAAATCTCAAGCTTAGAGTTGTAGAAACCTTCAGTAATAAAATAATTAATTAAATAATATATAAAATCATGACAACTATCATCAATACGCCTCCTGCATCATCAGAAACCAGTGATAATTCCGGAGTAGGAGTTGTAGTCGGTATCTTGATCGCCCTACTTATAGTTATCTTCTTCCTAGTATTTGGTCTTCCTTATCTTCGTGATAGACCACAAGACCAGGCTTCTCCAGTTGCGCCTAGTAGTGGTACAACAGTCAATGTCACAACTCCTCCAAATACCGCACCTACAGCAAATACCAAGACAACATACTAATAAAACTACGAGTTTGAGAGTTGGGTGTAAAACATAAAAACCTCATCTTTATCAAAAAGATTGGGGTTTTATGTTTTCCAAATAACTATCGAACCAGATAGCGTGACAGGTATAGCCTGCTCTATTCTTCTGTAAATAATCCTGATGATATTCCTCAGCTTTGTAAAAGGTTCCGAGGGGCTCAAGGGTTGTGACGACAGGATCCTTCCAACGCTTTGATCTATTCACAATCTCTATGAAATCTTCTCCCTCTTTCCTCTCCTCTTCATTGCCATAGAAAATAGCCGATCGATAGGATGTTCCGCGATCATTTCCTTGTTGATTGAGGGTAGTGGGATTGTGAATTTGAAAAAAGAAGTCTAGAAGTTTTCTATATGATGTCTTCGTCGAATCATACTCTATCTCCACAGCTTCAGCATGACCTGGATGATTCTCATAGGTAGGATTTTCATTACTTCCTCCGGTATATCCTACTTCTGTGCTTATGACACCCAGCTGACTCCTGATCAAATCTTCCAAACCCCAGAAGCATCCACCTGCCAATACGATTTTCTTGTATGTTTTTCCGTCCATACTATTTGTCATCAAAATTTTCAAAACACACAGAATTCATACAGTATCTCTTTCCAGTCGGGGTCGGACCATCATCGAAAAGATGACCTAGATGTGAATTGCAGACCGCGCATACCGTCTCTATTCTCTTCATTCCATGCGATGAATCCTCGATATTTTTCACAGCTCCAGGAAGTGCTTCATCGAAGCTTGGCCAGCCAGTCCCAGAGTCGAATTTTGCTTCGGCTTTGAATAGAGGGTTACCACAAGCAACACACTTATAAAAACCATCTTTATCAGGATGGATCAATTTACCAGAAAAAGGCGCCTCTGTGCCCTTCTCTCTCAAGATTTCATACTGCTTCGGTGTCAGTTTCTTCCTGAAAGATTCCTCATTTGTGATGTATGCCATCATGTTATTTATACATCTCAACCCTAGAAAATCACTCTATACGACTTTGTTTCCTCGGATCAATCGTAGTAGTACCATGATAATAGCGACAACGACGAGAATATGGATGAATCCTCCAATGGTATATGAGGTTACTATACCGAGAAGCCAGAGAACGATGAGAATAATTGCAATTGTTGTTAACATAATATATGTAAGATTATTTATAAAGTAAAAGTTACTATTATGAAGTATAGCACCCAATGTACTAAATAACCTATTTATCCCCTGAACTCCACTTCGAATGGATACATACCCATACCGCATGATCCTTTGAGGGTACTCGCAATATGCGTACCAACATCCACATCTGTCGATCCAGTCTGAGGAAGCGACTTGCTAATATTGAGGCTTGGTATCCGTACTGAAGATGAACAATCGAATGTTCCGCTGGTGTTGAAACGAATGATAGTAGGTATTCCAGCTCTCGCAACACTTTTGCGTGGCTGATATCCACCACGAGCCTTTATTTCTATAATCTGCTTGCCATCGACAATAGTCACATTATTTACCATAACCGTCGGTGCATCGTCAAATACAGATGTTGAGGTATTCCCTCTCGTTATAATAATAGCTCCTCCAATGAGCGCTCCTGCGAGTATGATTGCTACAATAATTTCTTTCATGAGATAAGTATACTAGAAGTTAAAGACTGGGGATATGAGACCGATGACCACAAGGCTATTCACGAGGTTAAAAAGGGCAAACATAATGACGATAAGTCCTGCAGTCTTGAAGAATACTCCTGCTTTTGGACTCTTCTGTATACTGAATGAGCTGAAACTTATGAGAGCGAGCACAGGTAATGTACCTAGGGCAAAAACAAGCATGGTAAGACCTCCTGTGATAAAACTACCTGTCGTCAGGGTATAGAGTTGCATAGATTGTGTGAATCCGCATGGGAGAAAGAAGGTGGCAATACCCACAAGCATTGGAGTGAGAGTATGATTGAATTTCGAAATTCCATGAGCATGTTTTGCGATAAACTTTGGCATCGATGGTTGGAACCTCTTTGCCCAATGGAATGTGTCGAGGAGATTGATACCGAGTATGAACATCACGAGAGCAATGATGATACCTAGTACGAATGTACCAGTCGATGAAAGTGTGAATGCAGACCCTATTGCCCCGATCACTCCACCGAAGATAAAGAATGATATGATGCGTCCTCCATGGAACATGAGCTGGGGTCGCATAGTATCACCTTCCTTTGCAAATGTTGCGGACATAGATAACACGAGACCCCCTACGACTGCCATACATGTCGAAAGCGAAGCGATAATTCCTATAATGAAAGCAGTACCGTAAGTAACATTTCCTTCACTTACTAGGTTCACTATTCCCATTTTTTGCATAATGACAAAAAGTGCTACGAATACTATGGCAATCGGTACAGCCAACTTGAACTCGGACCATTTTCTCTCGTGAACATGTTTCTCTATCGACACTCTATATCCATGAGATATGAGTGGGAGTGTCAGTTCTTCTGCGATTTCCTCTTCACTCTTCGAACCAAAATCTCCCACTATTTCCATAGTGTGATCCTTGAGGTGTGCCTTCACATGTGTGATGTTAGGACAATCTCCTAACTCATTCTCTATGACGAGAGTACAAGCATTGCAGTGCATACCATGAACATGAAATGTGTATTTTTGTGTTTGCATATAATAATATTTTGATTATAATTTCTTCGCTTTAATGCGGAGTGAATTCGACACGACTGATACGCTCGAGAATGCCATAGCGAATCCTGCAAAGACAGGGCTCAATAACCAACCGAAGAGTGGATAGAATACTCCAGCGGCGAGAGGTATACCTACGATGTTATAGATAAATGCCCAGAAGAGATTTTGCTTTATTCCTCTCATTGTAATCTTCGACAACTTGATTGCTTTCACGAGCTTTGAAATATCTCCTCCGAGGAGCGTAATGCCTGCTGATTCGATCGCCACATCCGTTCCAGTACCCATGGCTATGCCCACATCCGCCTGAGCGAGCGCTGGAGCGTCGTTTACTCCATCACCAGCCATAGCAACCACTCGACCTTGTGATTGCAATTCTTGTATCTTCTTCAATTTATCTTCAGGAAGGACGTGGGCAACCACATCATCAATTCCAACCAGAGACGCTATGTACTTAGCAGTCCTCTCATCATCACCTGTGAGCATAACAACCTTAATTCCGAGCGCATGAAAAATCCTTACCGCCTCGATCGATTCAGTTTTTATTTCATCTGCCACCATGACAAAACCGAGAACCCTTTCCTTTGTAGCGAGAATCACCGGTGTTTTGCCTTGTGAGGTAAACTCATTAAGTTTTACCGTATCGAAAGGAATTTTTAGATCACTTATGAGTTTTGCATTACCGACAAAATATTCAATACTATTAATCAGACCCTTTAGTCCTTTACCTTTTATTCCTTCGAAATTTGTTACATCAGACACAGAAATACTTTTTTCTTGTGCATAGCTTACGATCGCATGCGCAATCGGATGTTCTGATTTCTTTTCAAGTGAAGCGAGTATTGAGACAAACTCCTCATTTTTTAGATCAGAGAGGTTTTCTATATCGACGAGAGTTGGCTTGCCTTTGGTAATAGTCCCAGTCTTATCAACTACAACTATATTTACTTTATGAAGCTTCTCTAGAGTTGCCGCGTCTTTTATGAGAATACCCTCTTTAGCTCCTTTACCAACTCCCACGATGATTGCTGTCGGAGTAGCGAGACCGAGAGCACAAGGACAAGCAATGACGAGAATCCCCACAAATGATACGAGTCCAAATGACAGAGCTTGAGATAATCCTAGATATTGCGATCCGATGATGAGCCATACTCCAAGAGTGAGGAATGCAATCACCAAGACAATCGGCACAAAGACTGATGAGATTTTGTCTGCAAGGGCTTGAATCGGAGCTTTGCTACCCTGAGCGTCTTCAACCATTTTTATAATTTGAGCAAGGAGTGTTTCAGATCCGACTTTGGTAGCTTTAAATGTGAAATAACCATTTGTATTTATTGTTCCAGATACGACACTGTCACCCATTTTTTTCTGGACCGGCATCGGCTCTCCGGTAACCATGGATTCATCTATAAAAGAACTACCTTCGGTTACGACACCGTCCACTGGAATCTTTGCACCAGGTTTGACGATAATTAGATCACCATGCTTCACATCGTTCACTGAAATCTCTATTTCTTTTCCATCACGAATTACAAAAGCTGTTTTAGCCTGAAGATTGAGAAGTTTTTCTATGGCATCCCCTGTTTTTATTTTCGAACGAGCCTCGAGATATTTACCTAGTGCAATAAAGGTTATGACAACAATCGTAACATCGTAATATTGATAGTCGACGTCTATAAATGGACGCAGAGACTCCTCAAAAGCTGTAACCGCAAAGCTATATAGAAAAGCGGCTGTAGTTCCAATACCGATCAGTGTATCCATGTTTGCCTTGCCGTATCGAAGAAATCTATAGAATCCCATGAGATAGGGTTTTCCAACAACAAAGAGTGTGTATGTAGCAAAGATTGGCAAGAGGTGGTGAAAAAATTCCTTAATAACCGTATTCATCTCTATAGCTACACCGGATCCTGCGAGTATATCCCAACTCATTATGAAAATACTTATGAGAGCGAGTGGTATTGCTGATAATACCTTATATTTCATATGAGCGACTTCGGCAAGCTTTTCTTTCTTTGATTGATTGGATCCTAGGTGTTCTGCATGCTCATTCACAGACATACCCATATCATCCGCACTCGGGATAATGAGCGAGTATCCTAATTTTTCAATTCTTTCGGAGAGATGCTGTGGATTAGTTTTTGACCCATCGAAAGTTACTTTGGCAGTTTCTGTACCATAGTTGACCTCTACATCTTCCACCCCTTCACTTTTCTTGAAAGTCTTCTCGACTATTGTCGCGCATGAAGCGCAATGCATTCCCTTGATCTTATATGTCTGTGGTTTATTCATATATGATAAATTATTTCCTCTTGAGCTGATAAACCTTGAGAATCTCATCTATTGCCGTCTTTTCTTTTCCCTTCTTTATCTGATGGACAACACATGTGCCTAGATGACTCTCCATGAGAGCATCCTCTACACTCGATAATGCCTGCTTTATGGCAGATGTCTGAGTTATGATATCGATACAATAGACATCCTTCTCTATCATATCTTGCAAGCCCCTCACTTGACCCTCTATAATCTTCAGCCTTTGTATAAGCCTTTTTGGTGATGTATTCATAGCGACAAGTATATACCCTATGGGGGTATGAGTCAATAGCCTCCTGTGGACAATATCGATTACAATATGATTTTTCTTTTTTTCTATGACGGTATATACTTATATCATGCCTCTCCAAGCATTCCTCACTGTACAAAACTTCTTTCTACTTTTTCTCATTATTATATTTTTTCTTTTCTGGCTCTTTGCTTTCATCATTTTATATCATCTAATCAGATTTGGTATTGGCACTTTTCCGAATAAAATCGCATTTATCTTCTTTGCAGGTTCTATTATTTTATCCTTCTGTACCGCATTATTATTCATTCCTATTGATTTCGATAAATTAAAGGACAAATTGATCACATTCGTATCTACCGCATATACCGTAAATAAATAATATGAAATCTCTACTAACACTCTTTCAAGAAACCTGCCACACATTCGAGGGAATTGAGCATGATGAGAAAGTCTTGCTTCTCATTCGCCGTCATCCATTCTATATCATAATAAAGATAGCAGTATTTATTATAATAATCGTTGCCCCACTTCTGGTCGGGAGCTCTTTGGCTTCTTATATAGTAACAAATGGTTTATTGGAGTTGTCTCTCTTTGTATATAGCATATGGTGCCTCCTTCTCTGGCTCTCACTATTTTATTCCATAACCATGTACGCTCTAGATGTGTGGATAGTTACGGATAGGAGGATTATAGACAGCACTCAGCATGGATTCTTCAATCGTTCTGTGTCCGAACTTCATCTCACTAGAATTCAGGATATATCAGTCAAAGTCGATGGGTTAGTACAGACTTTCTTCACTTTCGGAGACCTGGATGTACAGACGGCAGGTACAGAAAATAAGTTCAATTTCTCACAGATTCCTAATCCTAATGAAGTGAAAGATCAGATAATGAGTCATACATTCTCAGGAACAAATACTACCGATAAGTCTGTTGTATTGTAGGATACACCCGATCTAATGGGTCAATGTTATTTCGTAAGATCGAGAGTCTCATCGATGCGGATCTGTTCGACGAAGCTCGGTACGTGCGATACGAGAATCATTGCACCTTCATATTGATCGAGAGCTTTTGCAATGATCGGCAGGTGTCGGAAGTTGATATGATTCGTCGGCTCATCGAGGATGAGGAGACCTGGCTTCATGAGTACGAGTCGGGCAAATGCTACAAGACCTTTCTGTCCTTCTGAAAGTGAACTTATTTTCGAATGTATGAGGTCAGCAGTGATGAGAAAATTGGCAGCGACAGATCTCAGTTCCCCTTCTATGAGCCTGCCTTGAGTTGCTCGTATGATCTTCTCTAGTGTCTCATAGACAGTATCATTGAAATCCATCATCGAGAAATCTTGTCTGTAATATCCTATGCGAACGCCTGAAGCAATCGCAATGTCTTGACCTCCATTTACTATCTTTTCTAGCAGAGTACTCTTGCCAATACCATTCGGTCCAGTTAGAACCAGATGCTGTTTTCTCCTTAGAGCGATAGAACATTTTTTTATTATAGGTTTATGAGTCTTCGGACTTATAATTGAATATGATGATATTTTAATAATATCTCCGATGATTTCCGGTTGTGATGCTATTGTGAAAGATTTGATGGTCTTGTCTTCCCTTCTCACATCTACTTTTTCTTCTTCCAGTTCGTCAGCCTTATCACGCATCCGTTTTGCAACTAGACGCATCTGACCTCCTTTATTTGCAAAAAAGTTGGCTTTGTCTTTATTTTCTTGTATTTCTTTTGCTAACTGGGCATTTTTCATATTCTCTTTCTCGATACGTACAGCTATCTGATCCATCACATCCCTATAGTTACCGACATACTGCTCTACTTTCTTCGTATAGACATCTAGATAGAGGACTCCGTCAGTAAATGCATTGAGAAAATCTGCATCATGGGAAATGACTATACACGTCTTGTCATAGTTTATGAGGAATTGTGTGAGATGTTCAATACCAGTCTTGTCGAGATTATTCGTAGGCTCATCGAGGAGGAGAACATCAGGATCTTGGATAAGGGCAGAAGCTAGGAGGAGTCTTGCCTGTTGACCACCAGAGAATGTACTCACAATACGATCTTTGACATCATCCTTGCCTAGGACTTTCAGGTTGACCACTTCTAGCACCGCTTCTATTCTCGGATCTATGTCGTATTTTTTTTCCTTGAAACATTTCTGGAAAAATTCTTTCACTGTCAATGATAGTTCATCTCGAGGGATCACTTGTCTAGCAGTGGCTATGGTTATTCCATTTGTGATATGTATATCACCGGATTTTGAGCTTAATTCAGATTTTGAGCTACCTATGATAAGACCGAAGATTGTGCTCTTCCCTGCCCCATTTTGACCCATTATAGTGACTTTGGTACCCCTGCGTACGTTGAAGCTCACCTCGTCCAATATAGGCTTATTAGGACCCCATTCGTATGATACATCCTCGAAACGGATCACTGTATCTCCTCCGAAAGAGCCTTTTTTATCATTATTATTTTGACTGTAACTATTTTTGGCCATGGAGACTCAGAGTACCTTATTTTTGACAAAATGTGAAATTCGCTTGCTACAGAGCCATCTCCAGAATATACTTACTCTATGTTATTTATTATATGTATTGTCACTTTTACATCTACTCTACTGGGGGGATTGTTCGCGTTGAAATTCAAGGACAAACTTCATCTTATCCTTGGATTCAGCGCGGGTGCAGTGATAGGAGTATCCTTCTTTGATCTTATTCCAGAAGCTATAGAACTTGGTCGTGGCGTATATTCAGTATCCACCATAACGTCCATCACAGCTCTCGGCTTTATCATATATATGATATTGGACCGCTTCTTCCTCATGCATCATCATCACGATGAACATACAGTAGAACTCCGAGCCACTCCGCGTGGCAATCTAGGTGCTGGTAGTCTCTCTCTTCATAGTTTCCTAGACGGGGCCGCTATAGGTCTCGCATATCAAGTATCTATCACCGTAGGAACCATCGTCGCTATCGCTGTTATAGTGCATGATTTCTCCGACGGAGTGAATACTGTCAATCTCATACTGAAAAATAATGGAACGAGAATACAAGCATTCAAATGGTTACTCCTCGATGCTACCGCTCCTATTCTAGGTATACTCTCTACTTTTTTCTTTACACTGAGCGCAGGATCACTTGGCATCATCCTCGCCCTCTTTGCAGGATTTTTCCTATATATTGGAGCTAGTGATCTACTTCCTGAAAGTCACCATAGTCACCCGACGATCTGGACAAGTATAGCCACTATACTAGGATTCGGAGTACTATATGGAGCGATTACACTCGCTCAGATATAGATATAATAAAGTATAAGAACTATATTTTATATAAACTTGTATCAACAAAAAATCCGCATACAATACGCGGATTTTTTGTTTGAATAGAGAAAGTCTCTATTACATTGATGATGACATCGATGGTGCATCGCAAGCCTTGCAACTTTTCTTGTGAGATACGAGTTCAATAACAGCGGAAATACCTACGAGAACATAGATAATGCGAGAAATAACTGCTGTCTGTCCACCGAACAATGATCCTACATCCCAACCAGCGATACCAACAAGTAACCAATTGATTCCACCGATGACGAGTAGAATCCAAGAAACCATATGTAGTCCCTTCATAAGTTTATATATTTAATGAATAATAATTCTAACCTCTCCAGACATTATACCTCATTCTATAGGGGCTCACCATGTACAATATCCACAGGAATACTAGAAGATATTTCCAAGTTTCTGAATGAATTGTTCGAAGAGTATGCTCGAATCTATCTGTCGAACCTTGAAGTCTGAACGAAGCACTATAATAGCAACAGGATATACAGTGCCTTTATATTCATAACGGAAAAGTGAGATCATACTTTCTTTAGCTTGATCTGTTCGCCCTGTCTTACCACCGATAAAATGTGGGTCAAGAGGAAATGGGTTGATAGTGTTCCATACATGGACTCCATGATCAGTCGTACTAGCGAGTTCGTGGCGCATCTCTCTGGTCATATCGAGAATTGGTTTTTCCTGTTTATATAGATACCTAGCGAGAATAAGTAAATCATCAGCATTCGATATATTCCGAGCAGTTTCACCCGATGCATCTGCGAAAGATGTCGACTTCATACCTAGATCGAGCACTACTGCATTCATTGCACTTACGAACTTCTTATAATCATAAGTATGAGCGAGTGCATGCGCAGCATCATTACTAGATTCGAGAAGAAGCGGATAGAGCAACTCTTGTATTGTGAATTTTTCACCGACAACAAGTTGCCCTGCCGTACCGAACCCCTCATCGAGCATATTCTGAGTGATAATAGTAGATGAACCCTGATCCATACTATGCATGGCTACTAGAGCTGTGACGAGCTTGGTGAGCGAGGCGATAGGAAAAACTTTCTTCGGATTGAAGCTTTTATATATTTCCCCTGTATCGAGGTTGGCTACTATATACGCTTCGGCGCTGACCACCGGCTTCACTACACTTATTTTTTTTATAGGAGGTGTTACTATCTCTGGCACAGTCGAAGGTTTCGGCAATATCATATCTGGATCAATTGCCCGCGGGTCAATATCTAATGGAGCGAAAGATAGAGGAGCCTGTTCAATGACTTGTGTCTGTACATTATCTCGTATACTACCACTAGTGCCAACATCTGAGGCTAATACAATAATAAGTATGAATAAACATATTGCAGTTAGACGCTTGGTCCTGTAGGAGATCAACATCCTATAAGTATACCACTATCGAGTGACAGATATGGATGGGGTGATTTCCCCAGTCGAGCTCGCTGTGACTCTGCCGTCAGTGTCGAGGTATATCACATATGCAGTATCATAGTCAGTTATACTAGTATAGTGTGCACCAGATACACTAGGGTCGAATGGTAAGACAGAAATATAGGTCGGTACTACACATGGAGCAATATTTATTCCTCCAGTCGAAGTGGCGCTTCTTACCACAGTAGGTACAGTTGGAATTGCAAGCGGACTCGTACCGCAAGTGAATACACCTCGATGTTCTGCTATGTTCTGACTAATAGAATTGAGAAGTGCGTTCACATTACTCACTCTCTGCGAATCTCGCGCGAGCTTGAATTGACGAGCGGGGTTAATAGAGACTAGTACCACAGACGCAAGAACTGCGATTATCCCGATCACCACGAGGATTTCAATCAGAGTAAACCCCTTTCCTATTTTTTTATTTATCTTGTATTTTTTATAAACATTTTTATGCATATTTTCATTATTAATTAATAATAATGCAAGTGTAACAAAGCGAGATAAAATTCTCATAAAATCCTGATAAAATTTTGATAAAATTTGTAGTTACACAATATAAACACTCCTCACAACAAGCCTAGAACCTCACCCCTATCTTCTTCTTAACCTCTTCTAGTTTAATATTTGCCTTATTCTGAGCCTTTTTTGCCCCTTCCTCGAGAGTCTTCATAACAAATGAAATATCCTGCATAAGTTCATGTCTTCGTGTACGCATCGGTGCTATGAATGCTTCTATATCTGTTATGAGTGCTTCTTTGAGAGCTTTATACTTGCCTTTATGTTCTGCATATAGAGGATCTAACTCAGCTTCAGTCTTGAAAAGTCTATGTATAGCGTAGACATTCTTCGGAATTTCTCCTGATGAGTCGGTGACTATACCCATGACGGACTTCACTATTTCTTCATTCGAAGCGAATAGCGGAATAGTATTACCATAACTCTTTGACATCTTCTGTCCATCAGTCCCTGGTACGACTGCCACATCCTTCATGATGAGTGGTTCTGGAAGTTTGAAAGTCTCTCCGAATATATTATTGAATTTCTGTGCTGTGTCGCGAGCATACTCTATATGCTGTTTCTGATCTTGTCCGACAGGTACTGTGTCTGTATCATAGAGGAGAATGTCGGCAGACATTAACATAGGATAATTGAAAGCGCCGACACTGATCTCTTTATCCTTTGCTTCTGCATCCTTGAAAGCGTGAGCTCGCATGAGATATGGCATGGTTGTAATAGTATCGAAAATCCACGCTAGTTCAGTATGAGCCGATATATCTGATTGTTTGAAAATAGTACATTTTTCTGGATCGAGACCTATGGCCATGTAGTCTATAGCGAGATTGAGTATATTGTCTTTCATCTCTGCACCATTATGTATGAAATTCAAACCATGATAATCGGCGATCATGAAATAACATTCATGGTCTGCTTTTGACTGAAGATCGACGAATTGTTTCATCGCTCCGAAATAATTCCCTATGTGTGGTCGTCCTGTAGGCTTTACTCCAGAAAGTAATATTTTCTTTGACATACGGATATAATAGCAGAATATTGATGAAATAAAAACTGACTCAAGGGATTAGCCTTGAGTCTAGTATGAACATCTTACAACTGACATATCTCGCTAGTTTTGCCTGACAGTCAGTTGCTCCCAACCTCTGACATAGTCATGAGCGAGACATACAATGTCTCCGATCATCACGACGACCTCTTCGTCTTCTTTGGTAAGAGTGATGTAGCGCGGATCAATATAGTACAGCTCTCCACTGAACCATGTTCCGTCTGATTTCTGGCCAGAGACGGTAACACGCGCATTGCGATATATGGGTTGCAACATTTGAAGTTGCTCCACCACCGAAACTTCTGTTGTTTTCATAATTTTGCTTCACCAACCGTTTCGTATACTACAACATATTCCATATTTATGCAATAGTACTATATCCCCTCCCTTTTTAACTCTTCTATAAGTCTCTGAGCTGTCCTCGAAAGCTTTTTTGGCATCGCAACTTCAGTAACTATGAGAATATCACCTCTCCTTCCGCGTTCGTCAGGAACACCCTTCTCTTTTACACGAAGAATATCATTGTGAGTTGTACCTTGAGGAATCTTCAATTCGATATGTCCATCTAGAGTTTCTATATCTATAGTTCCACCCATGAGAGCTGTGGTGAGCTTGAGTGATAATCCCATGATGAGGTTATAGCCTTCCTTGCGAAAGATCTTATGCTTTTCTACCCATATTCGTACGATGAGATCTCCCTTTCCTCCTTGACCTTCTTCACCTTTCCCAGATATTTTCAATCCTTGTCCACTCTCTATTCCAGATGGAATGTTGACCTCCAATTTTTCTTTTTGTATATTCACTTCTTTCTTTACACCAAAAATAGATTCTTTGAAAGTGATCTGGATATCGACTGTGATGTTCTTACCACGCTTTGGTCTTCGTCCCCCACCGAAGAATTCTCCGAATATGTCACTGAGGTCGAACTCGAAACTCTGACCATTGGCTCCTGTGAACTGAGAAAAATCAAATCCTCCGAAACCTTGTCCGGGGTTGAATCCTCCATATCCGCCTTGACCTCCACCCATACTAGGACCTGCTGAACCGAAGGTATCATACTGCTTGCGCTTATTTTCATCACTGAGGATAGAGTAAGCTTCGCTCGCTTCTTTGAACTTTGCAGAGGCGGTTTCATTACCCTTATTTTTATCGGGATGATGTTCATGAGCCAACTTACGAAAAGCTTTTTTTATATCATCCTGCGAGGCGCTCTTGTCTACACCGAGGATTTTGTAATAGTCTTTGGACATGGTATGTAGTCAGAGATTATAACATTTTTTGCTTTCAAGCAAGGAGGTTGGTAGTAAGTGCCACCATGAGACTCTTATCATTTGGGTTACTCTCTGCAATGAGAAGCGCCAGAGCAACGAGAGTATTATCATTTATCTTATTATCTCCATTCGATCGATGAAGAATATTGTTGAGTTTAAGGAAATAAATAAAAATAAAGGAGCCGATACGCTTGTTACCATCGGAGAATGGGTGGTCTTTGATAATAAAGTAAAGCAGGTGCGCAGCTTTCTCATCAAGACTTGAGTAAAGTTCTTTACCGCCAAATGTCTGATAAATTGTTTTCAGAATACCTCTAAACGTTTCATCTCGTTCATTACCGAAAAGATCAGAAGCTTCATTGCGAGTGATGAGATCTTCTTTGAGCTTGAGTATTGCGGTATGAATGAAATCATATTCTAGATGTCGTAACTCTTTACTTTTACTCTTTCTTAATTTCAATTCTCCTTCGTCATATTCCTTGAGAAATTTCCATGAATTAGCGTAGTCGTGTATGACAGACAGTAGGCTGTCAGTTTCGCTCTGATTCAATTCTCTTTTCTTGATAGTGCGCTGAATAAAGGAGATTTTCTCATCAAGATCAGCAATGATTCTGTCTGGAAGATTTGCAATTCTTTCATTGTTAACCACGATACCTTTTATGAGATACTCTCGAAGCGTCTCGGTAGCCCAGATACGGAATTGAGTAGCTTTTTTAGAATTGACTCTATAACCGACTGCGATAATTGCATCCAAGTTGTAAAATTCAATTGAACGTCTAACAGAGCGCTCACCTTCAATGTTAACTTGTTCCATTTTGGAACAAGTTGCTGTTTTCACAAGTTCTTTTTCTTGATAAATATTGCTTAGATGTTTGGTTATTGCTTGTGAATTTACATCGAAAAGATCAGCAATCTGTGCCTGTGTCGCCCAAATCGTCTCTTTATCTGTATCCGCACGGAGTTCTATTCGACCTTTTTTGTCTGTATAGATAATAAGTGCATCTTTTTTAAGAAGATTATTTTTGACCATGTCTTTATAAATTAACTGATAATTATCAGAAATTCATTGGTACTATGTGAT
>CAZAEF010000010.1:0-23109 GCA_964484315.1 uncultured Candidatus Saccharibacteria bacterium | reverse complement strand
GTGTATGCTTGAGGGGTGGGAGAGAATAAGAAGGAAATAGATTTTATACTAGTAAGCATTCTCATAGCGATCATATTGATTCGGCTCTATTTTGTACTGCATGATCCAGCACGGAATTCATTTATAAATAGTGTAGGTACAGTAGTTACTATCGAGGGAATTATAGTAACTGAACCACAGAAGAAGGATTTTCTAAAGACTTTTATTCTCGAGACTGCAAATGGAAATAATATAAAGGTGGGTGCTGATAAATACATTGATTATGCCTACGGTGATAGAGTTAGGGTAACTGGTAAATTATCTAAACCACGCAATTTTGCAAGTAAGGGTGGACGCATTTTCAACTACATTGATTACCTCGGTAAAGATGAAATATATTATGAATTCAAGAAAGCGAAGGTTGAGATTATAGAAAAAGCGCGACAGAATACTATTTCAGGCATACTATTCTCGGTTAAAAAAAGATTTCTATATAATCTTGGTCAGGTTCTCGGTGAACCCCATGCAGCACTCGCTGGTGGGCTCGTGGTGGGGGAGAAAACATCGTTAGGTAAAGAATTGCTAGACGATTTCCGTCGAGCAGGACTCATACATATAATCGTCCTATCTGGATACAATATCACTATCATTGCAACTTCGATCAGAAGGCTATTAGTATTTTTACCTAGGAATACGGCTATAATACTAGGTGGTATCGGTATCGTATTATTCGGCATTCTCGTAGGCGGTGGCGCCACAGTTGTACGCTCATGTATTATGGCCATCATCGCGCTCAGTGCAGAATTTATTCGTCGAGATTACAATGTGGGTCGAGCTCTCTGTATAGCAGGACTATTCATGGTCGCAGAGAATCCACTCATACTTTTCTATGATCCTTCATTTCAATTGTCTTTTCTCGCCACACTAGGTCTCGTCATGCTCTCGAAGCCGATCGAAGATAAGCTCGGTTTCATCACAGAGAAGATGGGAATTCGCGCCCTCGTAGCCTCTACCATTGCTACTCAGATATTCGTCTCACCTCTCATCTTCTATATGATGGGGCAATTATCAATAATCGGAATCTTTGTGAATATCATTGTCTTACCGTTCATTCCACTGACCATGTTTCTCGTATTTTGTGCTGGTTTTTTCGGGTTTTTCTCTCATGTCATCTCGGTTCTGGCAGGATGGGGAAGTCATATACTTCTATCATACGAACTAGCCATAGTACGCTTTTTTGCTCACATACCTTTTGCCATCATAGAGTTACCAGCATTTTCCGGCTGGATTGTACTAGGTTTCTATACAGTCTATATTGCGTTATTTTTGAAATTACCTTCGACGGTTTCCCAGTTGATATTTGCGAAGAAGTCTTCGACATAATTCTTTTTTCCAGAAGGGAGATAATCTGCGACGTATGAGTGTTCCCACATATCGAGAGCGAGGATAGGAGTACAGTCTTGCAACTGATTGACATGTTGCTCCTCAACCCAATTATTGATGAGTACTTTCGCTTGTTTGTCATAGTAGAGCATCGCCCAACCTATACCTCGAGTGAGGGCGAGGGTTTTGAATGATGTAATCCATGTCTCAAAAGATCCAAAATCATCGATGATCTTATGTCTGAGAGTACTATCTTCCTTGAGCATCATTGCACCACCTTCTAGACTTGCAAAATATACTTCATGATTTCTCATGCCATTATATTCGAAGCCGAGACGGCGGATATCTTGCTTTCCTTCCATAGTTTCATTGAGGTTCTTTACATACCCAGAATAGAGCTTGAGATGCTCTTCAGTAGTTTTCGCAGAGATTCCTTTGAGAGTGGGGATATTGAACTTCTTTTCTTCAAATTTTTTCATTTTTTAATTAATTATATTTTAATTGTGCTGAAACGGTCTTGCTAAGTTATTCATAGTGTATCACAGTCAGGATTTTATCGAAATTTTATTAGGATTTTATGAGAATTTTATCTCGGTTTGGTAGGATTGATTTCGTGACAGAGATTGAAAATATTAAAAATAAATATTGGATAATCGGGCTCAGTATACTTCTCATTACAGGGATAGTTTTCGGTATGTATATATACAAATGGGAATGTCGTTCGAAAGTATTCGAAATATATTTTATGAATATCAATCGGGGTAGGGCAATATTCATTCGTACACCGAACAATCACACTATCCTCATCGATGGGGGACAGAATAGTGAAATACTTCGTGAATTGAGTGACCTTTTTCCATTCTACAGGAGATACGTGGATATGGTAATTGTCACAAGTGAATACCCGAAGAATGTTGGCGGTCTTGTCGATATAGTGGAGAGATATGAAATTGGGAAGGTTATTGAGCCTGCTATCATAGGGACGAGTACGGCCATCATAGCATTCGAAGATGTGGTGAAGAAGAAGCATATTCTTGTAGAGAAAGTAGTAAGAGGCAATTATGTCGTAATCGATCATGTACAGTTCCGTATATTATTTCCCGATCCTTTATTCAAATTCAATAAGACTAGTACTTCGGAATTAGTATTAGAAGTATCGTATGGTTCATCGACAGTGCTTCTCCTAGGAGATGCCTCAAAGACAATTCAGAAATCTATTTTAGGTAGAATGGGTAAGGTAAACATATTGGAATATTCGCATGCTGGCTCCAAGTCTAGAGTTTCTGCGGAGTTAGTAGAGGTTACACAGCCAGACTATATTATAAAAAAAGGGGATAGATCCCATTTTATATCTGATGGAGAAAAATTGTGGAAAAAATCGGATTAAATCAACCCCGCTTTCTTGAGAGTGGCAAATGCTCCACGCTTCTGAATAGTCTTCAGAGCGCGAGTAGAGATTGTGAGATTGATGGTTTTCTTTAACTCAGGAATATATATCTTCTTTTTCTGGAGATTTGGATATTTGCGGACCATTCCTGTTGGGTTGAATTGGGTAGCGCGAGTTCGGTTGGAGTAGCCTCCTCCAACAATAGATCCTCTTTTTGTTATTGCGCATACTTTAGCCATAGTGTCACCCATGCTATCATAGAAGGAAAATTATGCAAGAACTAACAATAATCATATCTCTCTCTATTCTCATTATGTCTATAGTTATACATGAGTTAGCTTATGGCTATACAGCTGAACTTCTCGGAGATCCGACACCACGTCTCCAAGGTAGGCTTACTCTGAATCCATTGAGACATCTCGAGCTGTTCGGCTCGGTGATTGTTCCTATCATCACATCACTTGCAGGATTCGCATTCGGGTGGGCAAAGCCTATAGAATGGAATCCTTATAATGTGAAGAATCGTAGAATAGGGGAACTCCTCATCTCTCTTGCTGGTCCAGGAGCAAATCTACTCATTGCTACTGTATTCGGTATGGTGATCAGGTTCGGGGTAAATACACTACCTCAATCTTTCATCATGATCTCTGTATATATTGTCATGATCAATATCACCCTCGCTGTATTTAACCTTATTCCTATTCCCCCACTCGATGGATCAAAGGTTCTATTCAGTCTTATGCCTGCAAAATACTTTTATGTGCGTGAATGGATAGAGAAGTATTCCATTGTTCTTATCCTGGTCTTGGTCGTATTTCTCTGGAAGTATTTTGAGCCGATTATTCCTTTTCTGTTCAATTTTATTATAGGAATAAAGGCCTAGGATTATCTTTGTTCATGGGTTTGCTGTTGCCTTTTTATCTTCTATATAGTAAAGTATCCCCACGTTGTAAAACGCATAGATATCTAAGTAACCGCTCGGTGAAGCTATAGATTTCTATAATTATTAATATAGACAATAAAAACAGCATAGAATGCCCACATTAAACCAGCTTATAAGAAAGAATCGCGCGCGATTCACTCGCAAGTCGAAGTCCATCGCTCTTACCAAGAGCTTCAATACGATAAAGAATCGTCCTAGATATTTCCCATCTCCGTTCAAGAGGGGTGTATGTATCAAGGTGACTACGAAGACTCCGAAGAAGCCGAACTCAGCTATACGTAAGATTTGTCGTGTACGTCTCACGAATGGTATGGAAGTTACAGCCTATATTCCAGGAGAAGGTCACAGCCTTCAGGAACACTCAGTGGTTCTCCTCCGAGGTGGACGCGTGAAAGATGTTGGACTTCGCTATACAGTAGTGCGAGGAGTGCTCGATGCAGCAGGAGTAGAGAAGCGCCGAAAGGGTCGAAGCCAATACGGAAACAAGAGACCAAAGGCTGCGAAATAAGCCCTTTAATTTACATTTTTCAATTTAATTATATTTAAAACACTACAATGCGACGCAGAATAAAAAACAAACATCCAGTTTTTCCAGAGCCAATCTTCGACTCTCTCAAGGTTGCCAAGCTTATCAACTATGTTATGGAATCAGGTAAAAAGAATGCCGCTCGCAAGATTGTCTATGATTGTATGAACTCTATCAAGGAGAAGACAAAGCTCGAACCTATAGAAGTCTTCGAATCTGCACTCAAGAATACAGCTCCAGCTATGGAGGTTCGTGCGCGACGCGTTGGAGGCGCCAACTATCAGGTTCCTCGTGAAGTTCGTCCAGAACGACGCCAAGCTCTATCAGTCAAGTGGATCGTAGAAGCCGCTAGAACAAAGAAAGGCAAACCTATGGCAGAGAAGCTCGCAGAAGAGATCATTGCTGCATCAAAGAATGAAGGAGAAGCAGTCAAGAAGCGCGACAATACTCACAAAATGGCAGAAGCAAACAAGGCTTTTGCACACTTCGCGTGGTAGTACTTAGGTATACGATGGAGAACGATATAAAATCTATGAAGCGATTGGATCCAAAAGGGGACACGGAGTTCTAACCTTACCGGTATTTTCTTTACACCACACATTTTACCAAATTCTAGAGTAAAATTGCTCAAAAACATCTAGTTATCCCCAGAATAATAAAATTTTGATAAAGTTTTTGCCATTTCCTACTCTTGTCTAAAAAATGCAAGGCGTTATGATGACAGTATGAAAAAGAAAATCAAACCTGAAACGAGTCTCATACTACCAGTTACTCCAGAGTTTATTGATAGAAGGATCTATGTGATTCGAGAAGTAAAGGTGTTGCTTGATTCTGACTTGGCTGAGTTGTATCAGACGGAAACTAGATTATTAAATCGTGCCGTCCAAAGAAACTTGGAGCGATTTCCAAAAGATTTCATGTTTCAGTTATCTAAGGAAGAGAGTCAGTCTTTGATATCCCAAATTGGGATCTCAAAGAAGGGAAAGGGAGGATCCCGTTATTTATCCTATGCTTTCACCGAACTCGGTGTCGCCATGCTTTCCTCCGTCCTCAATAGCGACCGTGCCGTCCAAATGAACATCTATATCATGCGCGCTTTCGTAAAACTTCGAGAAATAATGGCGAGTAATGCAGAAATCGCAGAAGAAATTAAGGAATTAGAAAAAGGTCATAAGGAAAATAAGGAACACATCATAGCAGTAGCCTCAACGCTGAAGAGGCTTATGAACGAAGGGGCACAACAGAAGAATGCGATAGGGTATGTGGTAAATCAAGACGAGGTTTGAAACTAAAGGAATTTCTTATACAAGATAGCACCAACCACCAAGCCGATTAGAATAGAAATCAAATTGCTGACGAATACATTTACGATAAGTAGGTTCTGATCTGCGATTGCTATTATAAAAAGAGTAAAAAGAACAATAAAAGCAATAGCTACAAAGCGAGCTCTGGCTCCTCGGAGTATGGCTGTATCTATATTTTTATCTCCCCATACTACATAGTTGGTGTATCGTCCTTGCGTCGTAGGAAATTTTCCACTTACGACTGCACAGAGTGAGAGTCCAATAGGTACAGCAAATACTATAATGAACAAGAAGTTGGCTATGAGTATTTCCATGTATAAAACACTAACATAAAGAATATTCCACGTACAGACCTCATTTTTTGCATTTTCTCTCTATATAAGGTAAGCTACATCTTACTTTCGCTATGTGCTGTTTTATTTATTTTCTTAATTTTTAAGCTATTAATTATCAATAATTATTTATGAATCGCGACTATCCACTAGAAAAAGTACGTAACTTCGGTATTATTGCCCACATTGACGCGGGTAAAACTACCACATCTGAGCGTATCCTCTATTACACTGGAGAAATCCACAAGATCGGTGAAGTGCATGATGGAGAAACCACGACTGACTGGATGGAGCAGGAGCGAGAACGCGGTATTACTATCACCGCTGCTGCTATCACATGTTTTTGGAATCCTACATACATGAGAGACATGAAGGGTGCCGATGGCAAGCCTGACGTTACGAAGAAGCAACGTTTCAACATTATAGACACTCCAGGACACATAGACTTCACTGTAGAGGTGAAGCGATCTCTACGCGTACTCGATGGAGCTGTAGTGGTATTCGATGGAGTGGCTGGTGTAGAGCCTCAATCAGAGACAAACTGGCGATATGCAGATGAGTCCAATGTGCCTCGTCTCTGTTTTATCAACAAGATGGACCGAACAGGTGCATCTTTCGAGAAATCATATGCTTCTATCCTCGAACGCCTAAATAGGAACGCTATACGTTTCCAACTCCCAGTAGGTCTGGAAGGGGATCATAATGGTGTAGTAGACCTTGTGAAAATGAAGGCTTATTTCTTCGACGGTGAAAAGGGAATCAATGTTATAGAGAAGGAAATACCAGAGAATATGATAGCAGATGCAAAGAAATATAGAGCAGAACTAGTCGAGAGAGTCGTAGAGTATGATGATAATACTATGCAGGCTTTTCTCGAGGGTAAAGAAATTCCAATAGAAGATCTAAAGAAGGTCATACGAAAGGCTGTAATTGATAATAAGATCTTCCCTGTATTCACTGGTTCAGCTCTCAAAAACGTAGGAGTTCAGCTCGTCCTCGATGCTGTTGTCGATTATCTTCCATCTCCGCTCGATATACCACCAGTGAAGGGTATAGATCCGAATACTGGAGAGACTATATTCCGCAAGCCGGATGATAGCGAACCTTTTGCAGCTCTCGCTTTCAAACTTCAGAACGATCCATTCGTCGGTCAATTGACCTTCTTCCGCGTATATTCTGGAACTATCGAAGCTGGTTCGTATATTTACAATTCCAAGACTGGTAAGAAGGAAAGACTCGGACGCATTGTTCGTCTCCAAGCGAATGATCGTGAGGAAGTGAAAAAGGTTTTTGCAGGAGAGATCGCTGCCGCTGTGGGTCTAAAGGACGCCCTTACTTCGCATACATTCTGTGATGAAGATAAACCTATTATTCTCGAAGCGATCAAGTTCGTAGATCCAGTGGTTTCTCTCCGTATCGAGCCGAAGACCAAGGCAGATCAAGAAAAGATGGGTATGGCTCTCAAGAAACTTGGAAATGAAGATCCAACCTTCAAGATATCTTCCAACTCTGAAACAGGAGAGACGATCATCTCTGGTATGGGTGAACTTCATCTAGAAATCATGGTGGATCGTATGAAGCGCGAGTTCGGTGTAGAGGCAAATGTTGGAAAACCTCAAGTAGCTTATCGTGAGACAATCATGGGTACAGCAGAAGCAGAGCATAAGTATGTGAAGCAATCTGGAGGAAAGGGACAATACGGACACGTGAAGATTACCCTCAAGCCACTCGAACCTGTAGATCCTACGAAGAAAGTTCCGAAGAATGTCAGTAGATATGATGATTTCGAATTCATAAACTCTATCAAAGGAGGAGTCATTCCTATAGAATTCATCCCTGCGGTTGAAAAAGGTGTGCATGAAGCTATGGATAGGGGTATTGTTGCTGGATTCCGCATGGTAAATGTCTCATGCGAGCTTACATTCGGTTCATATCACGATGTTGACTCATCAGAGATCGCCTACAAAATCGCTGCGTCACAAGCTTTTCAAGATGGAGCAAAACGGGCAAAACCTGTGATTCTAGAGCCGATTATGAAAATAGAAGTGCTTTTTCCTGATAAATTCATGGGTGATGTCACAGGAAGCATCTCTTCGAAGCGTGGAACTATTCTCGAGATGACAGAGCGCGGTCAAGCCAAAGTCCTTCATGCCACAGTTCCTCTATCAGAAATGTTCGGATATACTACACAGCTCCGATCGATGACATCAGGACAGGGAAGTTCGACAATGGAATTTGATCACTACGAAGTTGTTCCACCAAATATTGAGAAGACAATAGTCGAGGCTAGAAAGTAGTTATACACAGTCGTTTCTACCCCCCCCATGAATCGTGCTATTATTTAGTGATTAATATATTTAATCTTAATTTTTGACATGAAAAAAGTAATTCTCGGTGGAGTTCTAGCCTTTTCACTCTCGATACTACCTCAGAACGCAGAGGCATCATTCTGGAGTGATTTTTTCAGTAGTTTCTACAGACCAGCTCCAGTAAAAGAATCAACACAGATAAAAACACAGGATCAAACCTCCCAATTCACCAATGAGAGTCTTCCTATTAAATCGTCAGATAGTGTATTAAATGAAAAGGTGGGACCACAGATACCAGTGAGGGATCCTCTAATAAAAGAAGCAATACTAAGAAGAATTAATTCTAACACTTCATCTAGATCTGTCTCAAATAAAACCTCTACTCCGATCCCGAATTCAAATAAAACTCCTGTTGCTCCAGCCGCAAACACTCCAACAGCCCCAACTCTCTCCTCCATTTCCCCATCATCAGGCTATATCGGTCAAAACATAACACTTTATGGTTCATTTACAGCATCAAATAATAGAATATATGTCTCAGTAAATGGAAAAAATCAGGCCATAGCGCCGACCTTCCAGAATATATCATTACTTCAATTCACTATTCCAGTCTGGCTTCAGAATCAAGGTGTAGTCAATCTCTTTGTGGAGAACGGTGATTTTATTATGAGTAAAACATCTCTACCTCTTACTATAGTCGCCACTCCGAGCGCTCCAGCATATACACCTCCACTACATGTCGATCTAACAGCTGACGGTCAGGATAATCTCACTGTAGCAAGAGGAAGCACGGTTATACTCCGTTGGAATAGCACAAGCGCTACATCATGCAATACAGACTGGGGAGCTCCACAAGGTGTCAATGGATCTGTATATGCGACAATAAATGAAGATAAGGTATTCAAAGTTTCATGCATGAGTGGTAGCAATACAATAACAGATTCTGTGCAGGTAAAGGTTCAGGTAGCTCAGAACACATCAGCTCCAATTCCCGTCTCAACTACTCCCGTTATTACATCTATATCTCCTTCAAGCGCCTCCGTAGGACAGACTATAACCATATATGGTAACAATTTCACCGCTACTGAGAATGTTGTATACATCAAGACTCAAAATACGACTACCACTATACGCCCATCATACCAAGGAGTAGATTATGTGAAATTCACACTTCCTGTCTATGCGAAAGGATCAGTATCTTTTGCAGTTGAAAATGGAAGGATAGAAATATCACCATATGTAAATTTCTCTGTCACAGAGACGAGTTCTGCTCCAGTCAGTCAATCGCCTAGAAGTACTAGTCTCACAGCATCAGTATTCTATAAAGCAGGGGATATCATCGACAAAGTATTCGGAAACTAGCAAGTTATACACAGTCAGTTCTACCCCCCCCCGTGAATTGTGCTATTATTTAATGATTAATATATTTAATCTAATTTTTTGACATGAAGAAATTACTTATCGGAGGTGTATTTGTTCTTTCTCTCCTCATTATGCCAGGTGTGGCAAAAGCGTCGATATTTACGGACTTCTTCTCGAGTATTTTTTTGGGGGGGGCGAAGGTGGAGACGACAGCCCCAGTGGAGCCGGCACCTCTTCCAAAGGTTTCAGCTACAATAAACAATGCTCAAGCTACCGCTTTTCTTATTGATAACGGCACGGCAAAAGCAATTCAAGCTTATATAGGATTCAGTTTTAAACTCAACAATAATGGTACCAGTGATATATATATTGCCAAAGATCCAAATATCGCATTGGCGACAACCTCGACACTCAGATCGATCGCAGGAGCGACACTAACAAAAAATCTCACAACTACAAGTCCTGTAAATACCCAGGACACAAGTAATGCATATATCATACCCGCAGGAACTTCAAGGTCTTTCTTCTATGTGGGTCTTCTCGACAACAGATGGGGAAATTATGGAAACCACTCAATGGCTATTACGGGGATAAATTATTCTATCGATGCAACGAATCTTCGAGGATATGTCATCAATACCAGCCTTGAGAATCTTATTACTCCATATGTGAATCTCGATGGTGGTGGTAGTATTCCACAACCATTGGTGTCTATCAGTAATACAAACGCCACCGCAAAAACAGTAGATAATGGCACCCAAAAGCCAAAACAGGCTACGATCACCTTTGATTTCAAGATTGAAAACAGAAGTGGGGTGGAACTGTATGTGTCTAAAGATCCAAGCATTGCCCTCGCCATGACGACAACCGTGAATCCGAGTAGTCTATCTACCTTGACGCCAGCACTCACGACAACTAGTCCAGTAAACGTCCAAGACACTATCAAGGCTTATATTATCCCCCCAGGGACTTCAAGGTCATTTTCCTATACAGGACTCTTGAGTAGTGACGGGAAAGCCGCAAACCACTCAGCATCTATCACACATATATTATATTCAGACGACACTACATACATGAGGAAGTTTGGAGTCGCCCCTGGACTAAAAGCATTAGCTACTCCACTTGTCAATATCGAAGACCCATCGCAGATCAATAATCCCTCCGTTACTTTTACAAATCCTTTAGCCACAGCTGTCGCAGTAGACAATGGGACAAATAAGCCGACTCGAGCTGCCATCACGTTTGGCTTCAAGCTAACCAATACAGGTAAGGGTGATGTGTATATCGCCAAAAAACCAAACATAGCCTTCTCTACATCCACTACAGCAGGCTCTGTTTCCACACTAACGCAAACCCTTACAACCACAAATCCTACAAATTCACAGGACACGAGCACTGCTTACCTCATCCCCGCTAACTCTTCACGATCATTCCTATACTCAGGTATGATGATTAGTTATAATGGAACCATTCACTCCGCTTCTATTAAACAAATTTATTATACAGATGATGCATCCGATCTACAGAAATACAGTATTGACGGTCGTGAGGAAGGCTTAATGACCCCGCTTGTATTCCTTGAAGGTGAGAGAACAACGCAACCCCTTACATTGCCTACCATCACCGTCCTCTCTCCAAACGGAGGAGAATCATACGCACCTGGTGAGGAGATAACCATCAAGTGGAAAACCGCAGGTCCCGCAAGTGATCGTAATTATGCTATAGGACTTGCAGTGCGTGACGCAAACGCATATCCTTACAAACTCATCCTTAGCCGACAAGCATCTAATGACGGTGTCACAGGCAATCGATCTGACATAGGAACATATAAGTTCCAAATTCCACGTGATGCAGTACCAGGAACAAAATATCTCGTATATGTAGCAGGTCAGGGCAATAGCTGGGATGAGAGTGATGCACCGTTTACTATTACAGGAACTGGAAAAGGAGTTTCTACCGAGCCAACTTCTTCTAGACCCTACATATCAAATATTAAGACCACTCCCCACATCGACATGGTTTCTGGAAAGGCTGCAGGAAACTTCCAAGTCTATGCCGGCGCATCAGCGGTCATCACAGGATCAAACTTACTTCCTACTCCTAACACAACAACGCGAGTATATATCGGAGGAAGACAGGCTATAATTAATCAAGCTTTTGATGGAATGATGTATATAACAATACCAGATACTCTTACTCAGGGTATATACAATCTCTATATCTCTAATGAAAAGGGAATCAGTAATTCTGTCCAAGTACGAGTGCTCCCAGTACTTCGTACATCAGAACAATCATCAACGGTGATCCCTAAGCCAAGCTCAAATGTATCTCCAAGCGTTAGTTCATATCCAACCCCTAGCACAAGCTCATATTCTTCTACTCCAACATACTCATCCACACCTGACACTTCCTCTACATACAGTTCAACACCGACATACACTCCCCCTAAATCATCTACACCTTCTTCTGATACTTCTTCTAGTTCAAGCTCTTCAAGCTCATCTTCATCCTCCTCAAATACTTCTACTAGTCCATCATCCCAGACCTCTTCACAGACTAGTACGAGTCCATCTTCTTCCGACTCTAGCTCGTCCTCCAGCTCTTCTTCTAGTTCAGACACCTCAGCATCGGGTTCTTCTGTGAGTCAATCAGATTCTTCGCATAGCACTCTCGCTGCCGCCATTCTCTACTCAATAGGTGACTTCTTCGACGCTGTATTCGGAAACTAGTAGATAAGTACCATAGGGTGGATAACTTATATGATGTAATGGGTGTATAATTGTTGCAACATTATGCGATATAGATTCTTAGTATGTTCTCTATTCCTCATCGGATTCCTTTTCCCTGCTACATCGTCTGCCCAGACTATACCAGCCAATTGTTATTCATATAAGGCTTCATACAGTAACGCTGATCATGCTCATATACCTATTACAAGTATAGAAGTGAGTAGCGGGGGACAGACTAAGATAGTACCTATCATTTCACAGAACCCCCCATCTCTCCTACAAGAGATTGTCTTCGCAACAGAATATACGACTACGAAGAAACTTTGTCCAAAAGACATGGTATATATTCCAGGCGATAAAATAGATCAATCATTTCCGATTGGACCAGGAGTAGGAATAGGATTCAAGAATTTTCCAAACACACTGAAGGCGGGACCGATCCTATATTCACCAGGTGTTTGGTATCTTGATCATTTCAAATACTTGGGAATTCAAGATATAAGTGGGGGAAATGTGGTGGCTGATGATTATGTGTATCCAGAGAGATTGTGGTATAGAGATTTACCTCCAAGCGCTCCGCAGGCTATCATAGCGAATCAAGATGCAATCATTGAAAAGATAAATAAAGAGAAAGCATTCACAATGGTTGTGCATATAGGAAATGCAGGGATTATCGATAGAGCATATCGTAATAAGACTCTTATTCCTGCCAATGCGTATCAAATACAAACAGTCTCAGCTCCAGCCACTAACTGTGTTCAATTAAGTGGTACGGGTTCTAAAAAAATAGTCTTTATGCGCGGGAAGTCGTGGAACAGCAGTATTGCAGATTTTGTTTTCCAAGCAGATTCTATTCGTAATCGTATGCTCGCAACTGATCCTTATAAAACAATGAAGGATAAGTTATCCTTCTCTCTTGATCTTCGTAAACAAGATGAGAATGCTGGAATAGTCTCTCAATCTAGTTGTGGGACTGGAGCATTAGAATATGTGATTTTGGTCTCCAATCCAGCAAATCCTCTGACAGGATGGAGTACTTCTAAGAGTGGTATCGTATATGTAAACATAGCTCAATCAAATCTGCTTGATGTGAATAGTCCAAAGCATACGGGGCAAACAGTTCTCCGAGAGAGCGCTCGCGCGATTGCAGGATTGCAAGATGAAAATTTCAAAGCGACAGAAAATATCTTCGGGTATACCGCAAGTGGATCAAAAGGAGAGCATACGAAACCACTGACCAATTGTACCACAGATGCTTTTCAGGAATATAGGGATTCGAAGACCAATCATATTTATGGAGCTATCGATGCAAATGGATGTGGATATGAAAAAGATTCATCTACTGGCAAACCATATCTACGCCCGGAGAAGGAGAGTGCTCTTTATTACAATGTAAATTCGTCAGCGCTCTCTACTCAAGCCAAAAAGTATTCAGTGATAGCTTGCGGATATCTCATGGCGACTATCAATAATGAGTCTTTGACGAAAGATAACTTGGTGAAGTATTGGAATATCTGTAAGACTCTCGATACGACCAAGGATGGGATACCATCGGAAAGGAAGGCGGTCGTGCCGGGTAAATTAGTACCTGTAAGTACAAGTATTGTCACACATAAAGGAGATGGAGTTACTCAACGATTAAGCTCTAAATTTGCCATAACTCAAGACAGTACTCTTACTGTATCCGGATCAGGTTTTTCTAAGACAGGGAATAGTATCCAATTTATTGATAAAAAAACCCTCAATACACTTTTTGACATAACAGATCTTCCGCAGAATCGTTTTTATGATATTGATTATCACGTACCGTTTACTATTCCTATAGGTGAGTACCTTGTTCATGCAGGTGCTCTGAATGGCGATTGGAGTAATACTGAAAAGGTAACTGTCCATGGTAAAGGCCCAACAAATTTGACTGCTACCAAATCAGGTGGAAGAGGTCCGACAGATCTATCTTGGTCTGATAATTCATCTGATGAGATAGGTTTTATATTACAGAGGTTATCTGGGGATGAGAGTCTTATCGCTGAAACAGTGAATGATGCTAAGAGTAATTTTGATTCAAGTCTGTATGTGGAGTCCACTACAGAAACAGAAACTGATGAAGATAGAACCATACAGATATGGTCTGTGCATATACCAAAAAATAGTACGGAGTATATAAATCCTTTCATGTCAGTACCAGGCACTAAAGATACATATATTATACGAGCAATGTATCATGATGATGGTGAAGAAAAGAAAGTATCAAAAGCATCAAATGCTGTTAGTGTTACGATATCACCACCACAAGCTCCCAAACTCTCAATTAAAGAGGTGACAGATTCTTCTATCAGTCTATCGTGGACTGATAGTGAAAAAGGTATTGAGGAATATGAATTAACTAGGGAGGCGACAGATCTGAAGGCAGACGCGTCTTTTAAGATCGATGAAGACAAGAGAACTTATGTGGATGAAGATCTATTACCTGACAATCAATATTGTTATGTTATTAAAAGTATGGGTATATTGGGTAAAAATGACAAATCTCCTGACAGCCTCTCTGTCTGTGGTAGGACTCTAGTCAAACAGGAAGAATTGTCTCTTTCGTCTGGATCACCAACAGATGTTAATGGTAATATTTCACTTGATTTTAATCCGACATCAAAAGATATTTTCAAAGTAGATGTTGTGGATGAAAAGGGTAATGTGATATCAACGGATGCTTCCGCTCCATGGAACTTCTCTTTCGACAGCTCTATTCTCCCTAACGGATCTCACAATCTCAATGCGGTCATATATACAACTCCGAAGAAAGCTGGAGATCCTGTAAACTCAATTAAATCAAAACCAGTCACTATTATTGTTAATAATCAGAAGCAATCAGTGGGAGCGCCTGTACTAACAAACCTTTTCAAATTAGTGGATCCCAAACTAACTATCAATCCTAGCAAGATCTTCATTTCTGGATCAGGATTCAGTAATAGTGGTAATACAGTCGAATTGAGAAATAGTCCACAGTCCGCCATCCTTTTGAAGAATATCATACCGAATAAGGATGGAAATCTTGAGATAATACTTTCCCAAGATACTATTCCTAGGTGGTATTCCATACGTGTACAACCTAATGGAGGAGAATGGAGCAATACCCTTAACTTCGAAGCAAAGAAAAATACGCCAAACCAAATCAAACAAGCTTCTAATTCTATCCAGAACCCATCACCTCTACCTTCCTCTGAATCCACTCCAGGAGGGATGCCTTTACAAGACGGCCAGATGTATGTTCTCGACGAAGAAGATATGACTGTAGAGCTGGTCAGAACCCCTCAAGGAACACTGGATCCGGCTTCAGCATGCAATTACGAAGACTATCTCGATGGACCAATCAGCTTCTCAGCTATCACTCCTCGAACAATGTGTGTCGCCATGAAAGCAAAAGTCTCTGCTTTGGGGACCAAGCACACCACTCTATCTGGAGATGCTGCCAACTATGACGCTCTGGCGAATCTAGAAAAAATAACACTCAAGGATTTAGAGGCAGTACAGCCGGGTATACAATCCATAGAAGCTCTCGCTATATCTGGAGGCAAGGAAATAAAGAGAAATATTCCAGGTATTACTGATGTTGCCAATCGTTGCGAGATAATCAAAGGACCTCCTCCAGCGAAGAATGTAGTCCTCACTGGAAAATCTAATCTAGCTTCACTTACTACACCTTCTTTCGATCAACTTCCCAAGTCTTTTTTAGATCTATATGCAGAGTATCTTGATAAGGTGAAATTAGATAAGGATGAAAAAGAACATGGTTTATTGAAAAAAGCCTCTATCCTAAATTTTGTCATGGAAAAGGAAAAAGAAGTTATGCTTCTTTCAGATAATGCTATGAAGCTTCTTCCAAATACTTTTCCAGAAAGCAATCTTGGACAGCATTCTATCAAGATTACTGCTAGGGCTATAAAAAGGTTCTGTATATCAGGGAAGGGGTATCATGTAGAAGTCAGTCCTGGTCTAGTTGATAATGGTTGTTATGACGTTGTAAAGATTAAATCATACTTAAAGGGTCTCGTACAAAACAAATTGTCTGAATATACCGCTCAGAGCGAGAAATTCAAAAAACTCGCTGTTCAGACTGAAAGAGAAATGAATAAGATAATAAAGGATAATCCAAGTTGTTTCGGATCTGGGGTAGGTGAATCAGTGAATTTGAATGTCTCTCAAGTTGAGACAAAGACAGAAAAGAAAGCACAAAACAAATCTTCAAAATCTACGACTTCCTCTACGGCAAAACCAGTACAGAAACCGTCTACCCCTGTTATATCAAGTGTCTCAAAGCCAACATCATCTTCCATACAGACATCATCTTCAGTTACAGTCCCTATTATCTCTTCTGTCCCCGTCAACACATCTGTATCACAACCTTCTTCATCGGTATCCAGTCAGTCTATACCTAGCTCCGCTCCTTCAAGTTCAGTCTCTTCTTCTCCGAGTTCATCATCCGAGACTTCTTCACAGACTAGTTCTAGTCCGTCTTCTTCTACCTCTAGTTCTAATCAAGAATCTTCATCTAGTTCCTCTTCCAGCTCTAGTAGTTCCGAGTCATCTTCGTCCGTGAGCACCTCTGGATCATATACCCCTAGCTTCATCGCCTCGGTATTCTATGCAGTGGGGGATTGGATTGATTCTATATTTGGAAACTAGTGGACTTAGATTTATGTTATTATTAAATGATTATGCTAAGTAGATTGCCATTCTCTTCGGTATCGTTACATATATTTTTGTTCTCTCTACTAGTTCTTTCTATACCAGCGACACTTCTCGCTGGTACCACAGTAGATGTACCTCGTGTTGAAGTGACCGTTTCTAAGTTTTCAAATAAAAACACATATGAAAGAATTTGTTATGCACCAATCTATTTTGATGTCGATATGGGTATAGATAAGAGTTGTTTTGGAACTGAAAGTATCACTGAAGGATCATATGATAAATCTACAAGAATATGGAGTCATAAATATGAATTTATTAACAAGAATCCGCAGCTTTCAAAAGATAATCAAACTTGGTTTGAATATGTTAAATACAATGAAAAGACAGGAGAGAGGACTGTAACTAATAAAAATAATTCAATAACGACCAAGCAGGGGACTGCTCTCGGATGCAGTGACCCGTATGATTTTATATCTGTCTTGAATTGTAGTATGTACAGAGGTACATTATCTGAAAGTACTAATGTTGGTGTAGTGCATGAGAAGACAACATATAAGCGAGATGTAGAATCTACACTTACAGTAAAATCACCAGATAAAGATGGAATATATGATGTCATATTGATAATGCAGGTGCAAAAGATTGCCCCAGGATGCTCTGGACAGTGTGGAATACCAATTAAGTGTAATGATTTACAAATAGGTACAATTACTTCTATACCACTTAAGACTCAAACTGGGGATAATGGTTGTGGAGTTATATACAAGGCTTTCCATACAGATCGTATAGTTGATATCACACCGTATGTGTCAAAAGAAGGAATACTTACGAGTGCTCTGCTTCTAGAAGCTAGAATTGCTCAGCTAACACAAAGTGAAAAGATAAAGGATGAGGAACCCCCTGTAGTAGGAGAGGAACCTAAGGTAGTACACAAAGCGCCTCCTTCTGCAGAAGGATTGAAATTGGTATGCGACTATCAAGGTGGACTGGAAGATGTGCTACCCGAAATCTTTCATATAAAACCATTAGTGAAGATAACAGGAGTTAAAGAGCAGGACCTGGGTCAAAAGGAAAACGGACTCTATGCTATTGACCCGTTTGAAATTACTCTTGCACCGCCGTGCACGAGGGTGACTATGGGCACCACTATCACGAATGGAAGCTACGACCTCGTCCTTACACCCTCAAAAGGAAATCCTAGGGGTGGTCCAGAAAGTGAGAAATATCTTATCGAGTATGTGATTGACAGCAAGGTTGTATACACCGAAGAACAGAAGATGGGCTTTCGCTTCACTCTTCACGGACAGTTTATACATACAAATGATGAAGGACTTACCAATGCACGAGGCTCTGCGTACGAGAGATTTCATAAGCAAGTGGTGGATGGCCTCAAAAAGAAATCAAAGTTTGAAATAATCATTGAAGATTCAAATGGCACTAAGGATAGAATCATAGTGCCGATTGAGCCCGGATGCGAAATTATTCCCGAGCTAGGAGGACTCACCTATCAGGATAAACTTAAGAAGCTCAATATCGCGGTTTCACTAGCCTTCGAGGAGGTACAGGGAAGAAGGGAGGAATGGAAAAAAGAAAAGATAGCAAACGGACAAGAGAGTGTCATATTGCAGGGTAACCCTGCACTAGACGGCCCCTGGTATCTTTTAGAAAAGATGAACAAGAGGGTTGCACTTTCCAAGGATGGTGCCTTGATTAGTCCTAACGGACTCCTCAAATTTTTCTATTATTTAAAAAAGTTGAAGGTCTATAATGATTCAACTTCTTCATTTGCTAATGTATTTCGAAACGCGAACGATTTGACCGGATTTTCACATCTGTTTCCACCTACGGACGGTAAGCCTGTCATACTTGTGATTCCTGGTGCTGGAGGTTATCCATTATATGCCGCACAGGCAACGTTAAATGAAAAAAAGAAGACGGCCAATGTGATACTATACTCCTATGATTCCAATGTCGCCGTGGATGTGGCCGCTATCAAACTTAGAGATGACTTCAAAACTTTAAACCTCTATCACTGTCCGCACCTTCTGATAGCCTATTCAATGGGGAATAATGTCCTCTTCTCGTCCATCAACAAAGATATCGTGGATAAAAAGAGCACTCTCTTTGGTAAAAGCAGTGTCCTAAGTGTTGCATTTCCTGCAGGTGGTTCAGCGACAGAGAGATATGTTCCTTTCCCGATTCAGAAAATAGGTGTGATTACCCTGCCATTTTTTGATGAAATTATTAAGACATTTAACCCGAGAAATCCCGCGCATATAATACAAGCGAGTTATCTTCCTCTCGTCCGCAAAGCAGTGGCCAACCATGAGATATTCTTTCTTGAGGCTATAGGAGATAAGCACGTTGATTTTGCAAGTAAGGCTTCTGTATATGCAGAGTCTCGTAATCGTGTAGTAAAAAGTATGGTCGCAGAGACGCTTGCGAATCTTCTTTTTGTTAATCCACGCACTTCAGAAGCTCACGCAGCTATATGGGATAGCCAGGAGATTAAAAGTAAGATAGATGATTATATAAGGGATATAGTTCCTAACAAGGTGGTGGCCACTGTTTCAGTGCCTAATTTATCGCAAATATTTTCTTCCTTTTCAAGACAAGTTACGAGACTCTTTGCTGCTGTTGGTACTGGGATTGTTCCAGAAATTAATGCAGAGGAAGAAAAGGCTGACCTCTTTGATGTATTAGATGGGTTTTTACCGACCGATCCGTCGAACACTCGATGTTCCGCGCTCATAGAAGTATTGACGGATGGAGTAATGATGTCAGGTACAAATTACCGGGATCTGAAGGATGCCGTAACCGACTATGTTTCGTCTACCGACCTGCCGTGCACTTTTCAAACATCGGTGACTGGTACGGAAGTAGAGCTCGACAAACTTTCGCAAGCTATGGGTATTGAGATCAATCTACCGGCTGAGTGGAAAACCGCCGCCTCCGCATACGAACAAACCGCACCAATTCTGAGTGGACTATTCAAGTTACTAACTGCTACGTCGACAATTAATCCTAATAAAATTTATATTACTGGTACAGGTTTCAGTACTACAGATAATACGGTTGAACTAAGAAATAGTCCCCAGTCGTTTATTCTCCTTGAGCATTTGATACCAAATACCAATGGAGATATTCTAGTCACACTTCCACAGGACACTATTCCTAGGTGGTATTCCATACGTGTGCAACCTAAAGGAGGGGAATGGAGCAATACTCTGACTTTTGAAGTGAAGAAGAATACCCCTACACTTTTCAAACAAGCGCTCAACTTTGCCCAAGACCTCACAAATACTTTTGTAGACACAGTACTACTCAAGAAGAAGGCTACTGTATACAGTAATCTAGATAGTCACTCACCATCTCCCTCTGTTTCATCTGTACCGTTTTCATCACCAACACCTAGAGTCACATCTAGACCGACTCCAAAAGTAACTCCAATACCAACAGTCACCCCATCTATTAGTGTTACTCCAACCCCTTCAACATCTGTTATTCTCTCACCTTCTTCTACAGCAAAACCAATACCAACACCGTCTATCTCTACAATACCTCGTATATCAACAACACCATCGGAATCGGTTACCCCAACGCCTACAGTCACCCCAACTCCTTCCTCTAGCTCTCAAACTTCAGTATCAACCACTCCTACGCCGACTACTTCTACAAATCCTGCTCAAATTTCTTCTTCCAGTTCAAACTCCAATCAAAGTCCGTCTTCTTCTACCTCTAGTTCTAATCAAGAATCTTCATCTAGTTCCTCTTCCAGCTCTAGTAGTTCCGAGTCATCTTCGTCCGTGAGCACCTCTGGATCATATACCCCTAGCTTCATCGCATCGGTATTCTATGCGGTGGGGGATTTCTTAGATGCGGTCTTTGGGGAATAAATATGGTATAATATGAGCATGAAATATGAAATTCCATCATATGTGAAGCCGTTTCTATGGTCATATGATATCGATAAATTAGACATAAAAAATGATGCTCGACGTATCATCACCAATGTCCTTAATTCTGGAACGAGACATGCTACAGACTGGATTTTTCAGACATTTACAACCGATGAGATTAGCGAAGCGATACTACACCCATTACCGGGAGAATGGAATAAGAAGTCACTTAATTTCTGGTCTCTTATGCTCGATATTACTCATGGGCCAACTGCTAAAATACTACACTAGATGCATTACGAAATTCTCGATACCAAAAGAAAAGGGATATTAGCCAAACTTTCTCATTTCAAAGAGAGGTTTTATCTTGCTGGAGGGACGGGACTTGCTCTACAAATAGGACATAGAGATAGTATAGATTTTGACTTTTTTACTCCAGACAATATAGAGACTCAAAAATTATATTTCGAAATCCGAGAATTGTGTAACGGTATAGATATAATCAAAACGCAAGAAGAAAATAATACTTTAAGCATCATCATCGATGCAGAGATAAAGATCAGTTTTTTAAAGTATCCCTACCCAGTCATTGAACCGTATGTCGAAGATGAATATTTCAGAATTGCTTCTATACTCGATATTGCTTGTATGAAGCTTTCAGCAATTGTTGGTAGATCGGTAATCAAGGATTACATAGATTTGTATTTCATCTTGCAATCGCACTCATTACCATCCATTTTAGCTATTCTTGATAAAAAGATGCCAGATCTGGACAGAAATCTTGTATTAAAAAGCCTTGTATATTTCAATGATATCACATCTGAACCGATTATATTCAAGAATGGCAACAACGTTTCTTTGGATGAAATAAAAAGGTTCTTGGTACATGAGGTTAAAGACTTTTCTAGAAAGTAACACTATTTGGTAATATGCTCACTCTTCTTGCACCCCTCCTTATTCTCATCATCAGCTTCGCGACGCATTTCGTCTTCTTCGGCCTGCCACACGAAGTCGTATTCGACGAAGTTTTCAACGGCAAATTCCTCGAAGCATATAGGCAAGGAATGTATTTCTTCGATGTGCACCCAGCTCTGCCGAAATTACTTACATTCCTTCTCGGTAATTTTACAGGAATACCAGCAGGAATAGACTTCAGTATCATAGGTAATCCTTTACCGCCAGAAATTATTATTCTTCGTATATTACCACTCATAGCCGGTACTCTATTACCCCTAATCCTTTATTATATCTGCAGGTATCTCAATATATCTGTATTGGGCTCATTTACTATGGGTATACTTCTCTGTTTCGAGAATTCTCTCATCATCCAATCAAGATTCATCCTCTATGATAGCTTCTTGCATATATTTGGTTTCTCTTCAATCCTCCTCTACCTTATATATAGTAAATATAGTGATAGAAAATATATAATCTGGCTTTCAGCATTGTTAGCTGCAGGAGCAATATGTACAAAGTGGACAGGTCTAGCTTTCCCATTACTCATATTCATCATGGAGATGATAAGGACAAAGAAAATTCGAGATATGATAAAGTTTTCCATTCCATATATTCTCGTGGGAATTGTAATGTATATATCTGTATTCGCTATTCATTTTTCACTCCTACCTCGTTCAGGAACAGGGGATGTCTTCATGACAGAGAGATTCCAAAAGACACTCACAGGTAATATATATGAGAATGATCCTACATATAAACCAAAAGGTTTCTTCGGTAAATTCTTCGAACTCAATGTCAAGATGGTGGAGACGGGCGTGACTGAGAATAACTTCGCAAGCAAATGGTATACATGGCCACTCATGAAGAGATCGATGTTCTATTGGCAAAACTTCAATGCAGGACAGTATATATATCTCATCGGCAACCCTCTCCTATATTGGCTCGGTACGCTGTCCATACTTATCCTTGCTCTATATACTTTCATAAAAAAACGATTTACTAACACGGCATTGTTCATACTCATCGGATACAGTGTCAATTTCTTTCCATTTATGTTGATCCATCGGCCCATGTTCATATATCACTATCAAGCCGCGCTCATATTCAGTATTATGGCTATTATTTATCTTATTGAGCAATTTTCAGCGCAGAAGAAGATATATATAGGTCTTATTGTCGCAAGTTTCATAGTCTTCCTATTTTTCAGCCCTATCACATACGGTTTGCCTATCACTCAAGAACAGCTGGATATGAGGATGTGGTTTCCGAGCTGGAGGTAGGAAGAACAGATTGACACTGTGACTACTATACTATAG
>CAZAEF010000009.1:0-24093 GCA_964484315.1 uncultured Candidatus Saccharibacteria bacterium | reverse complement strand
GTCAACGAGGCTCGCCCTATGGAGCCACGTGCACCTCGAAGTAATACTCGAGATGCAGGACGCGGTAACTGGTAATACAGACTCGTCTCTCTAAAACAAAAGACACCTTCTCGCAAGAGTCGGTGTTTTTTGTTTACCTATTCGTAATCTCTGGTATACATAAGTTAATATCCATATTTCAATTCTTCTAGTCTACCGTTTCCCACCACTTTGATACAGGAGCTTTCTTTATGATATCGATTGTAGCCTCGATACTGTTAGTGATATGGAAAAGATCGATATCATCCTGCGATATAGCATGGTGTGTTTCGAGAGCATGAGCAGTGAGAAATGTTTTGAATGCATTCCAATAATCCTTTCCGACAAGGATAATAGGGACTCGGGGTATCATGCGTGTCTGTACGAGTGTAACAATACTGAAGAATTCGTCTAGAGTCCCATAACCTCCAGGGAAAAAGACAAATGCTTCGGCTGCAAATGTGAGCATTGTCTTTCTTGCAAAAAAATATTTGAAATTGAGCGAATCAGTCACATAGGGATTTGTATGCTGTTCATCAGGAAGACGAATGGTCAGTCCTATAGATTTTCCACCAGCTTCTTTTGCCCCGAGGTTGGCTGCAGCCATGATGCCAGGACCACCTCCAGTGATCACTGTATAGCCGAGCTCTTTTGTCACTCGGTATGCGAGCTCTTGAGCGTCTCTATAATGAGAGCTTGCAGGAGTAGAACGTGATGAACCAAATATAGTGATAGATTTCGGGTATTTTTTTAACTCTTCGAAACCAGCCCTGAACTCTCTGCTGATTTCATTCAAATGGTCATGAATGTTGTGATTGATATCGTGTCGTGAAAATTTCTTGTGATTTTCCATAGCTTTTATTATAACATGATGTATAGTAATCACATGAGTTTGCAATATATAATCGACAAGAAATTGCCAAATAGCCGTGGTCGAGCGGGCAGAATCATCACTGATAATGGTGTCATCGAGACTCCAGCTTTTATCGTGGTTGGAACGAAGGCTACGGTGAAGGCTCTCACCCCCGAACAAGTTCTCACTCTCGGCACACAGGCTATTCTTGCAAATACTTATCATCTCTATCTCGAACCTGGCGAAGAAGTCTTGAAAAAAGCTGGGGGATTCCAAAAATTTATGAATTGGAAAGGTCCAACATTCACAGACTCAGGCGGTTTTCAAGCTTTTTCTCTTGGAGCGGCTTTCAATAATAAAGTGGGGAAGATCGCATCCATACCGCAAGCGACGAATGATAGAGACGAAGACCTAGCAACCCAACATAATAACGCACTCGCTAAAGTCGATGAAGATGGAGTGACTTTCAAGTCTATCATTGATGGCAGTACACATCGTTTCACTCCAGAGCGTTCGATGGAGATCCAGCATGCGATCGGAGCAGACATCATGTTCGCCTTCGATGAATGCACTTCACCACTCGCTCCTCATACATATCAAAAAGAAGCGATGGACCGCACTCACCGCTGGGCGAGACGGTCGCTCGAGCATCACCGTTCTAGAAAAACAGGTCAAGCGCTTTTCGGAATTGTGCAAGGAGGACGTTTCGAAGATCTCAGAAGAGAAAGTGCGAAGATTATCGGAGCAATGGACTTCGACGGTTTCGGTATTGGTGGATCATTTGATAAAGAAGATCTCCATACAGCTGTCGGTTGGGTGGCGGATGAATTGCCAGAAGGGAAGCCACGACACCTCCTCGGTATCGGTGAACCACTCGACCTTATTTTAGGAATTGAAAATGGAATGGATACATTTGATTGCGTCGTACCTACTCGCATAGCTCGCAACGGCACTATCTTCACACGAAAAGGGAAAATTCATATTGCCAATGCAGAATACAAAATGGATTTCAATGCTCTTGATACCGGATGTGGATGCTACACCTGCACTCACTACTCGAAAGCATATGTTTCGCACCTTTTCCGTGTAAAAGAAATGCTCGGATCGACGCTTGCTTCTATTCATAATCTTTATTTTCTTGTACATCTAGTGAAAGATGCGCGGAAGGCAATACTTGTGGATAACTTCAGTAATTTCAAGGATCAATTTTTGGATGAGTATTGTAAAAAGGCTCAGTAGAGCCGTATAATAAGTGTATTATTATTTTTGATATTCAACCTATTGACAAAAACTGTGGATATGCTATGCTCTTGTCAGAACTGGTCGTTATCGTTTCGCGGATCCAGTTGGCCTGTGGTTATAGATTATAAAATCGGTCATGTGACTGATACCAAGGCGTTGACAGCGATAGTTCCTGCAGATTCTGAGAGGATTGGTCTGCAGAGACGAAAATCTCAATCCCAAGCCAGAAGTGGTGTGCCGGACAACCACACAAAAATGTTCGGATAGTATCGTCCCACTGTTTAGAAAAAAGTTGATGATAATTTTCTAAGGACGATTGCTAAAGTGAAATTCATCCGCAGCCCCTTCATAGTTTGGTATTTCGAAGAAGAGGGTATGTGTAGAGATGAGAAATGCCTATAGCGATAATAAAAACGAATTATTGAAACCTATATTCGTAATAAAAATCGCAAGAAAAATAAGAAAGATTAGGTTTTACAGGTATGCTAGACACCTGTCAGTACATTAAGATCTGGCGATAGCCTCTTAGTAGAATAGTATAATACTATTTTATTAAAAACGAGGAGTAATCACCTCAGCCAGCCAATTGTGGCAGCTGAGGTTTTCTTCTGCTCAAATCTTCCTCTGTATCTCTTTTTCTATATCTCCCTCGGTTTATAGTCTTCTGGCGCTCGGGTTAGGAACCATTCTATCTGTTCACGATTCAGCAGGCCTTCTTGAGCTCCGACATATTGGATCACTGACATAGGATTGACCGGTGCCCAGGTCAGAGCTTCGAGTGGAGTCTTGCCCATAGAGAGCGCAGATACAAATGTGGCAGAAAAAGCGTCTCCACAACCAGTGCGTTCTACTGGTGGTTTCGGATCTGGATAAATAGGCATAAAATAGAAATGATCACCATCGAGCATATAGGCGCCTTTCGGTCCGTCTGTGATCAGTACGATTTTCGGTCCATAAGCATGGAGCTCAGACAGAAGAGTTTTAATATCTCTAGATTCTGTAGCGAGGATGCGTTGAGCTTCCTCTACATTTATAATAAGGACTTCTGTTCGACTATATATATTCTTGAGCTTGTTTATACCGAGCTTCATCTGGAATGTACCTGGCTGGAAAGCAAGCTTCACCGCGGGGTTGGCGATCAGATAATGTGATATTTGATTGTGGTATTCAATACTATTGGCTGCGAGCGAAGAGAGGTATATCCAGCGCGGAGGGGTTTGGATTTTTGGAAATATATAATCGTACTCTATATGATTAACTAGTATAGTGCGATCGACTTCGTACCAGAGGACGAAATGATAGTTGCTCGGCTTACCCGCATGTTTTCTCACATATTTAGTCATGACTTTTTCATGCTCTAGTGTTGTGATGCAGTCCTTGCCATTTTCATCATTGCCTATATCTGTAGCGAGAGCTGATCGTAGGCCGAGTCTAGAGGCTACGACAGAGGCATTGGCAGAATTGCCAACAGCTTTGATCACCTTCACATACTCGAAGGGGACTTTGTCGCCGAAGTTCATACAGATCTCGCATCGTTCAGTATTTACCACACAGTGCACGCTCGCTTCTTTTATCCTGATGAATGCATCAGTAGTGATATCACCGATAGCGAGGAAGTCTATAGATTTCTGAAACATATGCTAGAATTATAGCATGAAAAAATTACGAGAATACATACATGATGCAGAAAAGGGGAAAGTGGCGATAGGACATTTCAATATTTCTAACATCGACATGCTCTGGGGAATTTTCCATGCAAGGAAAAGCCTCGGTGTACCTATTATTATTGGAGTATCAGAAGGTGAGCGAGAATTCATAGGTGTAAAGCAGTGCGTGGCGCTTGTGAAAAGTATTCGTGATGAATTCAATTACCCTATTTTCCTAAATGCTGATCATACATATTCTGTGGATAAGGTGAAGGAGGCTATAGATGCTGGATTTGACGCTGTTATATATGATGGGGCTAAACTTTCAATAGAAGAAAATATAAAAAATACAAAAGAATGCGTGGAATATGCTCGTGCATCTGGCAAAGATGTTCTAGTTGAAGGTGAGCTCGGTTATATAGGTCAATCTTCCAAAGTTCTCGATGGTATTCCAGAAGGCGTAGATCTCAAAGCTGGACTTACAACTCCAGATATGGCACGGAGGTTCGTGAGCGAGACAGGTGTAGACCTTTTCGCTCCCGCCGTGGGCAATATTCATGGCATGATGCGTGTGGGGTATGATCCTAGACTAGAGATAGATCTCATAAAGAACATTCGTACAGCGTGTGGCATACCCCTTGTCCTTCATGGAGGTTCTGGTACGGTCGATGATGACTTTGTTAGTGCTATTGATGCTGGTATTTCGATTATCCACATCTCGACAGAGATCCGTGTGGCGTATCGCAATGCCATCAAGCTCTCTCTCGATCAGCATCCCGATGAAGTTGCTCCATACAAGTATGCAAAGGATGCTGTGGATGCAGTGGATAAGGTTGTCCGAGCAAGATTAAAATTATTCAACAAAGCATAATATGAAGAAAATTTACATAACTCGCAGAATTCCTGAAATCGGTATCAATAATCTCCTGAGTAAAGGTTATGAAGTTGATATTAGTCCTGAAGATCGTCCATTGAAGAAATCAGAACTCATCACCGCTCTCTCGAAGAAGCCTTATGACGCTGTCCTCACTCTTCTCACAGATACTATCGATGCAGAAGTGATGAATTCTGCTCCGACAGTGAAGATATATGCCAATTACGCTATTGGATTCAATAATATAGATACAGCAGAGGCGAAGAAACGCGATATATATGTTACGAATACTCCCGGTGGTGGCGCTGATAGGGTGGCCGAGCATACATGGGCTCTTATCCTCGCTCTAACATGTCGTGTAGTAGAGGGTGATATGTATATGAGACAGGGAAAATATAAAGGTTGGGATCCATTGCTCTTACATGGTACGAAGCTAGCCGACAAGACTCTCGGAATAATCGGGACGGGGAAAATAGGAGCAGATGTGGCGCATCGAGGCAAGAATGGTTTCGGTATGAATGTCGCTTACTATGATGTAGTGCGAAATGAAGGTCTAGAAAAAGAATATGGCGCGGTATTCTATCCATCAGTAGATGAAATTCTCAAAATTTCTGATGTTGTCTCTATCCATGTGCCTCTCCTAGAGTCAACGAAGCACCTTATAAATGCCACACGCCTTGCTTTTATGAAGCCGACAGCGTATATCATCAACACTTCTCGTGGTCCAGTGGTGGATGAGAAAGCATTGGTGGAAGCTCTGCAAAAAGAAGTGATACGAGGAGCAGGTCTAGATGTATACGAATTCGAACCAGAATTGACAGAAGGTCTTGCAGATCTTCCGAATGTCGTCCTCACTCCACATATAGCTTCTGGCACTGAAGAGGCGCGTATCGATATGGCAATGTTATCCACAGCGAACATTATTGCGGTAATGGAAGGTGGTAGACCATTGAATAGTGTAGTATAATTATTCCATATCAAATTAATTCTTTTAAGAATATGTCACAAGTAGATTTCAATGATGAACATAAAGCCTCGGTTCTATACAGCAGGTTTCAGTCTAGTGAGCAGGTGCCAACTCTAGTGCAGTGGGTGATGAAGATGGGGTTGGCAAAGACTCCGACAGTAGCGAATGCCATATTGCTTGGGATAGCTGTAGTTGCGGCAATTACCGCTGGAATTATTTTTTATAATTTGAATGGGGGAGGGGGTAATAAGCGTACTCTGGAGCAACAGAAGGCTTTTGAGCGAAGTATATCCGGTAATTCATCACAAGTTCAATAATATATGATCATTATGAATAAATATAATAAAGCCTTCACCTTAATAGAACTTCTTGTCGTTATTTCAATCATAGGTCTGTTATCTGCGGTAGTGCTAGCAAGCCTTAATACAGCTAGGGAAAAATCTAGATTGACAGCAATAAAAGAACAGATGACACAATTAAGGTCAGCGTTGAATCTCGGTTATAACTCTAGTAATGGATATGCATATTTGTCGACCGTAAGTAATAATACTTTTGTCATCCCTCCGGATAATAAATGGATATATAATAAAAATGATTGTGATTATTCTTATGGACAAGCATCAGTAGCATATTCATCAAATGAGGATTCAGGAGCTGCTGCAACACAGATGCTTAGTATTTGTAGGAAATTAGTTGAGTTAGCCAACAAAAATAATACTAATATTTATACGCTTCTTATTGGAAATGCTACAGGAGATAATACTAAATATTCCATCAATGTTTTCCATAATGGTGATGAAACTAATGGTAATCTATACTGCATGGGTTCAAGTGGGGTAAATTTTTCTGCTAGCAATGCTAACTATTCTACCCCTGGATGTTATAGTAACCCTTAAACTCTTATACTAACTTATATTCATTGCTTTTCTTTTCAACATATATTACAGTATGTACCTATGATTACATTAACCGCTACCAAGAGAGACCTGAAAGAAGACGTAGGTGCACTTCGTAAATCTGGCAAGATCCCTGCTGTTTTCTATGGTCCAAAGGAAAAGTCTACCCCTATAACCGTCCTCACCAAGGACTTTATCAAAGCCTTCAAGAAAGCCGGTGAATCTTCAGTTATTGTCCTAAAAGAGGGTAATGATGAGCATGAGACTCTCATATATGATGTGGATGTTCACCCTATCACAGGCGCTCCACGCCATGCCGACTTCTATGTGATCGAGAAGGGTAAGAAGGTAAAGGTTCATGTGCCTCTTGTCTACGAAGGTGTTTCTCCTGCAGTAAAAGATCTCGCTGGTATTCTCGTCAAGGTTCTCCGTGAACTAGAGATCGAAGCAGCTCCGAAGGATCTCCCTCATGAGGTCAAGGTTGATATAAGCTCCCTAGTAGAACTTTCAAGTGTCATAATGGCAAAGGATATCAAGCTTCCAGCGAATATTACACTCATTGCACAACCAGACGAAATCGTAGCATCTATCGCTGTGGCAAAAGAAGAAGTAGAAGAGGTAAAACCTATCGATATGTCTACTATCGAGGTAGAAAAGAAAGGTAAGGAAGCAAAGGAAGGTGAGGAACCTGCAGAAGGTGAAAAGACAGAACCGGCAAAGAAAGAGGATAAGAAATAAGATCAATTTTTATGATACAATAGAGCCTATGAAGTTACTTTTCAAGGCTCTATTTGTATTGGCCATACTGGCTATTGTACCTGCATATACCTATGCACAGAGCACGGAAACTCCAATACAGAGAGAAGCGCGACTTAGAACAGAATTAGCTCAGATAGAGAGGGAACAAGCAGAGACAGAAGCGGTTCTCGCGGATGCGAAGCAACAGTCATCATCGCTCAAGAGGGATATACTTATCCTCGATACGAAGATCAAGGCTGCCGAGCTCAATATTCGTGCGAAAAACATAATTATAGAAGGGTTAGGCAAAGATATTACAAAAAAAGTGAGAGCGATAGAAAGTCTCCAAGAACGGATCGAGAAGAGCAGAGCATCGCTTGCTCAGATAATGAGAAAGACTAATGAGGTAGGTACAGTCACTCTTCCGGAGGTGATTCTTTCGGAGGAAAATGTAAGTGAAATTTTTATTGATCTAGATACATTTGATTTTGTGCAGAGATCATTGAAAAGCACATTTGAAGAGATACGAAGTGTGAAAGCGCAGACAGAGACTGAAAAAGGAAATCTTGATAAGAGGAAGAATAGTGAGATGGATGCGCGACAGGTGATCCAGCAAGAGAAGAAGAATATAGCCTCTAATCAAGCAGAAAAACAAAGACTTCTCGCTGTAAGCAAGGGCAATGAAAAGACTTATACTGCTGTACTTGCCGACAAACAACGCCAAGCAGCGGAGATTCGTGCGGCACTCTTTGCCCTCGCTGGAGGCGGACAAGCCATACCATTCGGCACAGCGCTCAATTATGCCAATGATGCAAAGAAAAGTGTTGGTATTGATCCTGCCTTCCTTCTTGCTATTCTCACTCAAGAGAGCAATCTAGGCTCAAATGTCGGTAAATGTTACCTCACTGATACCGCCACAGGAGCTGGTATCAACCCATCAACAGGCAGAACATATCCAAATGTTATGAAGCCTAGTCGAGATGTCCCTCCATTCATCACTATTACGAAAGATCTAGGTATGAATCCTCTAAGTACATATGTTTCGTGTCCTATAGCTAGTGCTGGCGGTTGGGGAGGAGCAATGGGACCAGCGCAATTCATAGCCTCAACATGGGTTCTTTTCACAGATAGACTTACATCCATACTTGGCGTCCCAAATCCTAACCCATGGTCTCCGCGAGACGCCTTCGTAGCATCCGCTCTCTATCTTTCTGACCTAGGAGCGAGTGCTAATACCTATTCATCGAAGATACGCGCTGCATGCAAATATTATGGTTCTGGAGGGTCAACATGTAGCTATGGAAGGAGTGTAATGAGTATAGCAGACAATATCCAGAGAAATATGATTGACCCATTACTCTGAGTATGATAAAGTCTAGAACATCATTATTTATATATGAAAAAAGACATTCACCCAAAGGAATATAGGCAAGTAATCTTCGTCGATAACGCGAACGGAGCCCAATTTCTCGTGGCTTCTACTATCAAGTCAAAGGAGACAATGAAGTGGACAGATGGCAAGGAATACCCAGTTGCCCATGTTGAAATCTCTAGCGCTTCACACCCATTTTATACCAATCAAGAGAAGATTCTCGATAGCGCTGGTCGTGTAGAAAAGTTCAAGAGCCGTCAATCAAAAGCTGTGAAGACTTCTTCAAAAAAGAAGGCTTAGATGAACATCGAAGAGCACAAGAAAAATCACAAGACTGCATACCTAGCAGAGATGTACGAAAAGCTTCAGAAAGAAGAAGCGGAGCTTTTGTCTATGGGTGAGAAAGATCCTTCTATGAAAGAAATGGCACAGACCGAACTATCATCATTTGCAGAACAAAAGAAAGATATCGAGAAGCAGATACAGCAGATTCTTGATTCTGAGAAAGAAGAAGATGAAATTCCAAATGAACTTGTGCTCGAAGTGAGAGCAGGAGCCGGAGGAGATGAAGCAACTATCTTTGCTCGTGAACTTCTAGAAATGTATACCCGATATGCCGAATCCCGTGGCTGGTCTACGATAACTCTCGATGATCTTACTATCGAGATAAAAGGTAAAGGTGTATTTGCTGATCTTCGTTATGAAACAGGAACTCACCGCATCCAGCGCGTACCTCTTACGGAGAAAATGGGCCGAGTGCATACATCAACAGTTACCGTTTCTATTTTACCTATTCGCAAGAAAGTTAAAGCAGTTATTAACCCCACAGACCTTCTCATTGAAACTTCACGTTCAGGAGGAAAGGGAGGACAGAACGTCAACAAGGTAGAAACAGCCGTTCGTATCGTCCATCTTCCTACAGGTATCGACGTTCGTGCTACCAATGAACGCAGTCAGTCTGCAAACAAGGAAAGGGCTATGAGTATCGTCTATGCCAAGCTCCAAGCACTTGAAGAAGAGAAAGAAGCCAAGAAATTTAACGCACAGAAGAAGGGGCAGGTGGGAACAGGGGATCGTTCCGAAAAGATTCGGACTTACAATGTCCTCCAGGATCGTATTACCGACCATCGTATAAAGCGAACATGGCATAATATCGAGGTTATTCTTGCTGGTAAACTAGACCCTATTATCGAGGCGCTACATGAGTTCGAGAAGACTGGGGTTGCGGGAAATGATGAAGAATGATAGACTCTTCCTACATTAAATATGGCAATAAAAAATACAAATATAGACGGAATGTTCGCAGCAGGAGCCCACTTCGCTTTTTCTCGCTCACGTCGACACCCGACAGTCGCTCCATATATCTTCGGAGTGAAGAATAAGGTGGAGATTTTCGACCTTGAGAAGACTACAGAATTGCTCGATAAAGCAAAAGACTTCGTAAAATCTCTTGGAAAGGATTCAAAAATTATTCTTTTTGTTGGTGGCAAGAGTGAGGCTCGTAACTCAGTCAAACTAGGAGCACAATCCCTAGGTATGCCTTTCGTAGATGGACGATGGATAGGAGGAACTCTCACGAACTTCGTTCAGATTCGCAAGCGAGTAGAGAAAATGGAGAAATTGACTATGGAAAGAGAAAAAGGAGAGCTAGCAAAATATACGAAAAAAGAGCGACTTCTTATTGATCGCGAAATTGCCAATCTCGAAAGATTTTTCTCAGGAATCGTCACCATGAAGGATCTTCCAAAGGCGATTTTCGTCATTGATCCTCGCAAGGAGAAGACAGCTGTCAAGGAAGCTCTAGATCTAGGAATTCCAGTCATTGCCCTCCTCGGTTCAGATTGCAATATGAAGGAGGTTACTCATCCTATCGTTGGAAATGATTCATCTCAGACAAGTATTCAATTTTTCGTAAATCAGATAACAAAAGCCTATTCAGAGGGCAAACTAGAGGGCAAGACAGAAGCGCCGAAGGCATAGTATAATACAAGCATGATAACCACAGAACAAATAAAAGAACTTCGCGATCAGACCGGAGTATCCGTCATGCAGTGCAAGAAGGCTCTAGAAGAAGCAGGGGGTGATCTCGCTAAGGCTCTAGTAATACTACGTAAAAAAAGCGGGGATATCGCTGCAAAGCGTGGAGATCGTACATTCGGAGCTGGAACAATCCAGGCATATGTGCATGCGACTGGTAATGTGGCCGCTATGGTAACGCTCATGTGCGAGACAGACTTCGTATCTGGCAATGAAGAATTCAAGACTCTTGCTAGAGATATAGCTATGCATGTCACTGCCCTCAATCCGAAGTTTCTTACAACAGCTGATGTGACAGATGAGGTAAAGGCTACTGCAAAAGAAGTCTTTGTGAATGAGATCAAAGATCAATTGCAGAATAAGCCAAAAGAGATGCAAGAGAAGATTCTAGAAGGAAAACTAGCGACTTATATGAGTGAGATGGTTCTCATGGATCAACCATTTATCAAGAACCAAGATATCACCATAAAAGGCCTCATCGACAATGCCGTGCAAAAATTCGGAGAAAAAATAGCTATTGGCAAGTTCGTACGCATGAACGCTCTAGATCGTTAGTTTATTGTTTTTCTTATGTATATATCAATCGCCATATTTTCTATATCATTCATATGTATCATATCAATGATTATCTACAAATCTATAGAAATGAAGCGTGGTACCACGACACGTCTGACATTCTTGCTTCAGAAAGCAGATCCAATACTTCGTCATTATTATTCACGATTTCGTAGCTTCATTTCATATTTTAATCGTAAGAGTGCCCTTGCTCTTGTTCAGTGGATCGCGTATCATATCCTATCGTGGGCACGCGCAGGATATATATGGCTTCACCGCAAGGCCCACGCTCATCCACCTTCGAAGAAAGTGATAGATATGGTGAGGGGAAAAGGTGAAAGTGGAAATATCGGCGGTGCATCATTTTATCTGAAGAAGATTTCAGAGGATAATGCGAGATAGATAAGTATCAGAAAAATAGAATACGCCACCTTAGCTCAGTTGGTAGAGCATCCGATTTGTAATCGGATTGTCCCCAGTTCGAATCTGGGAGGTGGCTCCAAAGTAAGCACAAGAAACCTTTTCGTATTTCTACCGTATAACCCCCTTATATACCCTCACCGTTTCTTCTTCTATTTTATTATGAAGAGCATTTACTTCTTCATTCGTAAGTGTCTTATCAAGAGATCGATAGGTTATGCGATATGCATAGCTAATATTTCCCTTACCGAGTTTTGCTTCGTTTTCATATTTATCTAGCAATCCTACCTCCTCGACAAGTCCTGGAGCTGTCTCGCGCACCAGATCAAAGTAGTCGTTAGGTACAAAATCATTTTTTACGATGAAAGAGATATCACGAACAACTGCGGGGTATTTACTAACCTCGACGAACTTGTTGCCGAGTACTAGTTGCTTCTTTACTCTAGGATCCTCTGACCATATGAGACGAATATCAGGAAGTTGCATGCTTATGATAGCGAGTCGTTCGAGACCGAATCCGAAAGCCCAGCCATTGTAACCTTCTACGCCAAAGTCTTTGAGTACTATAGGGCGTGGCATACCTCCACCGAGTATTTCTATCCATTTACCATTGATCTCTACTTCCACCTCGAGAGAAGGGTCTGTATAGGGGAATGTATCAGGATTGAAGCGGAATTTGATGTCTTTACCGAAGACACTTTGTACAATCTCAGACAATACCGCCTTGAGATCATCGAGGACTAGCATCTTCTGATCGTTCGGTACGAGATAGAGCCCTCCCATCTGATGGAAAGTGTTCATGTGATGTCGGTCGATCTCGTCTTTTCGATAGACTTTTCCATAACACATTACTCCGAACGATTTTTTATCGGTGATTTTCTGTCTTATCTCAGGAAGATTGAGATAGTAATACCACATCACAGTGTCATGAGTGCGGAGGACATTCTTCGGATCAACATAATATGTATCAGAAGTACTTCGCGCAGGATGGTTAGGGGCAAAATTGAAAAGATCGAATAGAATATTTGTTGGAATGACTTCTGGAATATCTATATGATCGAAATCTTTCAAAAGAGGTAGATTTGTCACTCGCTTCATTATCTCATTGAGAGGACTACCAGCAGTCCTCGAAAGGTCAGCCATGGCGAGATAGCGCTTTATTCTCAGCGCTTCATTATCAGTTCTATTATTGAGCTTTTCGAGAAGAGCTATCTCCTCATCGCGTGGAATAATATAGTTTTTCATAGGTTTATAGTCTAGCGCATTTGTAAGAAATTTGCTATACTTACTGGGTAAAAAACAACTAAAAACATCTCTTTTATTACTTAAACCTATGGCAAAAGAAAAGAAAGACAGCTACGGAGCAGATTCCATCCAAGTCCTCGAAGGTCTAGAACCAGTACGTAAGCGTCCGGGTATGTATATCGGTACCACAGGTCCAGATGGGCTCAATCAGCTTGTCCGTGAAATTTTCGACAACTCTCGTGATGAAGCCATGGGCGGGTTCGCTGATGATATTGAGGTCGCACTTCTACCAGGTAATCAAGTGCGTGTCGTAGATAATGGTCGCGGTATTCCGGTTGATGTTCACAAGCAGACCAAGGTCTCTGCTCTCGAGACGATCATGACTGTACTACACGCGGGAGGAAAATTCGGAGGAGAAAATACAGGTTACAAAGTCTCTGGTGGTCTCCATGGAGTAGGAGCATCAGTAGTAAACGCTCTTTCTATATACACTCAAGTTCTTGTTCACAAAGACGGTGGAATATACAAGCAGGAATATTCTCAGGGTAAGGTAAAGGCTCAGGTCAAGAAGATTGGCTCTACGAAAACTCATGGCACTATTGTCACTTTCGAACCAGATCCTATTATTTTCAAAGAAGGAATAATATTTGACTACAACTGGGCAGTGAATCATCTTCGTCAACAGGCGTATCTAGTACGAGGCCTGCGCATCACTGTTATCGACGCCCGCACTGCGAAAGGTGGAGTATTCAGCAAGCTTAATAAGGATGGGAGGGTAGAACTAGATACCGATATTACCTATATTCGTGAATTGGGTATAGAAGCTCCATCCCACACATTTTATTTCGAAGGAGGACTAGCTTCACTTGTTAAATTTAATAATCAGATACTGAAGCCTATTCACAAGAACATTTTCTATATTGAAAAGAAAGTGGAAGGTGTCGAATCTGTCGAGGTTGCACTCCAATATGCAGATGATATTTCTTCTCGCATCCTAGCTTTTGCGAACAATATATATAACCCAGAAGGTGGTACACATATTACAGGTTTCAAGACTGCGCTTACTCGCATACTGAATTCATATGCCAAGAAGAATAATCTCGCAAAAGATGGAGAGGATAACTTCACGGGAGACGACGTACTCGAGGGAATAACAGCTGTAGTTTCAGTAAAGCTTCGCGAAATACAGTTCGAAGGACAGACAAAAGCCAAGCTAGGATCTGTCGAAGCACAGAGTGCTGTAGCGACAGTATTCGGAGAGGCATTCACTCAATTCCTAGAGGAAAATCCAGAGGATGCTCGTGGAATAATTACAAAGGTAATTCTCGCTATGAAGGCCCGCAAAGCTGCAAAAGCTGCAAAGGATAGTGTTCTTCGCAAAGGAGCTCTCGAGGGAATGACCCTTCCTGGCAAGCTCGCTGATTGTCAGAGTAATATTGCAAGTGAATCAGAGATATTTATCGTAGAGGGAGACTCTGCGGGAGGTACTGCCAAGACTGGACGCGATCGTCGTATTCAGGCGATCCTTCCGCTTCGTGGAAAAATTCTTAATATTGAAAGAGCTCGTCTTGATCGTATGCTCGGCTCCGAGCAGATCAAGAATCTTGTTCTTGCTTTCGGTACTGCTATTGGCGACACCTTCGATATTTCGAAACTCCGCTATCACAAGATTATCCTCGCTACCGATGCCGATGTTGACGGAGCCCATATTCGCACACTTATCCTCACGCTACTCTATAGATATTTCAAACCTCTCATCGAAGGTGGCTATATATACATTGCCCAACCACCACTCTATAAAGTAAAAAGAGGTAAAGAGATTCTATATTTCTATAGTGAAGAAGAAAAGAATAAAAAACTTGGAAAAGAGATCGATGAGATCCAAGAGATTGAAGAGATAAAGGATGGGGTGGTGGAAGATCTAGGTCTAGAAAAAGAAGAAGGGAAGAAGGCGAAAATATCTATACAGCGTTATAAGGGTCTCGGAGAGATGAATGCAGAGGAACTCTGGGAAACTACTATGGATCCAGAGAGACGTATTCTTCGTCAGGTCAATATTGATGATGCGCAAGACGCAGACAAGGTCTTCGATATGCTCATGGGTACAGATGTCCCTTCTCGCAAGATGTTTATACAGTCTAATGCCAAGAAAGCTACTATTGACATATAGGTTAAGATAGTATACAATATCAGGGTATGACATATAATACCCCTAAAAATATAGCTTTTTCAGTAGCAATCCTCATTGCGACGGCTTTCATTATTATTCCTAGCCGTGCATATGCTGTGGATTTTAATCCTTTGAATCCGATCGATCCATTCTGTCTATTTAGCTGTGATAATCATAATGATCAACCAGTTGTACAGAATACTACCTATACCAATACAAATAGTAATAACATAAATAGCTATAATACGAATAGCACAATCGGAGCTACTTCTTATAACACTACCCCTGTTCGATCTACTACTCCGTTACAATCAAGCAATCCTACTCCTGTTGTACAACCGACAGCTCCTACTCTAGTATATCGTGATGTTCCAGTTCCGGTATATCGTGATGTTCCAGTTCCGGTATATCGTGATGTTCCAGTGCCAGTGTATAGAGATGTTCCTGTGTATAATTCATATTCGACTCCAGTTTATCGAGATAATTATAACTATATAGAACAACGACCTGTAGTAGTCGTGCGACCTAATCCTGTGGTTGTATATGATTATCCTCAATATAATTACACTTATTCAACACTCAGTGCGAATTGTTATGCCACACCATCTCGTACAAATGTAGGAGCTACAGTCACTTGGACGGCCAATGTATCAGGTGGAAATGGTGCATACTCATATACATGGAATGGTACAGACAGTCTCTATGGATATAATCAGACAATTTATCGTGAATATTCCTACCGTGGTACGAAGACCGCTAGTGTAACTGTCACATCTGGAAATCAGTCAGTTGCTGTCAATTGTTACAATTCTGTAATAATCGATGACTATACAACCTACGGTTACAACTATATTGCTCCGTCTGTAATATATACGACACAATATGCATCTCCATCAATATTACAGGTAGGATGTGCTGTAGATAGTCCGTCTGCAACTATAGGTAAGCCTGTCACATGGAGTGCAGAAGCTACTGGTGCAGGTGGTAAATACACATACTCATGGTCTGGTACAGACAGTCTTTTCGGTACGCAATCATCAGCTATCACTTCATATTCCACACCAGGTGTGAAGAATGCTATTGTCACTGTCACTGCGACAAATGGAGAGAGTGTATCGAAGGTTTGTACGAATACCGTCACAGTAAAGAGTACGGTTGTAGCCAAGACTCCTGTGAAGACTACTGTAGCAGTCGTACCAACAGAAACAGTGAAGCCAGTAGTGGCAGTAACACCTATAACACCAGACGGAGCAAATCTTTCTGCCACATCACTTCTCTCATTGCAGAATGTTCCGTGGGCTCTCGTTGCAACACTCCTTATCCTCGTACTTCTCGGAATGGTGATATACCTATTCGTCAATCGCAATAAGATTTAATTTATACGAACAAAGAGAACTCAGTTATTAATTCAAATGGTTCTCGATAGTTCAACAAAGATCCCCAGAAATGGGGTTTTTTGCTGGTTGGTGGAGAAGGAGGGTGAATAAATGAGTGGTATTGACAAAGTATGTCAGTAATGCTATGATACTTGTATATGCACTTTGTAATTCCTGAGTCAGTGTCCGTACGAGCGGACAAGATGTATGGATATAAAAACCCATACATCACACTCACAGATCTCATATACCTTTGCCAAGGGAATGAGACCTTAGAATTTTGCCTCGATGAACTCATCAATTATTCGCTTCGCTACACCGAGACGGTGTTGCGATTCGAACAAATTATTGGGGAAATCGGGCAAGGCTTCGATCCGAATGGCGCTCGTGAAGAGATTGAGCGGGTTCGCTCTACGGTTCACGATAGTACGATCGACGCTATCAACAAACTTTCCCGGACCATGAAGCAGTTCGGGAAGAACAACAGTTGGATCGCTTCATTGACATCAGGACAACGAGCTGCCTATGGCAAGTTCGCGATTCTGATTGCCTTCGAGGCATCCAAGCAACCCCAGGAGGAATATGGATCCTAAAAGGAAACAGATCCTCCGATACGCTGAGCTCGCACTCAGGCACGAGCGTATCCGGCGAGAGATCGCCAAGGATAAGAAAGAAATGGACAAGATCAAGAGCGAGCTCGGTATGGATCACAATACCATCATCGAGCTCGCTCGGAAAAAGCTTGTTCCAGAATGAGTCAAAAGCACCCACGAGATTCGTCTCATGGGTGCTCACTTTTTATATATTTTCTAACTGATTATTTCCTCTCTTTTATTTCACTCAGTATTCTAGATACAACCTCGGCTCTATCAAGTTGTCCTATCTGTCCCGCATCACGACTTTCGAGAGTTACTTTTCCTGCAGTAATATCCTTATCACCGATGATGATGAAATATGGGATTTTCATATTTTTTGCAGAGCGAACCTTTTTTCCGAAACCTTCATCTCCTAGGTCAATCTCAACACGTACCATGTCTTTTCTCAATTCATCATAAATCTCTACAGCCTTTGCATGGTGAGCATCGCCAATAGGGATGATTTTGACTTGAACAGGAGCGAGCCAGAGGGGGAAGTTGCCTCCATAATGCTCTATGAGAAAACCGATGAAACGCTCATGTGTTCCTAGTGGAGCGCGGTGAATACAGAGTGGTGTTTTCTGTGTGCCGTCATTCGCTGTATATTCCAGATCAAATCTCTTCGGTACGGCAAAGTCTACCTGGTTTGTTGCTAGAGTAAATTCTCGACCGATCGCGCTCCATACCTGAACATCGATCTTGGGTCCATAAAATGCGGCTTCATTCGGCACTTCTACATACGGAATTTCCGATTCGATGAGGACATTTCGCACCATATCCTCTGTCTTTTTCCATAGTGCTGGATCATTCACATACTTTTCACCAAGTTTCTTCGGATCATGGGTGGAGAAGCGCATCATGTATTTATCAATTCCAAAAATCTTGAAATAATGAATATACATTTCATTTACAGCACGGAATTCATCAGCAAATTGTTCCTCAGTACAATATATATGAGCATCATTCATCTCGAGCATGCGCACGCGCATAAGGCCGAAAAGTTCCCCAGATTTCTCATGACGATAACATGTACCATACTCTGCGAGACGAAGAGGAAGTTCTCGATAACTGCGTTTCTCTGCATCGAAAATCTTATGATGATGAGGACAATTCATTGCCTTCAAATAATATTTTCCGCCATCATATTCCATCGGAGGGAACATAGACTCTTCGTAGTATGGCAAATGACCACTTTTCGTATACATGGAATCACGAGCAATGTGGGGCGTGCGCACACGCTGATATCCCATATTGAACTCAGTTTCCTTTGCAAGGCCTTCTAGAGCTTCGATAATAGCCCCTCCATTGGGAAGCCAGAGGGGAAGTCCAGGTCCAACATCTTCATCAAATGTAAAAATTCCTAGTTCTTTTCCTAGTTTGCGGTGATCGCGTTTTTCCGCTTCAACTCTCATTGTTTCATAAGTATCGAGAGCTTCCTTGTTCTCGAAAGCGAGGCCGTATATACGAGTGAGCATCTTATTCTTCTCACTGCCTCGCCAATACGCCCCTGCTATATGAGTGAGCTTGAAAGAATCCGTATGGATTTCTTTTGCTGGATTCTCTGCATGACCTCCTCGACAAAGGTCGGTGAAACCACCACAAGTATAGAGGGTGATTGTTTCTTCCTTTTTTATTATCTCCTCGATAAGTTCGAGTTTGTAGACATTACCCTTGAAGTGCTCTCGTGCTTCTTTTTCAGAGACTTCCTTATGAGTGAATTCTTTCCAATTCTTGAGATTAGACTTCATGATCTTGTCGATAGCAGGGAGGTCCTTATCGGATATCGGGGTAGAGAATTCAAAATCATAATAAAAGCCATTGTCTATAGCTGGACCGATGGTCGGCTTGGCATCAGGATAAGTCGTGATTACCGCTTGTGCGAGCAAATGGGCGAGGGTGTGGCGAATGTTAGGAAGATAATTGTCGTTTTTATTTTCTTTCATATGGACTACTGTAACATTATTATCAAGTTTCGGAAATTATTGACATAGTCGGTATTTGGTTATATCCTGTTTTCAGATATGAAAATTACAACTTGCAGATTCTGCGGAAAACAAGCGCCAAATCATGATCATGATGAATGCGCTGAAAAATACAGAAAAGTGATAGAAGAACAATTATTCCACTTCGCAACAGATCCTCATACGAAGTTGACCTCTGATTATTTTCAGAAAATAACCCTCGATACCAAATGGAAATATTTTTTGGAATATCGCGAAAGGATAGACAGACAAAAGAAGATTTTTCTTCATCGCGAAAAGATAAGGCAAAAAATTCACGAGGAGCTTGATTGTATAATCCACTCTCCTGTCTCTAAAAAAAGATTGCAGAAACACAACACACCATTCGAAGGAGAATCCTTCGTGGTACGCATTTCCTACAGTGTTTCGGTCGAAGTGGAACCGAGATACTAGATCAGGTGTTTTAACACCCCATCCGCCCTATTTACTACTCTAAATCTACGGATTCGCATCTACCTTGAGGGAAACCTCATGGTAGATTTTTGTTTGGAAAAAGGAGTTTTTTCGACTACGCTAATACTCTTACTTTCTCCACTATCATACTCTTCTGACCATTGCGCTCAGACATCTTGCCCTTCACTGCCAGACAGCGATCTGGTGTGAATGCTGTGCGGAATTCTAGAAGAATGCGAGGAAAGACAACAGCTTCGAGTGTGCCAGAGAAGTCTGCAAGACGGACAAAGGCCATTGCATCGCCTTTCTTCGTTGCAATAGGCTTTACCTCTTCGACAATACAAGCAATAGTTACTTCGGCCCCGTCCGCAAGTGTTTCTTTTGCTTTCTTTATATCCATATCACGCTTATCTATGACTTCACGATAACGATCCAGAGGGTGACCAGATATGTACAGACCTAGAAGTTCCTTTTCCCAAGCGAGTTTTTCTTTTGCTTCAATATTAGGTACTTCTGCTAGTTTCAGTACTGGAAGCGACGACTTGTCAGTCATGAGACCGAAGAGGGAACTCTGATCGTCTGACTGCTTTTCCTGTTCCTTATTATATTCGAGGAGAGTTTCTATATTTCCTAGGAGGATTCCACGATCGATACCGAAGCTATCGAGAGCGCCAGCCTTTATCAAAGCTTCAAGAGATTTCTTGTTGAGATTGCGGTCCTTCACTCGATCTAGAAAATTCGAAAGGGAAGTGAAGTGACCGTTTTTCTTGCGTTCATCGATGATGGCTGTGGCAATACCTTGACCGAAGTTCTTTATAGTTACAAGTCCAAATCTTATCCTGTCTGGTTCATCCTTGCCCTTTATTACAGTGAATTGACTGTAGCTTTCATTGATATCTGGCGGGAGAATTGGAATCTTCATGCGCTTACATTCTGCTATTATCTCTGCAATCTTTTCTACATCTCCTGATTCTGCGGAAAGTACTGCAGACATATATATAGCAGGGAAATTGGCTTTCATGTATGAAGTTTGATAAGCCACTTTTCCATAACTTGCTGCATGGGATTTGTTGAAACCATACGCAGCAAAAGGTTCAATCAGAGTCCAGAGCTGATTGGAGTCTTTTTTACCGAGTCCTCCTTTTTCGAAGCCCTTGAGTAATTTTTCTTTCTGTTCCTGCATCTCCTTTGGTATTTTCTTTCCCATAGCTTTTCGTAGTTTGTCCGCTTCAAGCCAGCTATATCCAGCGAGTTTGATGGCGATCATCATGACGTCATCCTGATAGGTTATAACTCCATAGGATCTTTCGAGAATATCTTTGAGGCGTGGATCTAGGTATTCAACCTTTGACGGATCATGTTTGCGTTCTATATATGTCGGAATCATTTCTAGTGGTCCGGGTCGATAGAGGGCGACCATAGCGTTGATGTCATGAATACTCGAGGGCTTGAGATCGATGAGGAATTTCGTCATTCCTGTTCCATTAAGTTGGAAAAGTCCTACAGTTTCTCCACGAGCTAGAATATCGAATGTCTTTCTGTCATCGAGTGGAACATTTTCTATATCTACAATCTTATTTTCAATTTTCTTCACACGCTCTACAGCATCAGCCAGTATAGAGAGGTTACGAATTCCCAAGAAATCGAATTTTAGAAGTCCTACTCCGTCTTCTCCTACGGCGTGCATATCGTATTGTGTAATAATCTTCTTATCACCTTTCGTATCATATTGAAGTGGTACATGCTCGGTAAGATCATCAGGGGAAATGACTACGCCAGCTGCATGAACCGAGATATGTCGGGCACAACCTTCAATTTTTTTTGCCATATCTATTATTCTTCGAGTATTTTCATCTCGTTCGTAAAGTTCTTTCAGTTCTGCCACATCAGCAAGTGCTCGATCGATAGTCATAGGGAAGCCTTGCGCACCCATAGGGATAAGTTTCGATATCTTGTCTCCTATTTCGTATGCATATCCCATTGCTCTCGCTACATCGCGTACCGCTCCGCGTGCCATCATCGTTCCGAACGTTCCGATCTGGGCGACGTTCGCGTATCCATACTTCTTGCGAGTATATTCGATGACCTCGTCTCTACGATTATCAGCAAAGTCCATATCGATATCTGGAGCCGATGGACGCTCTGGATTGAGGAAACGTTCGAAAGGGAGCTTGTATTCTATGGGGTCGACATTGGTAATATGACAAAGATATGTGACGAGGGATCCTGCGACTGATCCTCTGATATTTGTGAGAATATTATTTTCATGTGCGTAGCGGAGGAGATCAGACACTACGAGGAAGTATTGCGCATATCCTTTATCACGGATAACCTTGAGCTCATATTCTAGACGGGTGAGAACCTCTGGTGAAGACTCCATCTTACGACTCGCGAGTCCTTCATAAGCAATGCGCTTGAGTTCGTCGTCATGTGAGAGTCCACTCTCCACTATGAACTTCGGGAAGTACCATTTGCCGAGTGTGATTTCTAGATTGCACATTTCAGCAATCTTTCGGGTATTATCCAGAGCATGAGGAATATCTTTAAATAATTCATTCGCTCGTTCTGGAGTAATAAATGAAAAATCCTCACTCTCTCCATCGTCTCCACCCATTGCGCTACTGCTTCCGCTTGAACCTGCTCCACTACCACCTCCAGCCGACGATCTATCAGAGAAATCTCCAGAAGTATTGACGAGCATGAGAGTGTCTCTAGCACTTTTATCCTCTGGATGGAGATAATATACATCATGTGCAGCCACGATCTGAGTATTCGTTTCTTCGGCAAGCTTCAGTAGTTGTTGCATAAGAGGTTCATGTCCTTGAATCTCAGGATGACGAGTAATCTCTATGAAAAAATTCGTATCCCCATAGACTTTTTTATACCAAGCAATTTTTTCTTTAGCTTTCTCTATATCACGACTCTTGAGCGCTTGAGAGATTTCACTCGAAAATGATGGTGATATACACACTAGATCAGAGCTGTATTTTTCTATCAGTTCCTTGTCTATGCGGGGCTTGTAGTAGAAGCCTTCCATATTTGACACAGTGACAAGTTTGATCAGATTTTTATACCCTTCATAATTCTTTGCGAGGAGAACAAGACGTGTGCGACGATTATCTATTCCTGCCTGTTGATCTGTTCTCGTACGCAATGCTACATAAAAGTCTACACCGATAATAGGTTTGACTCCTTTCTTTTTACATTGCTGATAGAACTCGATTGCTCCATATAGGTTACCTGCATCTGTGAGAGCTAGGGCAGGCATACCTAGTTTCTTCGCTTCATCGACAAGGTCATCGATCTTCGGTAGGGCATTCAGGAGGGAATAATGAGAGTGGGTGTGAAGGTGGATAAGTGGGGATGACATAGGCAAAGTATATCAGAAAATGGTGGTATAATTAACCCATTATGAAAATACAAAAATACGCTTACATTGCACTTCGTTTATCAATGGGTTTCATTTTCCTTTGGGCTTTTATCGATAAAACATTTGGTCTCGGCTTTGCCACAAAGTCTGCCAAAGCGTGGATCAATGGCGGGTCACCGACTGCTGGATTTCTAGGTAATGCAGTCAGAGGACCTTTCGTAGATTTTTTCCACAGTCTTGCAGGAGTTGCTGTGGTCGACTGGCTATTCATGATCGGTTTGCTATTCGTCGGACTTACTCTTATCTTCAATAAATATGTAAAGTGGGGAGCGTTCGCAGGGTCTATCATGCTACTTCTCATGTATATGTCACTCATATTGCCAGAGAATAACCCGATACTTGATGAACACATCATATATATTCTCGTTCTGATTATTCTCGCAGGTAGAGATAGAAATGAATAAGATTAGACCATAAAATAGTCAAAAATCAAATACTGTGATAGGGTTGGTATATGAAAAACTTCAATAGAGATCGTAAGGGTAATGATAGAGGGGGTTTCAAGCCACACTTTGGCGATTCACAACCTGTGAAGCTCCATAGCGCTGTCTGTACTACATGTCATAAGAATTGTGAAGTACCCTTTCGGCCAAATGGCGATAAGCCTGTGTATTGCAGGGATTGCTTCGCTGGACGAGCTGCTCTAGGTGGTGAGAGGTCTAATCGTAGAGATATACGAGTTGATCAGGGAAATAGCGATTCACGCCCAGATTTCAGGAATAATTTTAAGAGAGAATTTCCGCGAGATACTCCACAGAAATTCATCCCTGAGAATGCTCCTATGAACCGAGTCGTTGAAGCTCCAAAAAATGACGAAACGAAGCGCGCTCTCGAAGTGATGAATGTGAAGCTCGACAAACTCGTCAGCGCAGTATTCCTACTTACACAGAAAATGGATGAAAGGGTAAAGATGGAGACAAAAGTAAAACATGAGGATGCAAGTAAAGTAGAAGAAAAGGTGGTAAAAGCAGAGAGCGAAACAAAAAAGAAAAAAGTAGCGAAAAAGTAAGAAAGAGAATAGAAAATTTAGGTGATAAAATTACAATACAATAATCATAAAAAGACAAGCTAAAAAAGCTTGCTTTTTTCTATACGAACTGCTATATTGTGGATGTAGAGATCATCCACCCATTCTCTTCCTTTCGATCTCAATAGATCTTTTCCTCCACCCATACCGCACCCAAGCTAACAAACTGCCTCCCGTT
>CAZAEF010000008.1:0-24133 GCA_964484315.1 uncultured Candidatus Saccharibacteria bacterium | reverse complement strand
TCGGAATCATCAGTCGAGATAACACATCTCGATACAGAGGAGGGTTTTAAGTAGAAACCCTCCGAAACTTGTTGACCTACTTGCGAGGTTTGACTGCTATTACCCTATCGCCAAGACCAGGGCAACCTGCAGAAGTTTTTTCCATGTATGGCTTATTGCCATGAATGTAAGAGATCCGCGGATTCGCTATATGGTAGAATGAGCGGTACTTACAATCTGTTACGACAGTCCATCTTTCATCCTTTGGTTGTTCCTTGTAAACTTTCAACAACCAAAGCTGATGAGCAATTTCATCTGGACATACTTCGAGTCCCATCTCCAGTACTTTCTTTCTAATGGTATCCCCATCCCGATTCCTCCAGTCATCAAATCCTAGATCCTTAATTGCCAGACTTACAAGATCAACTTCCATTTCAATTGGGCTGATCCTTACGTTTTCGATGGAACGGAACACAGAATCATCGATAGATGCGTACGGGTCTCTACCAAGAATCAGGGGAAGGAATTCTTTCGGAAAAACTGCTTCCTTAAGCTCCTCGATATTCTTAAACGTCCCGATTTTAACTGTCTTCCACACCTTGAATTCTGTCTTTGTGGTCGCGTTCATTTTTTATCCTTTCGTTTGTAGATTGTTATGGTTACGGCCAGAAAATCTCGTTTCCAAGACCTTTTGGCCGTAACCATTCGCAAGCAGGTTATCAAAGAGCTCTTATCCTTCTGGCATAAGTATAGCATAATGAATACATATTGTCAATAGTAATCGTCAATCTAAATACTAGAATAGCCATATTTATCAATCTATATAGGCATGTCACAATATTATTGTGGAAAACTATTGACACAAATATGCTTTTGGGTATATACTTACCCCATGGAAAACAAACACGCACAACTTAAAATAAATCTGCAATCATTTGGATTCAGTGAAAAAGAGGCTGATGTCTATTTTGCCCTGCTAGAGCTAGGTAAGGGTTCCGTCACAAAAATTTCTCAAAACGCTGGAATAAATAGGACAACTGGATACGATATTCTCGGTTCACTCGTTAATAAAAAATTAGTTAGTGTTTCTGGAAAAGAACCTAAACAGGAATATGCCGCGGAATCGCCAATAGCCATAACAGAGTATTTGAAAAGACAGATATCACAAACGGAAGAATTTATCAAAAAAACAGAGGAGATTTTGCCAGAATTGACTGTTCTTCATGCGGTCAAAAATCGGCCACGAATTCGCTTCTATGAAGGCAACGATGGACTCGAGCATGTATATGAAGACACACTCACAAGTTCTGAATCAATCAGAGCTTATGCGACAGTAGATGACATGCACAAAGCACTTCCAAATTATTTTCCAAAGTATTACAAAAGACGTTCTGAGAAAAACATCTCGATTCGAGCTATTGTGCCCGAGACAACAATGGGTCGTGATCGCAAAACCCATGATGTTGAAGAAAAAAGAGAAATTGCTTTTGTGCCAGCGGATAAATATTATTTTTCTCCGGAAATTAACATCTATGACAATAAAGTTGTCATCGCCTCATGGCGAGAAAAATTAGGTATAATTATTGAAAGTGAAGAAATTGCTGACGCGATGAAAAAGATATATGAGTTGGCATGGGCTAAAGCAAAAGAGATGAATAAGGGAGACAAGTAATCATAGTCTTGAAGCGAATCCCGCCCCCACCGCAAAAAAGGCGAGGACGATGCGGAAACAACTCGCCCCACACTAGGAGCTTCCGCTTCGTCCGAGCTCCACAAGAACATGATGAAAAAAAGAAATAAACAGTAGGAAGGCGGCACGGCATTCCTCCCCACACCCCTCCTGCCGTGCCGCTTGACTTCCTTAATTTGGAGGATTCTCGGAGAAAAAAGTTCGAACTTCATCCAAAAATCAGCACAAAATAAAACCCGCTGCGACAGATTTTATTCTGTTACCGCGGGTCTGTTTAAAGACTTAACTGATCTCTGTACCGTGTGTTTACGGCAAGTTGCTCAGGAAGGTCAGTGTATTTGCTGTGATTGTTGCCGGAACGACATCGATGGGTTGAAATGCTCCATCACCGACTTCCGGATTATTCATCAGAACCGGCGAGGTGCTCGTCGTAAGACTGACTGCCACTTTTGCTCCGGATAGTCTCCCGTCGATGTCCTGGTTTATTTTCCCATAGACACTTACGGTAATGTACTGATCGGTGGGTAATGATTCGTTCATATTACTGAAGCGTGCATACCCGTTGTTATAGGAACCGAGAGGACTTGATCCTCCCGAAGTCCCCACAATGGTATCGGCGGAATAGGTGAGTCCATGGAGGCTTATCTTCACATCAGCGAACAAAGCAACTATGCTCGTGTCCTCAACATGAAGATTGACCGCGATTTGGCTCAATGTGCCATTTACTCGTTCACTTTTGAGATCAAACCTCGCTAGGAGCACATTGTCTGTCTGTGTCGCTCGAGAGATCTGAATTAACCTTTGCACGGGTGAACTAGCGCTGAGCCTCGCAACCACCTGCCCAATTATTCCCTTGTAGAGGAACATGCGGGGTGAAGTGGTTTCCGCCGAGACGTCCATCGTCGCTGTTCTACTGTCAGTCGTGCGGATTTCAAACCGCGTGATATTCAGTGTTGTCGGCTGACGATCTTCAACATCGTACGCATGAAACAAAACGGCGAGGTGTTGCGTTTGGTTTGGAGTGATTTGATAAAAATCAACGAGTGGCAATTTCAAACGATAGCTTGAACCCACTGCAAGTTCGATGAAGTCATTGGCGTTCAAGTTGTACTTGCTCACCAAGACTGTCGAACCATCCAAAATCGTAATCGCCTTCGCGTAGAGCCAAAGCCGTTTGTCGAAGTCCAGCTTTATGTTGACAAGCCTCATTGCTGAGGTGCCAACAGAAACACTGTACGATGCGACGACTTCATCTCTCGCATCTCGGAGATACGTCCAGGACGGTTCTGCATCAAGCGTAATCGCGAGCGGACTTCCACTCTCAACTTTCACTGCCCGGTAAAACCGAGGACTTTCACCAGATTCGTCCACCACACTGACTTGCCCGCCCTTATCCGCAGTGACAAACCGAAGGGTTTGCCAACCGACAGTGGTGATCAGATTGGTATGATACTGCACCTCATAGGTCGCACTCGGATCCCCCTGCAGGTTCACCTGTGCAACCATCTTGATGCCGAGCGTCTGGGCTTGCGCCACAACCGCCAAGAAGAGAACCGTAATGACTGCAACCAACTTTTTTGATGTTTTCGTATGTTCCTTTCGACCAATTTAATGGCCTATTTGTTGATGTTTATGTACATTCGTGATGGTAAAATCACTACTTTACATAGTAGCATATTTTATTCATAAAGTCAATAATAATTCTATACCTTTATTAGCACTCATTGCCTTGATATAAAGTAGCCTATTGTATAGACTTAACACATACTCCCTATCAGAAACTATAGTTATAACCTCTTATTGTGGACACATGACAAAATATAAATTTTTCCTTTTAACAATATTCGTTGCAGTATGGATCTGGGCAGCTATCAACCCTGTCTTTCCACATGACTGGTTGCTCGAGAATTATCTCGTATTTATTTTTGTTCCAATTATTCTTATTTTAGGTAGATATTTCAAACTATCAAATCTCTCATATACTTTTATTACCCTCTTTATGATCATGCATGTTATAGGTTCGCACTATACATATGAACATGTACCCTTTGGCGATACATTGAAACTCTGGTTCGATACCGATCGCAATATGTATGACAGACTTGTGCACTTCAGCTATGGACTACTCCTCGCTTATCCTGTCCGAGAAGTCTTCATCAGAATATCTGGAATCAAGGGTTTTTGGTCATACTACTTCCCTCTAGACCTCGTAGGAGCTTCCTCTGCTTTTTATGAAATCATGGAATGGATCACTGCTCGCAGTGTTGATCCCGCAGCAGGTCTAGCTTTCCTAGGCTCACAGGGCGATATCTGGGATGCTCAGAAAGATATGCTCTTAGCAATCATAGGTGCTTGTATTGCTATGACAATTATTTTTATAATTAATCAAATATTCAAGAAAGGACACTGGAGGGAGTTCGTAGATAGTTTCAGGATACCAAAGGGTGATCGCCCTCTTGGAGAGGAAAAGTTGAGAGAATACTTTAAGAAGTAATTTTATTAAAATAATAGGGATAATGCTAGGGTAAAAAGAAAACCCGCGACAAGCAGATTTTCTCTGAATGTTGCGGGTGTGTGCTATCTTGGCGCAAGATTGTCCCCTAAGGTTGATTGAGACTCATGAATGTTATAGTCTCTGAAGTGATGCTACTCGGATCAACATAAAGTGATTGATATTTTTGATCGAGTACATCTGGGTTATTCATCAATACCAAAGAGGAATTAGTGTTGATACTGACCGAAGTCTTTGAGCCTGTGAGTGTTGTACCATTAACATCAGGGTTGACGTCGCCATATACACTTACAGATACATACTGATTAGCTGGTAATTGAATAGCTAAAGCACTAAACTCCAGATAATCCGTGTCAAGTGTATCGACTGAATGGGTTTGACCTTGCGTAACAATCTTCACATCCTTGAAAAGGGTCTTGGTACTTACCCTTTCCGTGTGCATGTCAAAGATAATTCGATTCAACATACTGTCTATCCCTAGAGAGACTATACCAAACCTCGCTAGCATGACGTTGTGAGTCTGTGCAGATTGCGATATTAACACTATCCGAGATGGCGGTGACGCTGGATCAAGAGTAACCACAACTCTTCCATTATCACTATTGAAGTAAGCGAATGTTTTTGGAATCTCATTGATCGAATTATGACTGAACCCATTGTCATCGATTGTCCTTATCTGCATAGAGAGGATGTTCAAACCCGTTGATTGGAGATGGATTCCATTCTTCATTTTCACATGCATGGTTAAATGCTGTGTACTTCCCACCTGAACCGTATAGGCCAATGCAGGAAGATATAGTCTGTACTGTGATCCAGACACAATCTCTAAGAAGTTTCCTTCGTTCAAGTTTGTCTGGGTAGCAATAATTTTTTGACCATCCATGATGGAAACTGTGCTGACGTAAAGCCAGAAGCGTTGAGCAAAATCGATCTTGAATGAAGAGATTTTCACTTGCGCACTCGAGTCGAATGAATAGTGAGCAACATCTTCCTCCTGGCCGTCGGTAAGAACGACTTCACCATTCATCTTATCAAGGGTGAGGGTCTGTTCGTGATCCTCCATTTTTTTTGCTGTGTAAAACACACTTCTGGATTCATCCTGATAAGCGAACTGAGCGTAGCCCTGTTCATCAGTGTAGACCGTGACATATTCCTCTGGATTCCATCGAGAGATGTTCGTGGATCTGAACATGTGATAGGTAGAGACCGGCTCTCCTTTGAGAGAGATGATCTTCTTCGGTCCGTCGGATTGGACTTTCAATTTCACTGTTTGAGCTACGACCGAAGTCGCAACAAAGAACATAATGAAGACAAACAACTGTGTGATCGTGTTTTTCGTAACTGCCTTTCCGTCAATTTAATGACTCTTTTAATGGTTTATTGTTTAGTCTCTTTTAAGGAGCACTGGCTACATAGTGTCATATTATTGCTACAAAGTCAATACCACTCCCTCCACCCCAGTCTCCAGTTCATGCACCCCTCTTCTCGCATCATGATATACAGTGATGAGCCTATCAGCCAGACTATATAGCTCATCTTTCGTATACACTCCTGGATAACCTCCTATCATCATAGTCTTCACCTTCCAAAACATCATTCCATGTAGAGCTTCTGGAGCTTCACCCTTATCTATCGCTTTTCTATAGAGTATCCAGGCATTCTTTCTATCACGCTTCCCTACTGCATCTGCGAGGGCAAAAGCGTTATATTCTTCTTTCTTTGTCTTATCAGTTAATATAAATTCTTGAGTCTTTTCGGCTTTTTTTTCTATCTTTGTTATTGTGGCTTTATCGAGCTTTCCCTCAAGGAGTATGAAAATATTGGCCGAATCTCCTATTTCTTTTATCTTATCTGTGAAATCTTCTTTTATCTTTTTATCTTCACAGAGTCGATCAAGAAAAATAATATACTTGTTTTCGAAAAGCCCTTGTCCACCGATATATCCCTCGAGTGTCGCCATATTCCAATTCTCAGTGTTCATGGTAAATGAAGAGGCATCTGGCTTTTTTTTGAGAAGCGAATTCACTAATTCATGAGCCTTGGCTCGCCCTTTATCTATATCTGTGCCATGAAGAAAATAAATCATATGAAAATGTCTATTTTAGTTCATCCCAATTCTTTCCTATACTTGCATTAGCTTCGATCACGACCCCTTGAGTAGTCTTCGGATCGACAACATGCTCCATTATTTTTTTGATTTCTGGGACAATTATTGTAGCGAGGGAATCACGAACTTCGTATACAAGCTCGTCATGAACTTGGAGAATGAGAAATGCGTCTTTCTCATATCCCTCTTTCACCAGATAATCGTCGACATGTTTCATAGCGATCTTTACAATATCAGCCCCTGTCCCCTGAATCGGTGCATTGATAGCCATGCGTTCTGCCATAGCTCGGACGAAAGGAATCTTGGAATTGATTCCTTCGAAATATCTTCTTCGACCGAAAAAAGTCTCTGTATAACCCTTCTTTGCTGTATCTATCTTGATCTGTTCTAGGTAATGCGCAAGACCAGAAAATTTCCTGAAATATTCATTATAGAATCGTTGAGCATCAGCACGGTCTGTACCGAGATTCTGCTTGAGAGCATTGACCCCCATTCCATAGAGAATACCGAAATTGATCACTTTCGCTTGGCGTCGCATTTCTTTATCCACCTTATCGAGTGACACATCGAAGACTTCAGAAGCGACCGCTGTATGAACATCTATACCATTCTTGAAAATGTCTATAAGTTTATGATCGTGAGACATAAATGCCGCTATACGAAGCTCAACTTGAGAGTAATCAATGGACGCGAGGACAAAACCTTTTTCAGCAATAAAAGCCTTTCTTATAGCCCTACCAAGTTCAGTTTTCACTGGTATATTCTGAAGTCCAGGATTCTGTGAGGCCATACGTCCAGTCGAACTTCCAGACTGTATGAAGTGAGCGTGTAGACGATGATTGTCGTCAGTCAATGGAGGAATAGTATCTATATATGTAGAAAGAAGTTTCTGAAGTTCTCGATACTCAAAAAGAAGAGGGACAATGGGGTGCGAGTCACGGAGCTTCTCGAGTTCAGATTCGCGCGTCGAACGAGCACCCCCTTCGGTCTTCTTGAGACCCTTTGCGGTGAGGGCGAGCTTGTCAAAGAGTATTTCTCCGAGCTGTTTCGGTGAGTTCACATTGAACTCTTCTCCGGCATATTCCCATATTTTCTTCTCAAGTTTTGCGAGCTCGATATGATATGTCTTCGACAATTCACCGAGGAATTTCACATCAATCTTCACCCCTTTTGTTTCCATTTTTTCTATCACTGGGACAATAGGCAATTCGATTTCTTCATAGACTTTCATAAGTCCTCTCTTATCTAGCTCTGTTATCAGCATTGAACTCGCTTTTGAGAAATCATCTACCTTGGTGTATTCGAGAATCTCTTCTAGACTAGGTTCTGCGCGATTGGAATCTAGTAGCCAGAGAGCAATCGATGCTTTGCGCAAATCGAGGGGATCGACTGGGGCATGAACTTTTTTTTCTTCTGCAATATTTTCTAAAGTTTCAGTATGTTTTATACCAAGGACAGATTTGAGTCTGGATCCAAGTGTGCGGAAATCTAGTTCATTAAATAGAGCGCTTGTCTTTTCTATATCTACTCCTATATTGAATTCTTTTTCTGGCAAGGTAAATTCTATTGGGGCGTCACGACGGATAGTGGCGAGCATCTTGCTGAATTCCGCTTCTTCCTTGCCATTCTTGAGAAGCTCTATAATTCTCGGAGTAATGCCAACCTTCTTGAACTTTTCTTCACCTCCTTTTTTATCGAGAGCCTCATATATTTCTTCTATACTTCCAAACTCAGTAATCAATGTTGTCGCTGTCTTTTCTCCAATACCAGCAATACCAATAATATTATCCGATGGATCACCTCGAAGACCTTTGTAATCAGGAAGTAGTAAAGGACCGAATCCGAAGCGTTCCTTCACCCCTTTTTCATCATAGAGAATAGTATCCTTGATCCCCTTCTTCAGAGTATATACTTGCACTTTTTTTCCTGTGACGAGCTGAAGTGTATCCATATCTCCAGAAGCTACTACCACTTCAATATCTGGATTAGTCTTCAATTTTTCTACAATAGTTCCGAGCATATCATCCGCCTCGAAACCAGCCTTATCATATATTGGTATATTCAATGCTTTGAAAATATCGCGTGAACGATTGATCTGTACTGATAGATCATCATCCATCTTTTTCCTCTGTGCTTTATAATTCTTATACACATCATGCCTATATGTCGGCCCAGGGAGATCATAGCAAGCAATGAGATAATCAGGTTTCAACTCATCGATAATCTTCACGAGCATAGCAACGAGTCCATAGAGGGCTCCAGTCGGCTCGCCTTTTTTCGAGGCAAATTCTGGCAATGCATGATATGCCCGATGGAGGATGGCGTGTGAATCTAGTAAGACAACTCTTTTCATGCACCTATTGTACCGCAAATTTTCTCGTTGTCTCATCGACAAATTCGCAATATATTCTCTGATGATCCTGAGGTAATATCTCTTTCACATTCTCTGGCCACTCTATTATGATCAGATTATGCTTGTTTTCTACAAGTGCTTCGAAATTCAAATTTTGCAACTCACTGGCATTCGCGAGCCTATATGCGTCGATATGTATAAGTCGGATGAAATGTGAATGCTTGGTCTCATATAATTTCTCTATAACAAATGTTGGACTGTTCACAATATCCACTACACCCATCTCTCTTGCGACAGCTTGAGTAAATGTCGTCTTCCCCGCTCCGAGATTACCATAGAGTCCTACGATGAGTGCGCTATCTAGTGATGTATCCAGAGAAGAAACCCGTTCTCGAGCAAAAGCCTGAGTGTCTGCGAGTGATTTCGAAATAATAGTCTTCATATATAAAAAGGATATCATAAAAACGAGAAACCCAGCATAGTTGTTCACTTACATGAAATGTAAATGGCTATACTGGGTCTTCCGAAAGTTACACACGGTTATTTTACCACTTTCGGAAAATTTTGTTGTTATCGATACGGCCGTGTGACCGCGCCGGAGCCTCCATAGACTCCGCCACTTGATCGCGTACCACCGGGGTACACGAATGGTGCGTCGACCACTGGATAGGAGTAGTACACCGGAGTCCTGTGGGACTCGTAGGTGTTACTCCAGGAACTCCTAGAGTAGTCGACCGTAGGCTGGCCATAATACCCTGGGCCAGTGTAGACCGACCGACTTTCTCCTTGGTCGTGACTGTATGTGTAGCCACCACCGAGAGTGGTGATGTAGGTGGAACTGCGACGCACTTGCGTCGGAGGAAGTTGCGACTCCGCAACAGGATCCAGTCCCCATCCCCTCGAGCTTGGTCCGAAGACCGGTCCGAGTGAACTGCACCCAGACAGACCAAACAGGATGACTGCACCGATAACTGATATAATAAATTTTTGCATATTTGTACCTCCGTTGTGAATTATAGCACAGATATGTATAATAAGTCAAGTCTGTGAGTAGTGCACTCAGTGATACAATTACACCGATGAAAAACCCATATTTACGAACAAAAAAGTATATTATTAGTCATAAAATAGTAAGTATTATAGCCATTATTATCCTCATAGGTGGTGGTTATCTCGTTTACAAGAAATTCATTTCCCCTACCGCTTCTCCACAGTACGTACAAGGCAAGGCTCGTATTGGTACAATCTCTCAAACCGTCACTGGAAGCGGACAAGTATCATCAGAGAACCAGCTCGATATAACGAGTGAAGTCTCTGCGAAAATTGTTTCCATCAATGCCAAAGTGGGGCAAATGGTAAAAACAGGCGATCTTATTGCAACCCTAGACTCGCGTGATGCTCTCATCGATCTAGAAAATGCGCGCATTGCTTATGCGAAACTTACTGAACCGGCAAAAGTTGGCGACATAACTAACGCCGAGAATAATCTCGCAAAAGCATATAGTGACAGCTACAGCGCTATATCGACCACCTTCGTACATATTCCAAATATTATGAGTGGACTAAAAGATCTTCTCTACTCTCGTGAAGGATATCTCTCAGATCAACAGACTCCATATTTTACTCAGACAGGAAGATCATACCTGCAAACAACTGGATCTATATACGGTAGTGTGAATCAAAAATATTCTTCTATTCTCGCTGAATATGCCACAATTTCTAAAACTAGTCCGCCAGCACTTATCGAATCCATGGTACAGAAGACATATGACTTTATGAAAGACCTTACCGAAGCACTGAAAGCTTCTCAAGCAACTATCACATTTATCTCCGTATCTCAATCAGAATATAATCCATCAGGAGCTGTTTCATCTGCTTCAAACATAACAACATGGTTAAGTCAGGCCAATAGCGATCTTACCAATCTCCTCTCATCGAAGAATGCTATTGCAAGCTATAGCGACACTCTCAAGAAACTCCGAGACGGTGCAGACAAATTAGATATTCAATCGGAACAACTCACACTCCAGCAAAAAGAAAGATCTTATGCAAAATACTTCATCCGTGCTCCATTCGAGGGAATTGTCGGAAGAATTCCCGTGAAAGTCTACGATCAAGTAAATAATGGAACTATCATTGCTACAGTCTCGAGCAATAGAAAAATTACCACTATTCCATTGAACGAAGTCGATGCGGTGAAAGTCGCCAAGGGACAAAAGACTAGACTAACTCTTGATGCTATACAAGGATTGAAACTTGAGGGTACTGTAGACGAGGTTGATCTAGTCGGAACAGCCAGTCAAGGTGTTGTGACATACAATATCAAGATAGCCTTCGACGGAAGCGATACTCGTATACGACCTGGTATGAGCATAGACACTACTGTTATTACAAAAGAAAAAACTGGGGTCCTTATTGTACCTTCTTCATCTATCAAAACTCAGGGTAAAGGCGCACAATTACAACATTATGTAGAAACTCTCGCCACATTAGGATCACTCGAAAAAAAGATGGTGACTATTGGAGAATCAGATGATACTAATACCGAGATAATAAGCGGTCTTAATGAGGGTGAACAGGTGGTGGTGAAAGTTCTACCGGCAGGATCAAAATCTTCATCCTCCTCAACCCCTACCCTTTTCAGTGGACTTGGCAATGGACAAAGAAATGCTATACGCAATGCGAATAGATAAAAATGATAGAAATAAAAAATATAACGAAGACATATATAAACGGAGATAATGAAACAAAAGCGCTTCGCGGTGTAGATTTTACAATTGAAGATGGAGAATTTGTGGCTATCATGGGACCATCTGGATCAGGAAAATCAACTCTCATGCATATACTAGGCGCTCTCGATACACCCACATCTGGTACATATCATCTCGATGGTCGTGATGTGTCGAAACTAACAGATGATGAACTAGCCACCATACGCAGAGACAAGATCGGCTTCGTCTTCCAATCATTCAATCTCCTTCCCCGTTCGACAGTCATACGCAATGTCACACTTCCTCTCATATATGCCAATGTGCCTGAGCGCGAGCGCGAAGCGCGAGCGCGCAAGGCTCTCACAAGCGCTGGGATGACTGAAGATCGTTACAATCATAAATCAAATCAACTTTCTGGCGGACAGATACAAAGGGTTGCTATAGCACGCGCCCTAGTGAATAATCCTTCTCTCATACTTGCAGATGAGCCAACAGGAAATCTCGATACACAGACTGGAGATATTGTGCTCGGAACATTCGAAGAGCTGAACAAAGAGTTCGGTTGTACGATCATTCTCATCACTCATGAGCGTGAGGTGGCAGAACATGCAGACCGTATTATCACCATCAGAGATGGACTGATCGTAGAAGATGGAGAAGGTCACACCAAAAGAGTGATTATGAGAAAGAATAACTCACCTGAAATAAAATAACATGACTACAAAAGACATACTCCACGAGACATTATCTGCCCTCACTGCGAACAAAATCCGTACTGCTCTCACTATGCTTGGAATAGTCATAGGTATCGGTTCGGTCATTGCCATGGTCTCTATCGGTCAAGGTGCTCAGGCATCCATACAATCTAGTATAGAAGGACTTGGTTCTAACCTTCTCACTGTATTTCCCGGAGCACTTCAACCAGGACGAGGTATCGTCTCTTCCGGACGTGGCGCGGCACAAAGTCTCAAGAATGAAGATACGGATGTGATCAAATCAATAGATGGCGTGAATCTCGTAGCTCCAGAACTCGACCGTCGTCTGCAGGTAGTCTCATCTCTCGGTAATAATACGAATTCTACGGTGATAGGTACAGTCTCTGACTATGCAGTGATACGAAATATGGTGATGTCTGAAGGATCCTTTTTCAATGAAAGCCAGTCGAATAATCTCGCAAAAGTTGTCGTTCTTGGTGCGACTGTAGCGCGAGATTTATTCGGAGATACAGAACCTGTTGGGCAGACAGTAAAAATAAATAAAGTGATATTCAAAGTTATCGGCATTCTCCAGTCAAAAGGCGGTGCTGGATTTGCCAATCAAGACGATATGGTCTTCGTACCACTCTCTACAATGCAGAAGATTCTCACAGGGGTTGATTATCTATCCACGATCGCTGTGAGTGTGCAGGACAAAGACTCAATGGAGGCAATACGTGGAGAAATCACTGTTCTCCTTATAGAGAAACATCGTGTTGATGAAGCAGATTTTTCTATTATTTCTCAAGCAGATATACTTGGCACATTGAATCAAGTCACTGATGCATTCACATTATTCCTCGCGGCTATAGCGAGCATATCCCTCGTAGTTGGTGGTATCGGTATTATGAATATGATGCTCACAACAGTGACAGAACGCACTCGGGAGATAGGGCTACGCAAAGCTATAGGAGCGACAAGTCGGGACATCAGTGTGCAATTCCTCACAGAAGCTGTGGCACTGACGATCATCGGAGGAACTATCGGAGTCATACTCGGCTGGGCTGTAGCCACAGCTGTATCATCTCTCGGTATCATACAGACACAAGTATCGATCATGTCTATTGTTATAGCTTTCGGTGTATCTGCTCTCATTGGTATTGCCTTTGGTTATTACCCCGCTCGCAGAGCATCTCGACTGAACCCTATTGAAGCGTTAAGATATGAGTAAATGAATAAAAAACATATTGTCATAATAGGAGGAGGATTCGGTGGAATCAATACTGCGAAATATCTGAAACCTCTCATCATCTCTGGACAGATTGATGTCACTATTTTCAATCGTACAAATCATTTCCTCTTCACTCCTCTCCTACACGAAGTAGCCACAGGAGCTCTCTCTCCTACCAGTGTTGTCGAGCCTCTCCAAGAAATATTTCGTCATAGTAATGTAAGATTTATCCTAGATGAAGTACTGGGAATTGATCCACACATACAGCATGTTAGTACAGCAAAAGAATCAATTCTTTATGATTATCTCGTCATATCATCTGGAGCTGAGACCAATTACTATAATGTACCTGGGGCAAAAGAAAATACTTATGTTCTCAAGGACCTTCACGATGCAGAGATATTACGAAAAAGACTTCTAGATGTGTGTAGAGAAGCGTCAAATGCGCATGATGATGAAGAGAGACAAAGATTACTATCTGTCGCTATTATCGGCGCCGGTCCGACAGGAGTAGAACTATCTGCTGAAATTGTAGAACTTATGCATGGAACTCTTTGTTCATATTACAAACTATGTGGTTTCAGCACTATTCATATGAAGATACGTCTCATCACTGCCACACCAGATGTTCTCTCTATGTTTCCTGTAAAGCTTCGCTCTCTCGCGAAAGATGAACTCATTCGCAAAGGCGTCGAGATTGTAGCAAATGAAGCGGTGACAGAGATACAGTCAGGAAAAATAATTTTTGCTGACAAATCATTTCTAGAAGCAAATACAGTGATCTGGGTTGCTGGTGTGAAGCCTGTCACACTAGAGATCAATGGAATAGAGAAAGAAAAAAATGGCAGATATAAGATAGATGAATTTCTTCGCGTATCTCCGAATATCTTCGCTCTTGGAGACTCATCTGGAACTCTACCGATGCTCGCTCAAGTAGCGGTACAACAGGGTAAAAATGTTGCTAGAAACATAGGAGCTTCTCTGAGGAAAAAACCCCTTATTTCTTTTGTCTATAGACAAAAAGGTTTACTTGTCTCACTAGGTCAGTGGTATGCAGTTGGAACAATCTTAGGAATTACACTTAAAGGGCCTCTCATGTGGATACTTTGGAGAGCGATATATCTATTCAATTTTCATTCATTGCGCAACAAGTTACGAATAGCTGGAGAATGGACGGTCAATCTGTTTTATCCTAGAGATATTACCGAAGACTAATCTTCTTGCGTTGTTTTGCACATTTTATAAACTCGGTGAAAAGTGGGTGTGGTCGCAATGGTCTAGCTAGAAATTCTGGGTGAAATTGAGTGCCGAGAAAAAAAGGATGGATTGTGCGTGGAAGCTCGGCTATTTCCATGAGAGTTCCGTCTGGAGATTTACCAGAAAATACCAAGCCTCCTGTTTCAATTTCCTTTATATAACTTGGACTGACTTCGTATCGATGTCGATGTCGTTCTGATATGGTTGGCGTTCTATATGCTTCATAAGCTATCGAACCTTTGAGAAGTTTCGCTGTATATACCCCGAGTCGCATCGATGCTCCATAGTGACCTTCTGCTATTTTCTTCTTTTGATCAGGCATGATATCGATAATTACATGTGGCGCCTTCGAATTGATCTCTGCAGTCTGTGCTCCTTCTAGACCGAGCACATTACGAGCATATTCAATAGTCATGAGTTGCATACCATAACATAGACCAAAGTAAGGAATCTTATTCTCTCTCGCATATCTTATAACACTGAGCTTACCTTCTATTCCAGTCTCACCGAAACCTCCCGGGACAATGATGCCGTCATATTGATCTAGGGTTGAGTAATCTGGATCTTTGATTTCAAAGTCTCGCGCATTGACTGTGTGAATCTTCGGCTTTACTCTATTTGCAAAAGCAGAATACTTGATAGCTTCGAGAACAGAGAGATATGCGTCAGTGAGTATAAAATCTCCTGTATTGAAATATTTCCCAACTATAGCAATATTGACCTCATCTTTTACGTGTTTCATTCCTTCGGAAAACTTCTTCCATTCACCCAGACCCTTTCCCTTACGAGGTTTCAATTTGAATGATTTGAGGATAATTTCTCCTAGTTTATCTTTTTCAAAATTGAGAGGTACGTCATATATACTCTCTATATCTGGAGCTGAAATTACATTTTCCTCTAGTATATTGCAGGCCATAGCAATCTTTTCTTTTCTCTTTTTATCGACTACTTTCTCCGATCTCGCGATGATAATATCGGTATGGACACCGTATGAAGCTAGCTGGTGAACAGCATTCTGAGTCGGTCGAGATTTCATTTCCCCTAGTTTCGATGGGATAGGAAGATAACTCACCATTACGAAGAGTACATCGTCTGGATGTTTAATCTTGAGATATCGAGCCGCTTCGATAAACATAATATTCTGATAATCACCGACAGTACCGCCGATTTCAATGATAGATATTTCTGATTCATTGAGTTTCGTAGCTTGCTCATAGCGACGGACTATTTCATTGCGAATATCTGGAATAGCTTCGATACACTTACCTCCATAGCCAAGAGCTCGCTCCTTATCGATCACATGCTTGTAGACCATACCAGAAGTCATATAGTCATCGACGAGAGCGTCACGATTGAGGAATCGCTCATAATTACCCATATCTTGATCTGTTTCCAGTCCACTACTTAAAACAAAAACCTCACCGTGCTCAGTGGGGTTCATGGTACCAGCATCGACATTGAGATAAGGGTCGACTTTGGTGAGATTTACATTGAATCCTTTTGCTTGGAGGAGTGTACCTATAGAAGATGTCGCTATTCCTTTACCAACGCCAGACATCACTCCACCAATTACAAAAATGTATTTATGGTTGGATGTCTGTCTTTTCATAGACCCATTCTAGCAAAACGAGTTTATCTGTCTACTTTACACTCTTAGATATCTGCGTACTGCTAAATAGCTTGATATTGCACCGAGAACAATACCTGAACCCATAATTATGGCGAGTATTTGTCCGAAATTCTGTAAGAAATATCTGGAAAATACATTTATAATGAGGCCGAATTCATCTACACCCTTGCTACCAGCAAATTTCATAAGCGCAGCATCAGTATAAAAAGCGAAAACTCCTAGAATAACGAGAGTAAGTATACCTGCAAACACTCCGTACATTACACCAGACATGACAAATGGTCCCCTGATATATGAGTTCGAAGCACCAACAAGCTTCATGACAGCTATTTCGTCTTTTGCGGTGTATATAACTAGACGCACTGTGTTGAAAGTGACGATAGATGCGACGATAATGAGGATCAATGCGAGAACAGATCCACTTTTTTCAACTGCAGGAATAATACGACCAAGTCTGTCTATAACAAGTTGATTCTGATTGTAATCAATCTTATCAATAATAGATATTCCCTCTTTCGAAAGTGAATTCTTGCCGTCGAGGAATTTTGCAATACCTGCATATTGAGATGGTTCCTTGGCCTTTATATTGAGAACAGCAGGAAAAGGATTATCCCCTATTTCTTCTAATCCTTGCAGGATGAGCGTATTGTCTTTCCACTTATCTTTGAAATTGGCGAGTACTTTGGTGCGAGATATGTATCCTACCGTAGCAACTTCTGGGAATTTTTCTATTGTCTTCTTGAGCTCAAGAATTCCAGCTTCATCTGCATTGAGGGTAAAATAAACATTTATATCTACCTTATTTTTGACCTCTTCTATGAGTGCGCGTCCAAATGCGCTACCGAAGATAAGCATACCGAAAGCAGTGAGAGAGAGTGTGAGGACAATGATCGAAGCAAAGGAGAGAAAACCATTCCTCCAAAAATTGATAAATCCTGTTCTGATAATGCGTTTGAAAAATGTGAATATCATGTTGAATATGAAAGTTTTTACTTAATCTAAATTATAAAATATATTTACCCTCTTTATCATCACGGATGAGCTTTCCTTTTTCCATCGTGAGCACCCTTCCTCCCACCGTATCTACAACACCCTTATTGTGTGTTGTAAGGAGTATTGTAGTACCGAGCTTGTGAATCTTCTGAAGGATTTTGATGATTTCATGAGCATTAACCGGATCGAGGTTACCCGTAGGTTCATCAGCTATGATGATATGTGGTTGATTGACGATCGCACGAGCAATAGCTACACGCTGTTTCTCACCACCAGATAGTTGATGTGGAAAGTTCCACATCTTCTCACCTAGATTTACAAGTTCGAGGATATAAGGTACATCAGACTTTATCTCTTTATCTGTTTTTCCTGACGCTTCCATAGCAAATGCTATATTCTCATACGCGGTTTTATTTGGAATAAGACGAAAATCCTGAAATACAGTGCCTATCCTGCGTCTCAAAGTACTCATCTCTTTCTTTCTCATAGAATGAATATTCTTCGATTCGAAGAATATCGCTCCGTGTGTAGGAAAATCCTCTGCAATGATCATCTTTATGAGTGTGGTCTTGCCAGCCCCAGAATGTCCCACTACAGTGACAAATTCATTGGGTTCTATAGTAAAACTCACGGTATCGAGAGCTACAGAATCGTCAGGGTAAATCTTGCTAACCTTATCGAAATAAATCATATTGCCATTATATCATCTTATATGAGATTTTTCTCCGCATCGAGAAATATATCTATTTCACCTTCGAAAACCTTATCTATCTGAGATGTTTCAATATTTGTTCTATGATCTTTCACCATCTTATATGGGTGTGTGACATATGACCGTATCTGATTTCCCCAATCGATGGAAGTGGTCTTGCTCACATACATTCCTTTTTCTCGCGCAATGCGTTCATCTTCGCGTACCTTGAATATCTTCCCTCGGAGGATATCTAGAGCCTTCTCTTTATTCTGCGCTTGAGAGCGCTCTGAGGTAACATGTACCGAAAGTTTCGTGGGAATATGGACGATCCGCACCGCCGTTTCTCTTTTATTAACATTCTGTCCACCTGGACCGCCAGATTTAGCTATTGAAATTTCAAGATCTTTTTCTGGTAATTCTATATCCTCTCCTTGAGTCTTCTCGAATTTTGGAATTACCTCAACCATAGAGAATGATGTATGGCGAAGTTGTTTGGCATTGAATGGAGATATGCGCACGAGCCGATGCACACCTGATTCATTCTTCAGTGTGCCGTAGACACCTTTTCCAGATATTTCTAGGGTTATATTGCGATATCCCCCATGATCATTTTTATTCTCGTGGATCATTTGCATTCCCCAACCCTTATTCTCTGCAAGTTTACGATACATACGATATAGAATGGAAGAAAAATCTTCGGCATCATCTCCCCCAGCTCCAGAAAAAATAGTGACGACAGCATCTCCTTTATCATATTTTCCTCCTTTTCCACCATTCGCAAGATCCTCCTTGAGATCATTCAACTCCCTTACCATAGCTTGAGCTTTGTTCCGATCAGTCCAAAAATCTGCACCCTGCATAAGTGTCTCTATCTCGGCAATGCGTTGCTCTGTCTGATTCTTAACATCTTTCATATTCTTAGAATACCAGAGAAATAGACAAAGAGAAACTCAGACTATTTGGAGCCAAATGTGAGAATCGGACTCACGTTCCTGCTTTACGAAAGCAGTGTTCTACCACTGAACTAATTTGGCTGATTTTAATTTAATTTTTCGTAACTTTCTTCAATATCTCCTCTACCTTCTTATACAATTCTTCCTTTGTGCCATTATTCTCGAATACATAATCCGCTCTCTTTATACAATCTATAATACTTCCCTCATTGGGATTCGTCGAGAACATTTCTCTTTTCTCCTCTGCGAGAAATTGTTCTAATGACACTCGATCGAGTTCACTCCTGCGTTCCAATACCCTTTTATGCCGAAGCTCTGGATCGGCATCGACAGCAAAGAGTTTGAAATTTTTCTGTGTTCGAAGAAACTCTAGCTCACCGATCGCTCTTATTGATTCGATAATGCAATTTTTACCACTTTCCTCTGCTTTGTAGAATAGAGTCTCGATAATATAACTTGGTCCATGGATAGTACGGAGATCGTTTGCGACATTTGTGGTATTTTCTCGACTGATTTTGAATCCTCGTCTACGCACCTCATCGAGGATAAGTTCACGAGCAGAAAAATGGGTGAATCCTCTCTGTATAAGATATTCCACGACAGCACCTTTGCCTGCGCCTATCGTACCAGTTATCCCGATGATGTACATTGAGGTATAATATATCACATGATTGAATTTAATGAAGATAAACAGAATCGCAAAATGGCAGACCTCCTCAAGCGCGAAGAGGAGGAACTTGTTCAATTACTCTCAGCAAAGCATGGTATTGAGTATGTCGACCTTACTCTTATTTCTATCAATACGGACGCCCTCCGTCTCATAGAGGAAAAAACTGCTCGAGAGGTCAAGGTAGCGGGATATGCGCTCATTAATAAAAAAGTAAAGGTAGCTGTGCGCAACCCCGCAGATCCACGTCTCGCAGAAATACTGGATGATATAAATAAGAAAGGTTATGAACCTATTATCAGTATATGTTCGACGGCAAGTCTGGAAAAAGCATGGAGTGCTTACAAGGATCTCTCATTCGCATATGAATCAAAGGCTGGCTCTCTACAAGTATCGAGTGAGGAGATCGGGGCTATCGTCGCCAAAGCAAAAGGACTTCCAGAAGTGATCACAATTCTCAAGAATACACTTTCAATGAAGAAGAGTTATCGTGTTTCGCGCATCCTCGAGACGGTTATAGCAGGAGGATTGGCTTCGAATGCATCTGATATACATATAGAACCAGAAGAAGGATATATTCGTCTGCGTTATAGGCTCGATGGTGTGCTCGTGAATGTGATCGATTTCGATGTCGAGACATACCACCTCCTCCTGTCTCGTATAAAATTGCTGTCTGGTCTCAAACTAAATATAAAAAAAGACTCTCAAGATGGACGTTTCAGTGTTCATATAGGTACTGATGATATAGAAATAAGAACTTCTGTACTCCCTGGAGCATATGATGAGTCTATCGTGATGCGTCTCTTAAATCCGAAGAGTATCAGTGTTCCGCTAGAAGAACTGGGTATCCCCGATAAACTTCTCAAGATTATCGTGAAGGAAATCGATAAGCCGAATGGTATGGTGCTCACCACTGGTCCCACAGGATCTGGTAAGACAACGACTCTCTACGCTTTTATCAAGAAAATTCACAATCCCACAGTGAAAATCATCACCATAGAAGATCCGATCGAGTACCACCTCCCTGGAATTGTACAGACACAGGTAAATGACAAAGGATACACATTCCTAGAAGGTCTGCGCTCAGCAGTTCGTCAAGATCCTGATATTCTCATGATTGGTGAGATCCGAGACAGTGAGACTGCGGCTATTGCGATCAACTCCGCGCTCACAGGACACCTCGTATTCTCAACACTCCATACGAATAATGCCGCAGGTTCATTCCCCCGCCTTATTGACCTCGGTGTCAATCCGAAGATTCTCTCCTCTGCATTAAGTATTGTCCTTGCTCAACGTCTCGTCCGCAGACTCTGTCCTGATTGTAAAAAAGAAATACTTCTAGAAGGCGCTGACGCTATATCTATCGATAAAGTTATCAATTCCATATATGACAAGACCGAGATCCCTACATCTGATCGTGCAAAAGGTAAAATATTTGAGCCTGTAGGATGTGATAAATGTAATAATACAGGATACAAAGGTCGTCTCGGTATATATGAAGGTATACTTATGAATGAAGATATGGAGAAAGTCGCCGAGTACGGTTCGAGCGGACATGATATAGCCTCTGCATCAATATCTCAAGGCATACTCACTATGGAACAAGATGGCATAATAAAAGTTCTGAAAGGGATCACTTCCCTGCCAGAGCTGAGGAGAGTGATAGAAATACAGGATTAATTACCAGACAAAATATTATTTTATATTATATGGACGCATCAAATAATTTCGATATAGCATTCAAGAAACTTCAACAAGAGATGCATGCTCATGCTCAATTACTCGAGAAAGATAAGACCGAATTGAAAAGATTGATAGATGAAAATGCAACATCAAAGACTGATATCATCAAAATGAAGGAAGAAATTATCAATAAGGAGAAAAAGATGAAGGAAAATGAGACGAAGAAATCCCAACTAGAACGTGAAATAAATACAATGCAAAGGGAGCAGGTGAAAGAACATATGGAATTACAGAAAGTTGAAGCTGAGAACCGTGCTCGTCTCACTCAACATGGAGCAAAGATTCCAGAAAAGCCTAATTTCTAATCTGAGCGTAAGTTACGAAGCAGAAAAAATCCTGTGTCAATTGAATTTAAATATAAGAGGAGTACTATTGATACAGATAAGAGAAAAAAATGTATAGAAAAATCGGATGCATGAATCTCTAAGCAATGCTTTCAATGCGATCACCAAAAGATAAGTGTAGCCTCAGGGATGGTCCCAGTGTATATACACAAGGTATATAACCAGAGCGTCCCCAATACTACACCAGATAGTTAGAGTAAACTAACTATATTGCTTAGAGATTTATGAACCCGATACAGCATGTAAATGTATTTTTGAGTGAACTTGTAAAAGCCTAGCATACTTTATTTATTATGTCAATAGACGATACGAAGAAAAAGAAAGGTGGCTCCTCATCGGATAATCAAGAATCTGGTTATCTTGATCAGACATTGCGCCCCCACAGATGGTCAGAATATGTTGGTCAACAAAGGATAAAGGATAATCTGCATATACTTTTGACCGCTGCAAAGGAGAGGAATCATCCGCCTGAGCATATTCTCTTTTATGGACCTCCAGGACTTGGGAAGACCACTCTTGCCCACCTCATTGCCAAGGAGACTGGGACACAGATGAAGATCACATCTGGACCCGCTATTATAAAAGTCGGGGATCTTGCATCCATTCTCACCAATCTTTCTCATGGAGATATACTATTTATCGATGAAATCCACCGACTGAACAAAGCTATAGAGGAAATACTCTATCCTGCAATGGAGTCAGGTATGCTAGACATTATCATAGGTAAAGGCCCTTCTGCACGCACGATACAACTAGAACTACCCTCTTTTACCCTAATAGCAGCAACTACACGTATTGCTATGATTTCATCCCCTCTTCGTTCACGATTTTCTGGTGGAGTATTCAAACTTGAATTCTATACCGAGGAGGAAATCAGGGAGATCATCAAAAGATCTGCAAAAATCCTTGATATAGATATCCATACTGATGCTGTACATGCTATAGGATTGCGTAGTCGTTTCACTCCACGCACCGCCAACTACTTCCTCAAACGCTGTCGTGACTATGCTCAGATAGAAAAGAAACCTTTGTCAAAAGAGATCGTGGAAAAAGCTCTCTCTATGCTCGGTGTCGATAGTATAGGTCTCAATAACGCAGACAGAGATATCCTTACAACTATGATAAAGAAATTCGGCGGTCGCCCAGTCGGCCTCAATACTATCGCCGCCGCCCTATCAGAAGAACAAGCGACAATAGAGGAAGTATATGAACCATATCTTATTCAGCTAGGCCTACTCGAAAGGACGCCGAAAGGGCGAATACCGACAGACAAGGCGTATAAACACCTTGAACTAGAGGATTCAGGTAGGTTATTATAGTAACAACTTATTAATCACACGAAAACAATGTCAGGACACAATAAATTTTCAAAAATAAAACATCAGAAGGCGAAGAATGATGGTCAGAAGAGTAAAATCTTTGGAAAACTCGTAAGATATATCTCTGTCGAAGCCAAGAAATCAGGGGGAAATCTGAAATCTCCAGGCCTTGCCCTTGCTATAGAGAAAGCAAAGAAAGAAAATATGCCAAATGACACCATCGATCGTGCCATAAAAAAAGCGACTATAGATAATAGCGCTACTATGGATAATATAATCTATGAATCATATGGACCAGGAGGAGTGGCTATACTTATCGATGTCCTTACGGATAATCGCAACAAAGCCGCAGCTGAGGTCAAACACATCCTATCAAATCATGGAAGTGAGCTTGCTTCTGTTGGTAGTGCTACTTGGGCATTCACGAAGACTCACGAAGGTTGGACGGCGAATACCACTATGCCTCTGGAGGATGAGGATATCACCAAGCTCAGCGCTCTCGTCGAGGAACTAGAAGAAAATGACGAAGTGCAGAATGTACATACTAATGCAGAGTAATAATGAGAATAATCGGAATAGACCCTGGGTATGATCGTGTGGGTATAGCTATTATAGAAAAAGAAGGTAAAAATAAAGAATCCTTGATCTATTCTGAGTGCTTACAAACATCTATAAAAGATAGTTTCTATATCCGTCTTGGATTGGTCGGCAAAAGAGTTGAAGAAATAATCAACCAATACTCTCCATCAGCTCTCGCCATCGAATCCCTTTTCATTACAAAAAATCAAAAAACTGCTATGCGAGTGAGTGAGGCTCGTGGCGTGATAATATATCAAGCGATTGAACGTGATATACCTATTTATGAATACTCCCCACTTCAGATCAAGTTGGCTGTCACAGGATATGGAGCGAGTGACAAAGCCCAAGTCATCAAGATGATCCCTCTACTTATAAAAATCGGTTCAAAGAAGAAACATGATGATGAATATGATGCTATAGCTGTAGCTCTTACTTGTCTCGCTTCGGAAGGAAAAAGTTATCCACAAAAATAGAAGTTTGCAAAAAAAGCGACATTTTGTTACAACTATGAAATAAAAATAATTTATAGAAAAAGATATGCCAAAGGCAAAGAAAGAAAAGAAAGTCATACAAAAAATAAAGTCAAAACCGACCCTGAAACTTGCACATAAGATACCAGAAAATAAAATAGCAAAACCCCTCGAAGAAGAGAAGATTATAGAAATAGATATAGAAG
>CAZAEF010000007.1:0-24499 GCA_964484315.1 uncultured Candidatus Saccharibacteria bacterium | reverse complement strand
AAACTAACTGAACCGAAACTTTCCTTTCAAACACTATTCCCCTCGCTCATATATATCGACACGAGCCCTGTTAAGAATTAAGAGGGGAGTAGGTTTCGATAAGTGAGTCTGAATGTCTGCACTTTTTCAGCCATGACGGAAAAGGTTTGTCTGTATTTTTACCTAAGATTTATCCTTATTAAATTTTCAAAGTACGGGCAATTTCCGTATAGGCGTTATTATAACTCACCTGAACGGTATGTCCAAAATTCAATGTGGATAACTCCCTTTTATAAGGCTATAACCCACACAGGCATACTATCATAATGCACCGAAAAAAGTCAACGATTTAACGAGTACTTACTCCAGCGTCTTTCTCCATCTTTTCTCACAATTCCTTTACCTACGAGATCAGTCAATTCTCTTTGAATTGTCTTTTCACTGCAACCTACTATGACCTTTGCAAAGTCCTTGATTGTGAGATCAGACTGTGATTTCAAAAGTTCTATGATCTGAGTCTGCCTAGTATCTTTTTTGTCTTTTATATTCTGTATCAGTTCGCCCTTATTTCCATTGGTTATTTCTTGATTTTTGGACATGCGATTACCCCTATTTTGTAGGGTTGGTCTGATATTTTGTCCTTTATCAATAGTGCGAAAAAAGTCATCAGAAAGAATGAATCCAGCTTTGGTAGCATAATCCTTATATGTCTCATTGAATGAGATCAGAAGTGCTTCAATCTCATGGATAATAAGGAGGCTGTTACTGCTAGATACCAGACCAGATATTGACGAGAGTGTGAGTAGAGAGACAACATCATATCCACACGATGTTATGGCTTCAATGGTAAGATCTGTTGGTATATCGGACGGACCGTCACTGTCGAGAGAGTGTCCGCATGCGAGTAGAGCTAGGCTTTCTTTTCTCAATTCCCACTTCAAAGGCTCACTGTCCTTTATATGATTGGACGCAAGATATATTGCCTGTACTATCTTTTCTATTCTTTTTTGAAATATTGATTGCAATTCTTTTGTATTAAAAGTCTTAAATAATTAATGTGTCCTTTTATAGGATGTCTGATATGTCTCATACAAAACTCAACGCCACCACATGTCTATTATAGTTTATTCTGTCCTTGATTGTAAAGTATCTTACATGTGATTATGATACTCAAGATGCAGAAGTGATAATTGTGGTATTATACATACATATAATTTGTACTGAAAAAAAACGGATGTCAAAGAAAAATAAAAAATCGTCAGCTTCTATAGGAGATCGCTTCCAGAATGAGGTCAAGAAGGAAACTTGGCAAGCCGTAATAGCTATAGTGTTTTTTGCTATTGCATTCCTGTCTATACTTGCCGCTTTTAATAAGGCTGGCTTTGTAGGGTCATATTCATTCAATTTCTTGAAGAAACTCTTCGGCATTGGGTATTTCCTTTTCCCTATCAGTCTCACAATGGCTGGAATATCATTCCTTAGTGGTGTACAGAGAAAATTCCAGATCTCAAAACTTGTCGGATCTATATTATTCCTCATCTCTGGGCTTGGATTGATCGACTTGCTCATCGTCCGTGAAGGAGGTGTACTCGGACGCTATATATCTCAACCACTTATCTCTCTATTCGATGTATACGCTACAGCCATCCTCCTCATGACCGTCCTTACTATATCTATCCTTATTACCTTCAATATTCACTTCACTCTCGAACATCTCATGTTCTGGAAATGGTTCTCCAAAAATGCGGAAGATACTGAAGTCGAGGAAAATGAATACGAAGAGATCGATCCTGAAATACAGGATGAAGCGAACGAAGAAAATACTGCTGATACCAAGGTTGCAATATCTGACAAAAAAGTTGAAAAACCTATTGATAGAAAAAATCTTGATTCTGAAACTGATACCTTCGGAGGATTCATCACTACTCGTAGCTCCAAGCCTTTTACACCCCCACCACTCTCTCTACTCGAGAAAGATAAAGGCAAGCCTGAGACGGGTGATATAAAGGCAAATGCCAATATTATAAAGCGTACACTCCAGAACTTCGGTATAAATGTGGAAATGGATGAAATATCTATAGGACCTTCGGTTACTAGATATGCACTAAAGCCTGCGGAAGGAGTGAAGCTCTCGAAGATAGTCGCCCTCAACAATGACCTTGCTCTGGCTCTAGCGGCGCACCCTATCCGCATAGAGGCTCCTATTCCCGGAAAATCCCTCGTTGGTATAGAAATACCGAACACTACGAAGACAACGGTCGGTCTTGCAACACTCCTTGGTTCAGACGATTATCAGGGTTCGGACAAACCCCTCCTCGTCTCACTAGGTAAAGGAATCACTGGCAAATCATATTTTGGCAACTTGGCAAAAGCTCCTCACATGCTCATCGCTGGAGCAACAGGTTCTGGAAAGTCTGTAACGATCCATGCCATCATTACATCTCTCCTCTTCCGTAATTCTCCTGAAGACTTGAAATTTATCATGATCGATCCCAAGCGTGTCGAGCTGACCTTGTATAATAAGATCCCTCATCTCCTCACACCAGTTATCACAGAACCGAAGAAAGCTATTCTCTCTCTCAAGTGGGCAGCAAAAGAAATGAGTCGTCGTTATGACATACTCGAGAAGAACAGTATGCGAGATATAGACTCATATCATAAGAATAAGGACGCAGATGCAGAGGGTATGCCATATATCGTCATCATCATAGATGAACTTGCAGATATAATGCAGTCATATCCACGCGAGCTCGAGTCGGCTATCGTCCGTCTCGCTCAGATGAGTCGTGCTGTGGGTATTCATCTTATCCTCTCGACACAGCGGCCGAGTGTGAATGTCATCACTGGACTTATCAAAGCCAATGTCCCTACTCGTATTGCCCTCCAAGTATCATCTCAGATCGATTCTCGCACTATCCTAGATGGTAGTGGGGCCGAGAAACTCTTAGGAGCTGGAGATATGCTCTATCAAGGTGCAGAAATGTCGAAACCTCAACGCCTACAGTCAGCATATATTACCGAGAACGAAGTGAAGAAAGTTGTGAAATATCTCGCCGACACATACAAGGATGAGATTATGGGTGAGATCAATCTCATGACTCCAGAGATCGGCAAGGATACAATATTCGAAGCAAATCTAGAAGAGGAAGATATCGGTGAGGAAGATGATATGTATGAACAAGCGAGAGAGATCGTCATAGAAACAGGTAAAGCGTCCACATCATTCCTGCAGAGAAAACTTGGTATAGGTTATTCTCGTTCGGCTCGATTGATGGATATTCTAGAAAAAAGAGGCGTGATAGGATCTGCAAATGGAGCCAAGGCTCGTGAAGTATTCGGTGCAAAGGTTTCCACGAATCCTGAAGAAATTCCTGTACCTGAAAATGACAACCTTATTTAGAGATATTACTAGACAAGATACGAAGAAAATAGTACGCCTTTGCATATTCCTTATAAGTATATTCACCATCATCGGTTATGCCATATTCACTTCACATGACTTTATCTCTGGACCATATCTAGAGATTCTAGAGCCGACAAACGGAAGCACACTGACTACCCCACGAGTAACCGTCAGAGGTTTGGTGAAACGTATACAAGATATAACACTGAATGATCGACCGATCACTATAGATGAAAAAGGAAAGTTCAATGAAATCGAATTACTAGCGCCAGGATACAACATTTTTAGCATAAAAGTAAAAGATAAATTTGGTAGAAGTGAGGAATATCGACTCGAACTAATATATAAGGTAGACTAGAGGTAATATCCCCGTACCCAGGATAGAAGTACCCGCATTATTTCCTAACTATTATTTCCTATGGTAAAAAAGACAAAACAAGAAACGAAAGTTGATGAAAAAAATATAAAAGAAGATAGTCATAAGCATGTTGCCAGAGCAGACCCTACTGATAGTATCAGTTCCACACTAGACGCTATACGCATGAAGTTCGGCGATGAATCCATCATGAAGCTCGGAGAGAAACCGCGAGTCAATATAAATGCAATTCCAACAGGATCGATCGGTCTCGACGCAGCACTCGGTGTCGGTGGTATGCCTCGAGGACGCATTATTGAAATCTTCGGCCCAGAATCATCTGGTAAGACTACCCTCTCACTCCATATCGTTGCAGAAGCTCAAAAGCTCAATGGTATATGCGCCTTCATCGATGCAGAACATGCTATGGATCCTCAATATGCCAAGCGTTTAGGCGTGCGTATAGAAGAACTTCTCATCTCCCAACCAGATACAGGTGAACAAGCCCTCGAGATAGTAGAGAGTCTCGTACGCTCTGGAAAAATGGATGTCATAGTCATCGACTCTGTCGCAGCTCTCACACCGAAGGACGAAATCGAAGGAGATATGGGAGCGCATCATGTCGGCAAACAGGCTCGCCTCATGTCCCAAGCTCTCAGAAAACTCACCGGTATAGTCGCAAAATCGAAAACTATTGTTATATTTATCAATCAGATCCGCATGCAGATCGGTGTGATGTTCGGTAATCCAGAAACAACTCCAGGAGGAAAAGCTCTGAAGTTCTATACTTCAATACGCCTAGATATACGCAGAATCGCCCAAATCAAAAAAGGTGAAGAAGTAATGGGGGGACGAGTCCGTGTGAAGGTGGTAAAGAATAAGGTTGCTGCCCCCTTTCGTCAGACAGAGTTCGACCTAATGTACAACGAAGGAATCTCTCAAGAAGGCGAAATCATTGCTCTTGGAGAAAAGATGGAACTATTACAAAAGAGCGGAACTTCATATGCTTATGGGGATGTGAAGCTCGGTCGTGGCTATGATGCTACACGACAATTCCTCAAAGAAAATCAAGATGTGAGAGAAGAAATTCTCGGAAAGATTCGCGCCAAGTTGGCGAGTGAAGTGGTCTAGTCATTGAAAAAAAGACCGCCAAATAACATCTCATAGTCGTAAAGATTGTATTTTTGTGCGTCTTGACACGATATATATCGGGTATATACTTGTTATTAATATGACTTCAAAAACTATCTTCAATATGAATACAAAACTCAAAAAAGCAGCAATGAAAAAAGCTCGTGAAGAAGGCTGGACTATTTCTGCAATGCTTAATCTCGCCACACGTGCATATGTAGATAATCGCTTTCAACCTATCATGCTTGACCACGGAATTATTCGAGGGTTAGACGATATCAAACATGGTCGAGTATTTTCTCAAGACATAATCGGGCAAGAATTACAGGAGAGGATACGGAAAGAGAAGTCTCGATAATCGCGAGAAGATTCTAATGAGGACATTATATTCTGCTTATGCGAGAAGATGTTTGTTGCGCTTACCTATTGAGACCCATAAACGTATCTATAAAAAATAAGGTTCTATACCGAGCAAGATGACCCACTGATCTTCGCGAAACATATCGATGGGAAAATGTATCGATTCAGGGTTGGTAATTATAGAATACTTTTTCTTATCGATGATGATGTGCTTATAGTAATAAAAATAGATAGGAGGGATAAAATATATAAGTAAAGTGAATCTCTCCGCCATCACAGACGGTGGGTTCACACTTAATTAAAAACTGTCGAGAAGTGATTCTCGGCAGTTTTTTGCCTTTTTCCATCAAAACAGCTAGAATGCCTCTACTACTTAATAAATACACACATATCATGTCAATGCTCGAATACAATGAGATAGTCGAAAGAAAATACATTATTATGGAAGGAGCGCCTTATGAAGTGCTTTCTTCACACGTCTTCCGCAAACAACAGAGGAAACCTGTCAATGCTACGAAGCTAAAGAACATGATCACAGGTAAAGTCACCGAGTATTCATTCCACCAATCAGAAAAAGTGTCTGAGGCTGAAATAGAGAGCAAAGAAATAAAATATCTCTATGTAAATCGAGGAGAATACTATTTCTGTGATCCGAAGAATCCTAGTCAGCGCTTCAGTGTAAGCGAAGATGTTGTCGGTCAGCAAGGACGCTTCCTCAAACCAAATATGCTCGTTACACAACTCCTCTTCGGTGAACAAACCATTGGCTTCAAATTCCCTATTATTGTAGAACTGAAGGTCACAGAAGCTCCTCCGAACCTCAAAGGTGACAGCGCCACGAGTGGTGGAAAGGTCATAACACTAGAAACTGGCGCAACCATCAGTGCTCCACTCTTCGTGAATGTTGGCGATATCATACGCATCAATACTGAAACTGGAGAGTATAAGGAGCGGGTAGGAAAATAGTATTTAGAGAAAATAAAATAGGTTTCTCAGGACTCGCGTAATTGCCTGCTGGCAATTCGCTCTTCTCGCACCGTCGTGCTGCGAAGGGTCCTTCGAAATCCTATTCTATTTTCTCTTATACCAATCCTTAAACCTATCTCGCTACGAATGGTAGAAGCCCTATATATCGAGCACGCTTGACCGCCACTGCGAGCTGTCTTTGACTACGAGCAGATACACCTGATTTCTTTCGGCTAATCATACGTCCATGAGGATTGAGAAATTTCTTGAGGATTTCTGTGTCCTTGTAGTCTATGTGTCGGATATTATTCTGTGAAAAGTAACACTGTTTGATCATATAATTTGATTAATTGAATAAGTAATTGTTAGTTGATTAGAATGGGATGTCATCTGGGTTAATCTCTTCTTCTGGATACGCTATTGCACTGGCTGGAGAGGCATCTGTACCACTATTTGTATCTACAGGTACTTCTGGTGACTTCTTGTCAGCATATGGTGCTCCTCCACCAGAATTTGGTCTTGATCCGAACTGTACTCGGTCTGCGACTATTTCTGTGCGGTATTTCTTCTGTCCGTCCGTACCGTCCCATGATCGTGTCTGCAGGCGTCCTTCTACGAGAACATTGGAACCTTTTCTCATATACTGAGCTACTGTTTCTGCTTGACGATCAAAAACAACTATATTGTGAAAATCTGCAGCCTCCTGTTTTGCACCATTCTTATCTTTCCAAACACGATTGGTAGCAATACCGAAAGAACAGACTTTGATCCCCGATGGCAGAGCCTTTATTTCTGGATCTCGTGTGAGATTTCCTATGAGCATTACTTTGTTTAAAAACATATATATGCGTACTTAATGATAATATTACGCCTCTTTCACCATCTCGTCTATACTCTTATCCATTTCTTCAGGAGAAGCCATCGGAACCGCTTTCTTCTCATCAATACCAGCAAGAGGTAATGTTTCTGTCATTGGAACATCAGTAATAGTTGCAATTTCTAATTTCTTACCAAGATATGTATTCTCCTTGATAGTAATAATAAGAAGGATTCGGAGCATATCTGGATGGAGTTCAAAAGCTTTCTTAACAGACTCGATCTCACCAACAGACATCTCGAACTTAATCCAGCCGAAATAACCCTTCTCGAATCTATGATTGACTGTTCCTATCTTCTTCGTCATATCGTAGGCAAGTCCACGAAGTTCTGGAGTTTCCTCCGCGATAATTACCGCTTCTTTCTTCGAAAGAATATCTTTGAGTTGTGCGACAACACCCTCTACTTTCTCTGTGGGAACTGATGGAATAAGAATGTACCCTATTTCATATACCTTTTTTCCCTCATCTTTATGTGATGCTTCTATCATAATCTCTAATCTCTGTGAGCAGTAATTCGCCCTAATCCCGTAGTGGGTATTCTCTATAATCAGTACCCTTAATTATAGCGAACAGCGAAGCATGGCCGTGCAAACTTGTTATAGTGCCAGGACTACTCACGTTATTATTTTGTTAAAATGCACGTGCACGTACATTATCACAACACTATGATGAAAACAAGGATGGAAGAAGTAATTGTCGATACTCATACGCCATGGTGAATGGCCATCACACTGTAACAAGATGAGATAAAATTATTATAAAATCCTGATAAAATTTCGATAAAATACTAGATGGAGAATATTCTACGCGCATTGTCAATTATATTTTGAGCGAGCTCTGTAGTGGGAACTCCTCTGATCGATGCTAATTTCGCTGTAATATCCTTGATATACAAGGGCTCATTACGCTTGCCTCGATATGGTATCGGAGAGAGAAATGGAGCGTCAGTTTCTGACATTATCCTATCAATTGGAACATTTTTTACTACTTCATCATAATCTTTTGTAAATGTCACTATTCCAGTGAACGAGACCGTTGCTCCGATGTCTAGTACTGATCGCAATTCCTCCATAGAGCCAGCGAAACAATGGAAATTGGCTCCGACCTTGGAATGATGTTTCAATAGATCAATAGCGTCTCGGTAAGCACTCTTATTCTCCTTGCCATTCCTCACATGCAACATAAGCGGTTTATTGACTTCATTTGCAAGAATAATATGCTGTAGGAACACTTCCCTTTGTCGAGCAATACCATCCTCTGCTGTACGAAAATAGTCGAGTCCACATTCACCTATAGCCACAATCTTGGGATGTCGCGCTAGTTTCGATAGCTCCACTATATCGAATGGTTCACCTGTATGATTTGGATGTATCGCCACAGTCGCCCACATATTATCATGGGTTTCTGCGAGCCCTATCACCTTCCGAGATGTTGGAATATCTACACCGACATTTATTATACCCACACCTTCTGCCTGCGCTCGAACGATCACATCTTCCCTATCTGTATCATAGTCAGGAAAATCGAGATGGCAGTGAATGTCGATGTAGTTCATAAATCCATGATATCATATTTGAAATTAAATATGAGTTTTAGATATCCGCTTTCAAAAGAATAATATCTATTGTAGTATCTAGATAGTATGTCTTGTAACATAGATACTTAAACCATCCTTGATAGGATAGGTTTTGTGAATCAATAAATAAACAAAAAGAAAGGCTCTTCTGTATGGAATATCGTGCCGTCGCAAACCGTTGTGCAGTGGATATTGAACTGCTTAACTTACCAATATCAGACCAGGAAGCATTAGAAATGCTTCTCCGTAGTGGATTCAAAATCTTAGAGGTCGATCTAATTACTCTAGCTCGTCAGTGCATCAGGACCTCCCAATACTGTCGCGGAGCAAAACCCTCAGAAGCTCCTGCTGTACTTGATTGTTCGAGCTTTATAAAGTGGCTCTATGGTATGAGAGGTATTTGGATTCCTCGACGATCAATTCAACAAAGAGAAATCGGTGCACCTGTGACAATAGAGGAAATATCAAAAGATGATGTTATTTTCTCTTCAGGATGGATTGATTATTATCACAATGATCCTTCTGATGGAGTAGGTCATGTCGGCATTGCCACTGGAGATGGAACTATCATTCACGCTGCCAATAAAGAGGTTAATATTATTGAAAGTCCTTTAGAAACTTTTATCGGTAATGATAAATTCAGGGGCATAAGACGATATGTTCCAAAAGGTCACACTATTTTCACGCTCGAAACCCCTATACTACGTGAAGTAGAAATATCTGACGATCTGAGATGGATTATCTTGCAATCACTCCCCAAAAAATAGTCTTCCAGAGTCTTGGTACCACCAAGACTCTTTTCTATTACATTCTCCTGCTTGAGTCATTGCTCAATTACTTCCTCATAAAAAGCGGACTAACTATCTTATTATCCTGTATCGCCTGTCCGATCTTTACAGATGTCTCTGGCAGAATAGGAGCGAGTAATTGGCCTATCTCAGCAACTTCGCCGAGAAGAAAACGGATTTCGTGAATTCCCTTTTCTTTATCAGTCTTGATAGTCTTCCATGGTGAATGCTCTTGTATATATTTATCAGCGTTTTGAATACGCTCCCAAATATCGTCACACACTTTACCTATCTCATACCTAGCATACATACTCTCGTATTTTCTCGGATCGACTGTGACTGACTTGTCGAGATGTATATCATTTGTCTCTGCCATTTTCATGACGCGACTGACGAGATTGCCGAGACCATTCGCTAGATGTGCATTGTAAGCCTCTTTGAATTTATCCATTGTAAATGGACTATCCTCGAATGGCTGTATTTCGCGAAGGACAAAGAAACGAAGTGCGTCAGTACCATATTCCTTTACGATCTCAACAGGATTGATGACATTGCCGAGGGTCTTGCTCATCTTCACACCTCCATCACCTGTGACGAAACCATTGACCACAATCTGGCGAGAATTGGGTAATCCGGCAGCCATGAGCATAGCTTGCCACATAGCAGACTGCTGGCGAAGATTGTCCTTGCCACAATACTGCACTACTCCACCTGTACTGACCCACCATTTTTCAAAACTATCAGTATCATCTGGCCAACCGAGAGTGGATATATAACTCACGAGAGCATCGAACCATACATACATCACATGTTCAGGATCATTGGGAACCTCCACTCCCCAACTCATCTTACTCTTCACACGCGACACGCTGAAGTCCATGAGTCCTCTTTCTACGAATGCGCGTATCTCATTGAAACGGAATGCGGGTACGACAAAATCAGGATGTGAAGCATAGAAATCTAGAAGAGGTTTCGTGAATTCAGAAAATTTGAAAAAATAATTTTCCTCATCGATTTCCTCTATCTTGAGCGAAGTATGGAGGGGGCATTTCCCATCCACAAGCTCTGAATCTGTCTTCTCTAGCTCGCAACCTACACAGTATTTGATCTTGTAGTTTTTCTTATAGAGATAGCCTCGAGATTTGCAGAGAGTCCAGAATGCCTGCGCCGCCCTTATATGTTTCTTGTCTGTTGTGCGTATAAAATGTGATTCTTCATGTACACCGAGAAGCTTGCTCAAAGTCTTGAACTTCAGAGAGGCTTCATCGACGAACTGTTGTGGAGTGATACCTAGAGCGAGAGCACTACGCTCAACCTTTGAACCATGCTCATCTGTACCAGTATTGTAATAGACATCATACCCTGCGAGCCTCTTGGCCCGAGCGATCACATCTGCGCGGATGAATTCCATAGCATGACCGACATGCGCTTCCGCATTCACGTAGGGTAATGTTGTAGTGATATAAAAATTCTTGGACATAATGTATGCGGTATATATAGAAAATAAATAGACTTATTAGGAAACTATTGGCACTTGCTTGCCTTTCTCTATATCATCGACCCACTCCATGACTGCCGAAGCGATCGGCACCGCGAGTATCGCCCCGAGAAAACCCGCGAGTTTCGCCCCCACGACGAGAGCTAGTATGACAACAATCGGTGATATACCTACGATCTTCCTCACCACGAGTGGATAGAGGAGATGATTTTCAAATTGATGAATGATTAGGTAGAGACCGATGACTATGAAACCTTGAGTTGCACCACTATCTACAAGCGCTATAAGGACTGCGGGCACAGCGGAAAGTATAGGACCAAATATAGGTATAAGCTCAAAAAGTGCGGCTATGAATGCGAGAAGAAGCGCATGCTTTACCCCAAATATCATGAGACTGAGATAGACAAGCATACCGACAATAATTCCCAGAAGGAGTTGTCCTTGCATCCAATATCCTATCTTTCTTTGCGATCTTTTCCAGAGATCGATGATATATTCATGATGCTTGAGCGGGCTTACAATCTTTAGGAAATTACCAACTCCATCTTCTTGTACAGCAAGATAGAATGAGAGAACGAACATGAGTACGAAGCTCAATACCCCTCCGAATATTATACTCGCAGTCTTTACAACTCCTGCTCCTGTGCCAGCGATGATATATTTCGATGTCTCCACGAATTCCTTGAGTGAAAAAGTCTTATCAGCCATGATTCCTACTGCCTGATCAGATGAAAAGAAACCAAAATCCTTGATTGGATTCCAGAGATCACTAATATTGATAGTGGTAGGAAGATTGTCTAGATAAGTCAATGTTTCACCCAATATAAGTGGTAGAAAAAATATAAAAAGTATAGCGAGGAATAAACCTAGGGATATATATATGAGAATCACCGCTGGTAGACGACGGATCTTGCGTCGACCAAGCCAAAGTTTGGCTGGCTCTACAGCAGATGCGATCACAATTGCTGCAAGTACGACGAGCACTATGTCCTTGATATAGTATAGAATTGCAATGAGAATCAGAATGGAGATAGTCTTGAATACAGTCCCAGATGTAATAGTTACGCGTATGTCTCTATTATCTATCATAGTTTAAGTATATCACTAAATATTTTCTTGTCTTTGAACGGCCCAATAATAGCTAGATTTAGGTTGGAATCTATGAATACATCCTTAGCGAGTTTACGTATCTCCCCTGCTGTGACTTTCTGCACACGAGCGATGGCCTCCTCTGGTGTCTTGATCTCCCCTTTGAGAACCTCTTGATGACCGACAAAATCTGCTTGTGAATCTGATGTTTCCAAATTAAGCATAGTAGTGCCCGCTATAAAATCTTTTGCTTTCTTCAGTTCTTTCGGCGAGACGAGCTCATTCTTCATCCGATTGAGCTCAGCTAGTATAGTCGTAATACCAAGCTCTACTCGTGTCGTATCGACTCCAGCAGAGATAGTGAGATCACCGTGGTCAGTCATGGTGTTGTGAGATGTATGTACATAATAACAAATACCGAGTTCATCTCGCATCTTTGTGAATAGTCGCGAACTCATCCCTCGACCGAGTATTGCCGAAAGTACTCTCATAATAGGAACTCTCTTGTCATGGACAGAAAATGTCCTTATGCCGATGACGAGATGAGTCTGATCTGTTTTCTTATATAGTACAATTGACTCAGGTTTATTTTGTGAATCAGTAACAGGTAATTTTCCCTGCTTCACGTCTGTTGAGATTCCCGCAAAAGATTTTTCCACCTTTTTTATTATCTCTTTTTCTTTTATATTTCCAGAAACAACGATAGTCGTAGCCTTGGCCACATAGTGCTTCTCTCTATATGCGATAAAGTCTTTCCGTGAGAATGAGCGAATATTCTCCTCTGGACCTAGGACGGTCCATCCTGCAGGCTGAGTGCCGAACATGAGTTTTCCAAGAGCATTATGCACTTGTCGTTCTGGTCTATCTCTATACATTCGTATTTCTTCTATTATGACCCCCTTCTCTTTTGTTATTTCTGATTCTTCAAAAAGAGGATTGAGGTACATGTCAGAAATAATATCCAGAGCTTTGTCTGTATGTTTCGCGGCAACCTTGACATAGTATCCGGTATATTCGTCTGATGTAAAAGCGTTAGATTCAGCACCAAGTCCGTCAAATTCACGAGATATCATGCTAGCTTTCGGTCTCCGTGGTGTACCCTTGAAGACCATGTGCTCGAGGAAATGAGAAATGCCATTATTTTCTTTGGTTTCATACTTTGATCCCGCTTCTACCATGACGAGTATCGTGACAGCTGGATTGTCCTGCATGGGGACGGTAATAACCCTGAGGCCATTCTTAAGAATCTTCTTGGTGAATTTCATAGTGGATTTAATGTATCATATTTGAAAAGTTTTTGCTGTAATTTGTGAGTATTTCCATGTTTGAGCATGCCTCTATATGAAGCTGTAGTTGCAGGTTTTGGCTTATTCTGAAGATTCTTTAGCATCCTTCTTTTAGTGGATGTCCTCAGTACTCGATGAGTTGGGAAATGAACCCAGCCGAGAAAGTCGATACCAGACGAGACAGTCTCAATAGAAACCTTGTCAAGATGAAGTTGTAGTTTTAAGACAGATTCAAGAGAGACATGAATCTTTTGCAATACATCAATCAGCGCATTACGGTCACAATTCATAATGACAAAATCATCGGCATAACGAATGTAAAACTTCTCTTTGAGTACATGTTTTATGTATTGATCAAACTCATTCATATAAACATTTACGAGAAGTTGCGAGGTGAGATTGCCTAGCGGTAAACCCTTTCCTGGTCCAATGCTTTGAAAACTATTAACCACCTCATCGACAAGACTGATAACGTCTGCATCAGAAATATGTTTTTTAATAATTGTCATCAGGGTTGAATGATCTATCGAAGCAAAGAATTTTCGGACATCGCATTTCAACACCCAACAGGTGCGTTTATTGCTCCTCGAAACCTTACGAGCAAATTGCATGAAGCGGTCCAATGCTCTATGTGTTCCTTTTGAATCTCGACACGAATACGAATCATAAATGAATTTCTGATCAAAGTAGGGATAGAGTTTTCGATAGAGAGTGTGATGTAGTAGTCGATCTCGTACACTTGCTTTGTGGATACTACGCGGTTTCGGATCGTTAACTGCAAACGCTTCATATGATCCATGAATATATGTTTTATTTTTCAGATCAGTATGGAGCTTATACGTGTTCTCCGAGAGTTTGAGAAGAAATTCCGCCACATCTTTTTTGTATTTTTTGCCAGACACAAATTCACGCCACGCTTCGTGGATATTTTTGAGAGATATGATATGGTTGTATGCAACTCCATTATTTTTCATACAAATTCAAATGACTATTAAGACCCCCCCCCAACCAGTTTCCGGTGGTAATTATTAAAGTAAAAGAAGCATATCAATTTTGGTTAACTATTCATAGAAACTTCCCACGTGTCGAGCGTCTTGGTATAGGACAAAAGATCGAGAACTTGTTCCTGAATACTCTTGAATTCAGTTTTTCATGTATTTATCTGCCACCAGAAACCAAAGTAATCATGCTTGGCAGGGCTATAACAAAAATAGACACCCTTAAATTCTTTTATCAACTAGCCTGGGAAAGCAAGCTCATTCCGACTGACAAATACACAGAACTCTCGGAAAAGCTAGAAGAAATAGGACGAATGCTTGGAGGATGGCGTAGAGGTTTAAACAAAACTCTCACCAAATGATGATGAGAGAAATGATAGTTTCGGAATCACGATGCGATGACGGTTCTCGGCGTTCCAGACGTTGTCGTTCGAGAAGCGGTTCACGTTGACCTTGAGCTGCCCGTCGTCGTTCCAGTTCACGTTCGCAACGAAGATAATGTGTAGCGAACCATCCAGTACACCACCCGCCCAATCAGGACAGATTGAATAGTATTCGGGACCTCGAAGTCCACGAGTCCGCTACACCAACTGATTATTTTTTGTTTAGATAAAAATACATCCACTCTTCTGCAAGACATATCCGGCAGAATTCCCGAACGTATTTCTTCACAAGCGTGGCACGGGAGCCATAGCCACCGTACGTTCATGCGTGCCATTCCAGTATACAAAAATCCCCCTGATTTGCCAAAATAAATTTTGACAAGGGTCAGAGGGACTGAGAGCCAAAGGCTCAAGGCTAATTTGCAAGTGCCAGTTGCGGAAACACGACGCGAGGACGGTCCTCGGCGTTCCAGACGCCGTCGTCCGAGAAGCGGTTCACGAGGACCTTGAGCCGCCCGTCGTCGTACCAGTACACGTCCGCAACGAAGAACTCATTTCCAACCTTGAAGAGGAAGAAGGTCCCATACCCTTCCGTGCGGAGCCACTTGCGGTGTAAAACCACGAACTGGATGATCTGCGACTGCGTGAGACAAAGACTGTTGAGGTCGTCGCTCATGCCGTTGAAGATTTGGGTGAATGTCCCGTCCTTGATCATCTCATGGACGGAAACCTGCATCTTCTTGGTGGGTTCCGATTTCACATCGCAACCGTAGCCATTGAAGTCAGGATCAATCCAGCCAGGAAAGGTCTCCTTCGCTTTCGCAATGGTTTCCTTCCCGTCGGTTTCGTCGAGTTCAAGAGTTTCCGCACCGGAGATGAGTTTGACGATACCGGCGATATTCTCGGCGATTTCGGCAAACTTTTCCTTCACGAAAGCAGTGATTGCCGCGACCACTTCGTTGCCACGCGCCCGCACACGTTCGATGTTCTGCTTGTTGAGAACACCGTTCTTGACGAGTTCGCGGAGTGCGGTGCCTGTCCCTTTGCGCGTAGCATCGGTGACCAGGGTCACGCAGGTTTCGATTTGGCCGTCACTCACTTTGCTGTCTTTTTCTCTTGCTGATGCAATCGATGGATTTTTCATCGTTGTCACCCTTTCATGGTTAGTATCCTTGCGGATACGGGTTTAGTTTGTTGGACTCTTCGCCACAACGGAGAAAGGCCTATCTTAAGCCGTTTTCTGCTGTAGCGAACAGTGATTTCAGGGAGCTGATCACTTGTATACTACAATACTTTTATATATTTTGTCAACTCACTTATTTTTATCCTCTCTTGAGTTCCTGTATCTCGATCCCGCACTGTCACAGTATCTTTATTTGCAGATCCCTTTTCTTCCCCTTCTCCAAGAGTTTCGAAGTCTATAGTTACACAGTACGGTGTACCAATCTCATCCTGCCTACGATATCGCTTTCCAATGTTTCCATTGTCATCAAACTCACACATAAATTCTCCGCGAAGCATTTCGTAGACTTCCTTTGCTTTTGCGACAAGTTCAGGTTTATTTTTAAGTAATGGAAAGACTGCACACTTTATAGGCGCGAGTGCTGGAGGAAACTTAAGGAATACTCGAGTCTCTTCTCCTTCTTGTACTTCTGTATATGCATTATCGAGGAACATGAGAAGGAGTCGTGCAAGACCAACCGAAGTCTCCAGGATATGAGGAACAAATCGCTGTTTTGTCTCTTCATCATAATAGTCGAGAGCCACGCCAGAGAACTTGGCATGCTGAGTAAGATCCCAATCTCCTCGTGTATGAAGACCTTCTACTTCCTTAAAGCTGTCGCCAAAGAAACCAAATTCGTATTCGATATCGTATGCTTCACTTGCATAGTGAGCCAACTTTTCGTGTTTATAAAAACGAATCTTATTTTCAGGAATACCGTACTGGAGATACCAGTTCCATCTTGTTTTCTTCCAGCCTTCGTAAAGCGCTGAGGTCTCCTTTGGATCATGAAAATATTGCATTTCCATTTGTTCAAATTCGCGGGTTCGGAAAATAAACTGTCGAGCAGCAATTTCATTTCGAAAAGCCTTACCAACTTGAGCAATTCCAAATGGAAGTTTCGGATGAAGAGTATCGAGAGTGTTCTTGTATTCGAGATAAATACCTCCACATGTTTCTGGACGAAGATACATAACGTTTTCATCAGTAATAGTGTCTACCGGTGAACCAAAGTTTGATTTCACCATGAGGGAAAAAGTCTTTGCAGGAGTGAGATCGGTCGATCCACAGTTTGAACATTTTAGTTTCTTAGCTTTTCTCAATTCATCAAGTTTTTCATTGATAAACTCAATCGGCATTTTATCTGCAACAATTCCAAATTCTTCGAGAATATGATCTGCGCGGAAACGAGCTTTGCAGTTTTTACAATCAATCTGTGGGTCATTGAAACCTCCAACATGACCTGAAGCAACCCATGCTTGCGGATGCATGAAGATGGCACTGTCAAGACCATAGACATCGTCTCGAAGTTGGACCATTGATTTCCACCAAGCGTTTTTTATATTTTCTTTGAGAAGAGTTCCGTAGTGACCGTAGTCATAAACTCCAGCAACTCCGCCATAGATTTCAGAAGATTGGTAGATAAAACCACGTCGCTTTGTGAGCGACACTATCTTTTCCATCTTTGTCTCTTCATTTTTCATATACCCATTCTAGCCTAAATGATGTGGTGACGCCACTATGGAGCGACCATATCATTACCATCTCGAAATGTCGCATCTGTACTGAAGCGTGTGGAGAGCGCTGGACGTGTGCTGGTGAGCACTTCTCCCGTGAAGTCATCGTGACCAACAAGAGTCGTATCCTGTACTAGAAGTGGAGCTTGTCCCACTTGTGAGAGACTAGGGGTGAGGGCGATCTGGAATGAGACTTGTCTGCGACGACCGCTGTTCGTCGTATAACTATCGACATTTCCTACTCGCCAGACGACTTCGCCCTTATTCGCATCATAGCTTATATCCTCTCCTGACGGACTTATTTTGCCAGTCCACTTCACATATGCTGGCAATAGGGCTCGGACTTCTGCTCCTGTTATAGTGCTCGATGTATTATCCACGATCCATGACACTGTATACGTTGTAGTCTTATCTGCTCGTGGCGGTATTGGTCCTATATTCTCTAGTACTCCAGATCGCAGTATACTCGAGGAAAGGGCAAGATTCGAAGAAATGATTACCGATCTCTTTACGCTAGATGTGATAGTTTCTGGAACATTACTCTCCGAAGTACGCTTGCCCTGTATACTAACATCGAATGATATCTTTGGATTCGTAATAGTTTTTAGAGGTGTGGTGAAATTGCGAGGTGTGAATGAAAAAATAACTTTTCCACTTTCTCCAGCCCCAATACTTCCTAGATCACTATTGGTAAGTCTGTTCCAGACAATTTCATTATCTATCGAACGATATAGTCCTTCGCCAGGTTGAACAGACACTTTGTCGAAAGCTGTACCGACAATCTTCACATGAATTTCTCCATCATTGATAGTTGTGGGGAGATTATTGAACCAAGAGATCGTGGCTCTGATCGGTGTGTTGAATCTTCCTATATTGTCTTTATTTCCAGTATCATCATCAAATGAAATCGCTGTAGTGATAAATGGTTTTCGTATACTAACATCTTGCGCCACTGTAATATACTCCGTGCCTATTACATCTGTATTTTTCACACTTTGTGCTCCAGCAGTGAAGTGGAATGTGCGAGTCTCATCATCTTGCCCTTCTAGTTTACCTTTGAATGTTATTGTTTTCTTTCCCTTTGGAGGTATATCTCCTATTTTCCATACAGCGATATTGCCATCTGATTTTACATCACTTGAACTCACAGTGAAGCCGAATGGATATGATGCTCTGAGCAGTAGATTGCGTATAATCTCTTCGGAATTCGAAGTGAGAGTAACTTTGAATTCCATTTCTTGACCAGAGGTAATTTCTTTGAATGAAGAGACCGCTAGTGAGAGTGGGGACGAACTGATAAGGATCTCATACGACTTCTGTTTTTTAAATACTGCGTTTGATCCCTTGATCCTATAGAGAATAGTGATCAAAATCTCTTTCTTACTATTTTCTTCTCCATAGATAACAGCTTTGAAACTCTTCTGACCAACACCACCAGGAACCACATCATCCATCGTATCATTGATCTGTTTGAGTTCTTTTGACCTCTCGATAGGATCGACAGTACCTACAGGAAAATCAACTTCTATATCAACAGACTGAAGTCTGACATTATTCTTATTATTGACCTGAACACCGAAATCGATTGGATCCCCTCCTGCGACCGTTATTGGACCATTAATATTGATATCTATATTGTTTGCAGAAATGATATTTGCCCCATTGAATACTAGGTATGCACCAATTCCCATAGCGAGTATGAAAAAAATAATGGAACCAATGAGCAACTTGGTGAAGAATGACATAGAATTATCTTTATTTTGATTCAATCTGGCATTGATTGTCAGTTGTTCATCTGGATGTTCCCAGTCTGTCTTCACATTATCAACGTTCTCGCGTTCAAAATGCAGGTGTCGTTTCATACGAATATCTGGAGCATTGCGCGAATATAGGGACTTTTTCAATTCGTCAATCTTGCTTTTATCCTCAGGGGTCATATTCGATTATTATATCATAATTGACTCTCTTTCAAGGCATTGTTTATTTCCTCGATGATTATGTCCTTATCATTCTCTACTTGAACAAGGAGATCGTCTGTGATATCTGTGTTAGAAATTAAATCCTTAAAAATTGCTCCGTGTGAAAGATAACCAAGACAATCTAAAATTCTTAGTACGGTGATGTATTCAATATATTCGAGACTGTCTGAACTACTAGCAAGATACATATAAAGTTTCTCTACTATTTCGAATAATTTTTCATTTTTCTCTTCCCCATGCAATAGTCGCTTCAGAAGAGAGATTATCCTTACGAAAAGCTTGCGATTACTTACAGGCAATAGTCCTATCCCTTCTATCTCTTTCGCACCGGTCATCCTCCACACTTCTTTGCCACGCACAACAGAAAAGAGACCGTATGAATAATCCTGCGTATGGTAGCGGAGTTTCGATTGAGAAAGTCTCACCCCTTGGGCGGTTGCGCCGATCATTCCTAGATCGCGTGTGAAAAGGAGATAGAACTTCCCCGCTTCGCCATGTGGAGCGCTATGTACGATGAACCCCGGAGTTGTGTATATGTGGTGGGACATTGCCAGAAATATAATTTATACCTGAAAGACCTGTAGTCTTTGCGATCTGATCTTGATATTTCTTCATTATGATCGCATGTTCATAGTCATCACCAACTTCGAGAGTTACTTTATCCTGTACAGTAAGACGGGCTTCTTTGCGTAATTCTTGGATAGAACGGATGATCTCACGAATAGTTCCTTCTTCTTTTAATTCTGGAGTTATGACTGTATCTATCCAGACTTCTTCAGCTATAGATGAATCAGAAAGGATTTCTTTGACATTGATCTCATCTTTCAAAATGGCAATCAAATCATCAGTTAGAACAACTTTGGATTTAATCTTCAGCACAGCAAGCGGTTGACGAACATTGATCTTTGCCTTCATACGAGCTTCGAGACCTAGAGATGCTATGCGACGAACTTCATGCATTGATGCGAGAATCTCTGGATCAGCTTTAGCAGACTCAGGCCAATCCTCCAGATGAACACTTTCGAGTGAACCACCTAATTGTTGATGGACATCTTCAGCGAGAAATGGCGTGAATGGCGCAATGAGTCGAACAAACTCGAGAAGAACAAACTTGGTAGTAGCGATAACATCACTTGAACCATCGCCTTTGAATCTGTCTCTTGATCGACGGATATACCACGTCGATAGATCGTCGATAAAGTCTATGAATGGTCGTGTGGCTTTATCTATTTCATATTTCTCTAGATTGGAAGTCACTTCATTGCCGAGCTCTGCGAGTCTAGCCATGATCCACTGATCTAGTGGATGTATACTCTTTGTATCACACGTGATTTCTCTCACATCCTTGCCATCCGCATACATCTTATAGAATGTCACGACATTGTTGAGACGGCCAATATGTTTTTTGACTACTTCATCCACCTCACGTTCAGAGAAACATACATCTTGAGCGCGCACCACAGACGATGACATGAGGAAGAAACGAAGAGCATCTGCTCCAAATTTATTGATTGTAAGGGTAAGATCAGAATAATTCTTATCACGCTTCGACATCTTCTTGCCATCTTCTGCGAGGACAAGACCATTGACCACCACATTCTTGTACGGAGATTTTCCGAAAAGCGCTGTGCCGAGAACGATCATGGAGTAGAACCACCCTCGCGTCTGATCGAGACCTTCTGCAATAAAATCTGCCGGGTAACCGCGCGACTTACCGAGAATCTTCGAGAAAGGTCCTGGGTTTGGGTTGAATTCATCTTTATTAAATGGATAATGCGCCTCGCCATACGGCATCGATCCAGACTCGAACCAACAATCGAAGACTTCTGGCACACGCAATAGTCTATCCCCTTTTTTCGAAAAAAGTTCTATTTCATCTATATATGGTCGATGTAGATCTAGCTCATACTCCTCATTGTGTGGAAGTGGTTTGAATTCTAGAGCAAATGGTTTGCCATTCTCTATATAATGGTCTGTTCTACCGCGAGCCATTACCGCTTCTCTACGAGTGAGACCTTCTGCAACCGCTTTCAGAAGAAAAGCTGGAGAATCATGAGTAATTATGAGGATATTCTTATTTTCATACTTCTTCTCTAGACCACAGAGGAAGTCTCCCATGCGTTTCTTGATATCTACATAGTTTTCTCCACCTTCTGGACGAATATCGAAACGATTGGCATGATCGAAGAATTTTATAAAATCTTTGAAAGGCTTGTTATTCCATACTCCCGCATTGAGCTCGTGAATACTATCTTCTACTATTATCTTATCGAGAGGATAACCGATCACTTTCGCCACACTTTCTGCAGTCTCTCGCGTGCGGACAAATGGGGATACATATATTAGATCAATCTTCTTATTATTGAGCCACTGAGCCCCTTCGAGTACCTGCTTCTTGCCATTATCTGTTAGATGATGAGGATTGGAAGAGACCGAACTCACAACGCTTAGGGTATTATTCTCTGCCTCTCCGTGACGCATGACATAATAGGTATTTTTCGCCTTCATATGATACTTGAGATCTGCGACAGAACCTATCACTATCTGCTCCCCAGACTTCTCATTTTTCCATACAGGAAGTGGAGCTCCCCAGAAACGCGAGCGAGAAATTGACCAATCGCGGGCGCCGAGCAACCAATTGCCAAATCTTCCTTCTCCGACTTCAGGAGGAATCCATATCACCTTCTTATTTTCCTTTACTAGTTTATCCTTGATGTCGGTAACTTTCACAAACCATGACGAAGAAGCGTAATTGAGAAGAGGTGTATCACAACGCCAACAATGCGGGTATGAGTGAATGATTTTTTCTTTTGCATATAGAAGCTTTTTGCCTGCAAGATATTTTATTATTTCTATATCAGCCTTTTGGTGATCTCCTGCTTGCACAGCCTTCGGCTTCACATCTTGTCCTGCAAATTCTGTAATTTCTGGTTTGAATTTTCCATTGGTACCGACATGCTGGATAAAAGGGATATTATGCTTTAGTGAAAGATCATAGTCTTCAGCACCGAATGCTGGAGCAATATGGACAATGCCTGTACCACTATCGGTCGTGACAAAATCAGCTGGATATATTTTCCAACCATTTTCTATATTATTTATTTTCTTGTCATTTATATAATAATCAAAAGGAGGAATATATGATTGACCTATGAGGTTCTTTACTGGGACTTCCCCGATTATTTTGTATTCTTGTTTGAGAGCTGATATTCTCGATTCCGCTACGATATATATTTCATTGCTATTTTCTTCGACATTCTTATATATTACCTGTACTTTGACATACTTCAGAGCGTGGTTGATAGCTAGTCCTGCATTCCCAGGTAATGTCCACGGTGTTGTTGTCCATGCGAGAAGGAATGTTCCTGGCTCATCTTTCAATTGAAACTTTACATAGACAGATATATCAGTAATGTCCTTATACCCCTGACTAACTTCGAAATTTGAGAGTGTTGTCTCACAGCGCGGACAGAGTTGCATAGATTTGAAACCTTCATATATCAGTCCTTTCTTGTGAAGTTCTCCGAATGCCCACCAGACAGATTCTGTATATGAGCTATCCATAGTACGATAATCATCTTCCATGTCTACCCAGCGACCGAGGCGAGGAATGATCTTTCTCCAATCATGCGCGTACCTCATCACACTCGCTCGCGCTCGAGCATTGAATTTTCCAATTCCATAATCAAGTATGTCTTTCTTAGACTGCAGTCCTAGTTCTTTCTCTATGAGATTCTCTACTGGCAATCCATGACAGTCCCAACCCCAACGACGACGGACACGATACCCTCGCATGGTCTTGTAACGAGGAATAATATCCTTCACTGTCCCAGGCACGACATGTCCATAGTGCGGCTCGCCCGTGGCAAATGGTGGTCCATCATAGAATACGAAATCTCCTCGAGGAGCTTCCTTCTCGAGTGTTTTCTTGAAGATAAGGTTATCTTCCCAGAATTTCAGTATCTTTTCTTCAGTCCTAGCCTGGGGGCTTTTTCCTAACGGTTTCGGTTCATTTTCCATGTTTTCCTATTCTACCATTTTCTTTCTTAATTCGCCTTCCTCTCTTCAATTCCCTGATATGTTTCTCAGTTTTCAGATTTTCAGGCATCTTACTACCGAGATCTCTCATAGCGTCTCGCACTCTTTTACCTACATCGAAATGAGTCTTCTGAGCCTCTATATTCCCTCTTATATTTTCCCTTTTTAATTTATCTTCTGTCTGAGTAATTCGAAACATGTTGGCGCCCAATTCGACACTTCCAGCACGATCGAGCAATTCACCCTTCTTAATTCCTTTTTTCTTTTCAATTTCAGAAAGTCCCATAGTATAGAGGCCTTTGTAGCCAGCATCATTAAATTTTCCAAAGTTGGAAACTCCCGCAAGACGAGCTGTGCTGAAAAGTATCTTATTTCTATCACTGACTTCACTTCTCTTATGTAACCTCTTTTCATCTTCAGATAAATTCTGAGCAATTTCTTGATTCCTTGTCTGAATCGCGAAGTATGTTTGAGCGAGAGCGATTTGAGGCTTCCTCACATCTCCATTCTGGGCTATGAGATAACAGGCGTATCGACTCAATTTAATATCCTTCACTTCTCGAACTGATGATGAACCAAGACTAACCATTTTACTGACATCAGTAAAATGGTCTTGTGGAAACTGTCGACTATATATACAGCTCTGTTGAGCCTTTTATATTACTTCTTCAAAATTCTGCCAATTTGAGTATCCAAGAATATCCATAAGCCCCCTCCCTGTCCAATACTCAATACCATTCCCATCAATTTTCTTGATAGATTCAAAATCTCTATGTGGACCAATAATAGAAATCTGTTGAGACATGATAAAAGTATAAAAGATTCAAAACATAAAGGAAGTTACGCGAGATAACTTCTTATGTCATAAAAATAGCATTGATTATGTTTTCTAATTTCTTCCCATTGCCGTGTTTTAATAGTCCTAGATACGACTGCACTATCTCTGATTTTCCTGATTTTGCTTTGATATTCTTGAACATTCTCTTCTTGGTCGGTGGTCTCGATGCATGGATACTGGGTTCGGTAGCGGGAAGCCTTGACCGCCCACATATT
>CAZAEF010000006.1:2365-24772 GCA_964484315.1 uncultured Candidatus Saccharibacteria bacterium | reverse complement strand
TGGCGTAGCCGTTGTTCAAGAGAACACCGTCTTCACCATTCTTCTGCTTCTCCATGAGGGAGAACATCTCGGAGAGTGTCGTTTCCGACTTCTCCGCACCACCGAGTTCCTCGATGATGGGACCGTCAACCGACGCTTTGCGCAACTTGTGGTAGCGGAGCGTCTGTTCCATAATCGGCTCCTCTGTCTTGCTGTTGCCGTTCAAGAACCACGCCTTGAAGTTGTCGCCGAGGTTGTCGATCTTGACCTTGGCTTTGTGGCCAGTGTCACGAACAAACTTCTCTTTGGCGACGAACTTGCAAGTGGTTGCTGAGACCACGACCGTCGAGACGAGCTCGAGGATCGAGGGTGTGGCTTTCGGTTGATCCACTTGCACCACACTTTCTTGAACAGATGTAGGAAGGACGAAACCTCCTAGCAACACTGGAATCTGACCACGGTTTTCTGTTCGCGTATAGTACGCAGCGACTTCCTCAGAGACGAAATGAATGTTGGCTCCGATCATAATAGCCAAGTTCATCTGATTTTGGGATACCTTATTCATAAGGGTCCTTTCTTCTTTTCATCAAGCTTCATCTGCGACTGGTACGGTAGATGTGTCGGTTAACAAAGAGCTCAATGACTCTCTAAATATAATCATGCCTATGCAATAAAGTCAAGTAGCAAAATCCTTTTACTTTAGGGCCTCCCACCTTGCAAAAATACCTGCAGGCAAGAGTCTTCCAGATCCTGTCTCTTCTATCGCAAGCTCCCCTACTTCCACTTTTCCTCCAAACTCTTTTTCTAGATCTAGTAAATTATTCTTATATGCCAACGCAGAATATCCTGCCGAGTATCCATTTATCAAAAAGAAAAGTGGACCGCCTTCTTCCTTCGTTTTCAAGATTTTCATACAGTCTTCGACAAGTGGTAAAAAGTTCTCTTCAATTTTCCATATCTCTTTGTTTGCTCCATGACCGAAAGCTGGTGGATCCATAATGATGGCATCATATTTTCGTCCCCTCTTTATTTCTCTTTCCACAAACACGCGTGCATCATCGAGTATCCATCTGATTGGTGAGTCTTTGAGACCAGAAAGTTCAGCATTATCTGTTGCCCAACTGATAGCAGACTTCGATCCATCAACATGAACCACTTTTGCGCCAGCCTGTGCACAAATGAGCGAGGCTCCGCCTGTGTAGCCGAAAAGATTGAGAACTTCTAGTTCGCCTGCAGGTTTTCCTGAATTTTTTATGACTCGTTTCATCCATTCCCAATTCGTGAACTGTTCAGGAAAAAGTCCTGTATGTTTGAAAGCTGTGGGTTTGATCACAAACTTCAACCCCCCAAATTCAATATCCCATTTATCCAATGTTCCCTTCTGAATATTCCATGTCCCATTTTGTCCTTCACGAGAGAAACTTGCATGAGCTTTGTCCCATTCACTTTTCGGTAAAAGTCTTTTCCAAAGAGCTTGAGGATCTGGGCGAGACAAGATCACCTCGCCGAAACGTTCGAGCTTCTCCCCTTCTCCGCTATCGAGAAGTTCATAATCAGACGAAGATTTTGTAATAAGAATAGAAGAGATCATGATTTTTTAAATATATATAGTGATGTAATAAAGAGGGTGGTCGATGTGATAGCGGAAACTATACAGTACTGACAAAATGCTTTTATGACAAAGGCTTGGAGAATGAAGAAATATAGAGATGATAAGAAACCTATGACAGTGAATGCGAGAGCATATCTGAGAATCTTCTCATTCTTGGTATCGAGATAAGCAAAGAGCAATGTAAGTATTATGAAATAATACACTGCTCCACCAAGCGCAACGGGTATACCAGCTATTACTGCATAGGAACTAGTCAGAACTATCTCGCAACCATTAGTCGTACACGGAGGTATTACATTATTGTAATGCTCAACCGTAAGAAATGTGGCATCAGCAAAGCCAAGAAGGGCTACGACGAAAAGAAAGATGACGAGCCCTTTAGAGACTGATCTTTGGAAGGGTTGCGTCAATAAGTTTTTTAAATTCTTCATAGCTTTGTGGGGAAATCTTTACACCGTTTAGGAAAAAAGTTGGAGTAGAGTTCACTCCAGCCTTTGCTGCGCCGAGATAACTCGTATTGATCATATCTTTGACTTCCTTTATATCATAATCAGATGAAAACTTCTCTGTATCTAGCTTGAGGTCTCGTGCATAACCGACGAATAGTGTCTTAGGATCTAATACATCTGACCAATCCTTCTGCTTGATATAGAGTATGTCATACATTTCCCAGAACTTACCCTGTTTGAATGCAGCCTCGGATGCTTCCGCGGCTGGTACTGAATTCACATGTTGAGCAAGAGGAAAATGTCTGAATACGAAGCGTAGTGTCGAAGAACCGTACTCTGTGCGTATCTTCTCGACTAGTGGATAGAATGCTCCGCACGCAGGACACTGGAAGTCACCATACTCTACGAGCGTAACGGGGGCGGATACGCTACCACGGATGTGGTCCGTGGCCACGACCTCGCTCGGCAGTGGCACCGACGCGACTATCCGCTTGGACTTCCTATCAGCAGCGACAAGTCCCCAGATAATTAGTCCTACCGTGATAAAAAAGGAAAACCATATGATCAATCTGCGTATATTCATGCACGCATTATACGGCTATGATATGAGATTAGCAAATCCGACGAGGATGTATATGCCTATGATATTCATCACAAAAGATATGGGAATAATCAGCGACATTCTTATCTTCGACATACCGAGTAGAGAAATGCCGAATTCATCTGGTAATGGAGATGCGATAATGATAGCGCCAAGTACTGGATATATCCATTTGAGAAAACCAAAATGAAATGAACGGAAAAAATGTTTTATTTTCTTGGTATTGATAACTCTCATAAGATCCACTGTAAATCTATCCCTTACAAAATAAAGAAGAATGAGATCTCCACAGACTGCGCCCAATGCCCCCCAGATAGCAAGTGATGGTAATGGAACTTTATCTGATAAATGTATGATGGCGATCGATGCTGGCGCTATAGTAAATGTAGAAGTGAATAAAATTCCCGCAATGAAACAAGCGAGAATAGAATAATCTTGGAGCGCATTAACAAGTGCATCTATTACACCAATTCTCGATAAGAAAATACCTACGACAATACCAAGTGTAATAATCATAATATCGTATAAGATCGCATACCCACTTCTCTTTGTAGATTTTCTACTCTTCTTGATCTTCATGGTAGTATTATAGCATTATGGAACCATATGCAGAGCGTACACATGTGAAGATGCAGGAAGTGCTTATGTCTCCGGAAGCTTCTGGACCACGAGTTCATTATCATATGATACGTGGCGGAACAGCGAAGACCAATATCACTGTATGGGAATCAGGCACTATAGACACAGAATATATCAAGTCATATGGACACTATCATGTCGGAGATCTAGAAGAAACATATACAGTGATCCAAGGTGAAGGCATCATTATCCTTCAGAGCCCCTTAGAGGACGAGAATAGTCTCACAAGTTTCCGAGCTATTCGTGTGAAGACTGGCGACACTGTGCACATACCTCGCTCTACAGGACATCTTGCTGTAAATATCGGCAAGACATGGTTCGTAACTTCTGATGATAGCCCAGTGAATTTCACAGATGCGGATCCTGCTGGTCTTCCTGGTCATGCAGACTATGAACCATTCAAGAAAATGCGAGGAGCAGGATATTACATTATTGAGAAAGACGGACAACCTGCTTTAGTGAAAAATCCTCTCTATGGAAACATTCCTTCGGCGATTATTGAAACTCTTTAGCCAATTCAATCTCTTTAGTTAATTTCCTCTCTGTTCTGGTTGTCCACCGCGCATAGCAGTGTACTGTGATTTATATTTCTCTATAGTATCCTCAACCTCTTCGTTTGGAATTTCTATACGAACTAGATCAATAGCGTTGATAGTGTCATATATATCGAGTTTATTCTCCAGCTTATACATTGCATCTCTCCAAAGTATCGCTTTTTCATACTCGCGTCGCTCGACAGCCTCTTTTTCAAGTCTCTTCATCATATCGATGAATGCATGATAGACACCTGCTTCAGCACCTCCTTTACCAATTGTTCTATCCTTGAATGGAATCCTCAATATTCCCTGCTGACTCGACATCATAGAGCGTATCTTGCCTGTCCTCTGCCATTCGAAAGCTGTGGAAATTATATTTTCATAGAGATCACGAGCATGCCTTAGATCTACTTCTGATACACCAGGAATCATGCGCAAAGTGTCTAGGAGTCTATATGCTCCATCTTCTATCATTTCTAGACTCCACCATGGTTTTGCAGATGCCCACCAGAAGTGATCACTCGCTGTACCGATATCCATGAGATGTCTTATCTCTTCATATTTAGGATCTGTCGTGCTCATAGTATTTACGAGAGAACGAACGAGGGTAAATAATTCCCATTGCCATGTATGCACTGTATTCTCTGGATCTTTCCATGAGAGAAATTGCACTCCCCTATCTATGTCTTCTTTGCTACTTGCCCATGTAGAAGCTACAGGATCTATGGTGATAGTTTCGCGTGTCTCATCAATAAGATCAGAAATCATCACTAGATTGAAGTCTGGGGTATCAAATACATTAAAAAGGACTTTTTCCAATCCTGGTCTATGATGTCCGAATGTCTCACCATCCATAGCTGTGATGATGTATCGAGAACTTCCGAGATCATCCTTCATCGCTTCTTTGAGAGTTTCTGGTGATCGTACTACAGCGCTCATGATGAGGTTGCTCAGTCTTCGTTCTCGGAAAAAAACATGGATATTGGAATTTTTTATTTTGTATAGTTTCGTATAGTCCACACTGCCAGGAGTACCATTCAATGCTATTTCGTCTAGAAGAATCCACTTGAAGCCAAGTTTCTCAATAATCGGTAGGATCTTCTTGTCATATCCCATCTCAGGTGGGAAAAATCCTTGAATTTTTATGTTATTACCGAGATATGATCGAAGTGTATCGGTATTTATCTTGATCTGTCTCTCTATATCGCGCTCATCGAGGAGTGGGAGAAACCCATGATACTTCGCAGAACCAGTGAATTCTATTTTTCCATCTTCACCTGCTTTGCGTAACATATCGATGAGATCACGGTATCCATACTTATCGAAAAGTTCGAGAAGTGCTCCTGTGACATTGAGTGTGACGCGGACATTGGATGATTGTGCTATGTGAGTTATTATCGGTCGATAACTCTGCACAACAATAGACTCGAGTATATCGGCTTGTTGATCTGCGGGCTGGTATATATGCAGGAAGTTCCCCCATTTCATACAGTTATATTGAATTAAAAATTATAATTTCTTATGGATATCTATCGATCGATTGAAAAGTTCCATGTATTTCTCTGCTGAATTTTCCCAAGAAAAATCTTTTGAAATGGCCCTCTTCTGAAGTTCTAGCCATTTCTTCTTATCTCTGAAATTCTCATATGCTCGCACCAGAGCGATCATGAGCGATGATGAGTCGAAACGTTCGAAGACAAAGCCTGTTCCTGTCTGTTTGTCAGGATTATAGTCCTCCACACTATCTGCGAGACCTCCAGTCTTACGAACAATAGGAATACAGCCCATACGCATTGCTTCCATCTGTATGAGACCGCAAGGTTCAAAGCGTGATGGCATGAGGACGACATCAGCTCCAGCAAATACGAGATGTGGCAATACAGAATCATATTTCAAATGAGCGACAACACGCCCCGGATATCTAGTCTCTAAGTCATGAAAATATCCCATAATGTCTGATTCACCCTCTCCGACAATAACTATCTGAAGGGGTAATTCTTGAAGCAAAAGGTTGAGATTATTGAAAAGCAAATCAAGACCTTTCTGTTTGCTCAATCGACCGACGATAGAGATGATAAATGCTTGATCATCCTGTGCTAGTCCGAGCCTCTCTTGGAGAATGGGCTTATTCTTGACTCTGACAGAGAGACTGCGCGCATCATAAGGAAATGGTACTGCTGTATCTTTCTTTGGATTCCATACTGCATAATCAATACCATTCAATATTCCCGTGAGCACTGCTCGACGTTCACGGAGGAGATCATCTAGAAGCTCGCCATACTCCTTCGTCATGATTTCCTTGGCATAATTCTGAGATACGGTATTTATCATATCTGAATAAGTGATTCCCCTTCTCATGAAATTCATCTGTGAAAGCCGAGGATTATTGAATCCTGGAATTGGCGAATGTCCATCATCGAATTCCATTTCCGAGACGAAATGATGGTCAAATACTCCCTGAAAATAGAGGTTGTGTATAGAAAATACTGTAGCAATCTTCGAAAGAATAGGATCACGAGAGTATACGGTTTTAAGAAAATTAGGAATGAGACCAGTCTGCCAGTCTAGAGCAACTATGACATCTGGCACCCATGTATTCGACTGCCGGATGAATTCTATTGCACCACGTGATAGGAGGGCGAAGCGTACTGGATCATCTGCATATCCATAGACATTTGCGCGTTGTTCATAGTATTCCTGATTCTCAAGAAAATATGTTACAACGGCTCCAATTTTCTCACTACTTTTACCACTACGCGCAGGATCATGTTTCTTCACATTACATATGAGATGATCGACCCCCTCAGTATTACCTGTAGGGACTTTTAGATTCTCATATTCCATACTGAGGTTAAATGTTTCATCATCAATAGCTAGATATCTAGGCAACATCACCCTCGCATCATGACCGAGGAGAGATAGAGCTTTCGGTAGAGAGTACATCACTGAAGCTAGTCCTCCTACTTTTGCAAACGGAGAAGCCTCACTACCGACAAAGAGTATTTTGAGATTTTTCTTGGAAATGAAGGTTTTAGCTAGTTTGCTAGGAAATATGTCCATGTGTGTAGAAGTGTATCAAATTTCAAACTTTTATGACAGTTGCCCTGCTTCTGTTGGTCTGTAGAGCTTATCTTCATAATCTGAAAGCATGCGTCCAGATGTATATGAATTCTCAACAAGTTCGATCGTGGAACGCATCTTAGCCACCCATTCTGGCGAGAAATCACTTGTATTTTCATTATTCTGACGAGCATAGAAGCATGGTAATATCTCATGCTCGAGCAAATCATAGAGAACTGGCGCTGTATCTTCTTCTGGTAATATCCACCCTCGTCCACCCCACTGTACCTCATCCACCCAACCATCACTAACACTGCATTGCAAAGCTCCATTGAGACCAGCTTTCATCCCACTCGTACCACAAGCTTCCATTCCCTTTTCAGGAGTATTGAGCCAGATATCCGCTCCGCGAGTGAGCATGGTAGCACTAGTCATGGAATAGTCAGGGAGATATACGATACGGCCTCGCATATTTTCTCTCTGTGTGAACTCTATGATTTGATTGATCACACCCTGACCGTCTTTATCTCCCAATTGTGCCTTACCAGATATAATACACTGAAGTGGTGTATGTTGATTGGTTATTATATTCATGAGCCTATCTTTATTAGAAAAAAGTAGATAAGGTCTCTTGTACGCTGCAAATCTGCGAGCCCAGACGAGTGTACAGATATCAGGATTCAGTTTTACTCCAGTATTTTTTTCTATATATTTGAAAAGCTCGAGTCTTTGACTCCTTTTTATATTCCAAATATCCTCATCAGTTGATGCGATTTCTCGGCCTCGTAACTCATCCGCCTGCCAACGAGGACGATAGACGCCATTTGTGACTGATATCAGTGTACTATGTGGATGACGCTTCTTCTCGAAGACAGCGTGGACTGCGCTTACCGCATTCTTATGGGTTGAAAGTATCATAATCAATTTCGTCGTAGAGAAAAATTTCGTATTGAGTTCGAATTCTCCTTTTTTAAATATTACATCTGTAGTGAGACTATATTCTCGGCAATACAAACCGATAAGTGAGTTTAATTCTTCATAGGTAATAAGTGTTCCAGCGGCAGAGAGAATGGTATGTTTCGTCGCTACTATTTTGCGGAGTTCGCTAGGATGTTCAAGCATGAGAGCAATGCCTACAAAAGCTGTATGCCCCTCGTTCAAATGATATATACGTGGAGTTATGCCGAGCTGTGAGAGTAGTCTGACTCCTCCGATGCCAAGTATCATCTGTTGCTTCATACGGATCATGAAATCTGTATCATAGAGATGCGCAGTGAGATCTCCACCATCGAGAAGAAAAACATGTACATTTGGTGAGAATTCCTTATGCCAAACTTTCACCTTTATAGTATCTTCGCCTATAGGTACAAATACTTCGTCTATAGATAGCTCGAAACCTTCTGGTTGTGATGATCCATATTTCAATCCGAGAGCAATAAATGGTTTGTCCTGATCGCGAGCTTCTAGCACATAGTCCCCCGCCAGGATACCGAGACCTCCAGCATACATAGCGGAATCTGGACCAAATGCGTACTCGGAACAAAAATAAGCGATGGGATTCACGGGAAGGCCAAGCCATTTTTGCAATAGATGTTCCGTCTCTATTGGGCCAGAGACAGATAATGTCTCTATACCAGCTTCTAATACAGAATAATCATTTGCCCCATGTACTAGAGCATCTCCCACAAATATGATTTCATTTTTCTTTATACCGAGACTATCCGCGAGTAGAAGGAGGCCTTTGCCCTTATTGAAATTTCCCGGAAGAATATTGATAGAAGTCGTACCAGCTATAGCCACACTGATATCTGGTATATTCGATTCGAGCGTCTCTTTTATCTTCATGCGCTTCGAACGATCTGGATCCCATACTTCTTTCATATCGAGCGGTGCTTCCTGACCAAGACCAGAGAAAGCTATCTCTGTTCCTCTGTCTTCTATATATTCACCGAAATGTTCTTTTGGAATGTTGTACGCGCCGGATTTTATTATATCCTCTAGCTCGGCCACTACTTTTGTTTTTATATCTTGAGGAAAAGTGGTACTACTTATCAAATTCCATTTTAACTCTTTTGTATATTCATATCTCTCACTCCCTTCTGTTGGAAGAAGGATGGTGCGTTCATTCGGGGATAGAAAGACGAGTAATTGCTTTTCGAATTGGTGAAATGAACCTCCGGAAATAATAGTGACAAGAGTTTTTTCTGTGAGACGTGATATGAGTGTCGCAATAGATTGAAGAACTATACCCTTGCTCGGAGCGAGAGTACCATCTAGATCAAATGCTACTAGTCTATAGGGGAACTTATGAGGTTCTGACATGTCATTATTATAACATCACTACGACACTAGTTTCCTATGTCGCAATTGGTGAAGAATTTTGCATGGCTCTACGATACGCGGATCGACGATAGTATAATATATATTGAGTCCATTACGACGAGTTTTCACGAGACCATTGTGACGCAAGAGAGCGAGATGTTGTGAAAGGTTTGCTTTGGAAAGTTTCGTAACCTTGAGAAGCAGGTCTACACCCGCCTCCCCTTTTTTCAATATATTGAGCACCTCGAGACGCTTATGGTTCGCAAGGATCTTATATATACTCGCATTCTTATGATATGCCTCTTGAGGTAATGGTGATATTGTCCTTGATTTCATATATTCGATACTATATAGATTACTTATGCACAGATTATATCAGAGAAGTGGATAAATTCAATGCTCTGAATAGAAAAAGTTTGATATACTAGTTTCATAATCAATTAATTATGTAATTAAATCCAACGAATATGAAAAAGAAATCTGCAATACGAGAAGTGAGTGTGAAAAATATTCAGAAACGAGATGAGTCGGTCGTCCCTTTTGATATTCAAAAGATTACGAATGCAATAAACAAAGCAATGATCGCTGCCGAAGAAGGATCTCTAGAGGAAGCTCAACTCGTGGCAAATAAAGTCTATGCAGATGCGCTCCGTATTACCAGAAAATATAAAAACTTTGTGCCCACTGTAGAAGGAATACAGGATACTGTGGAAAAAGAACTCATACTCAGTGAATACATAAAGACTGCAAAGGCATATATTCTCTATCGAGAAAAAAGATCGAAGCTCCGCGCTCAAGGATTGCGAGTACCTCCGAAGGTCAAGAAACTCGCAGAAGAAAGCAAGAAATACTTCCGCAATTCTCTCGGAGAATTTGTCTATTATCGTACATACTCTCGCTGGATTACCGAAGAACATCGTCGTGAGACATGGATAGAAACTGTCGACAGATATATATCATTTATGAAAGAAAATCTCGGAGGCAAACTCAAGACATCAGAATATGAGGAGCTGAGACAAGGAATTCTTAATCATGAAGCCATGCCCTCCATGCGCCTCCTCCAGTTCTCTGGACCAGCAGCAAAGAAGACTCATGTCTGTGCCTACAACTGTTCCTACATTGCCCCCACCTGCTTCCAAGACCTCGCAGAGATAATGTATGTCTCTATGTGCGGAACAGGAGCTGGTTGGTCAGTCGAGAGTCAGAATGTACAAAAATTTCCGCAAATCAAACTCCAGACCGGTAAGCGCTTCCCTACTCATATTATTCCTGACAACAAGGAAGGTTGGGCTGATGCGCTGACCATAGGTATGAATGCATGGACTGATGGCGCTGATATTGATTTCGATTATTCACAACTAAGGCCTTCTGGCGCGCGCTTGAAAACTATGGGTGGCAAAGCCTCAGGACCAGAACCACTCCGCAGACTCCTCAATTTTACTCGAGAAAAAATGCTCGCTCGCCAAGGACGCAGACTGCGCAATATCGATGTTCACGATATCATCTGCATGATAGGAGACTGCGTAGTATCTGGCGGAGTACGCAGAAGCGCTATGATATCCCTTTCTGATCTCGATGATGCCGAAATTCGCGATGCAAAGAAGGGTGCATTCTATGTGAACGACCCTCACCGCATGCTCGCAAATAATTCTGCTGTCTATAATCAAAAGCCGACCAATGCAGAATTTCTCGAAGAATGGATAGCGCTGATGAAGTCTGGTTCTGGTGAAAGAGGAATATTCAATCGTGGTTCTCTCGCCAAGACTCTTCCTCTGCGTCGACTCAAAGTTCTCAAAGAATATGAGGGATATTTTGATCCAACAGGCCAGAACATCATTGGTTCTATCGGTACGAACCCTTGTGGGGAAATTATTCTTCAATCGAAACAGTTTTGCAACCTATCCGAGGTCGTAGCACGTAGAGAAGATACGGAGGCTACACTCTTGAGAAAAATCCGTCTTGCAACCATTCTCGGAACATATCAAGCGAGCCTAACCAATTTCCCCTATTTATCAAAAGAATGGAAAGAACACTGTGAGAAAGAGGCTCTGCTCGGTGTATCCATCACGGGACAATGGGACTGCCCTATTGTTCGCGATGCGCATATACTTGAAAAATTGAGAGTCGAGGTGATAAAGGTAAATAAAATATATGCAAAAAAATTCGGAATCAATCCCGCTACATGCGCCACAGCAGTGAAGCCTTCCGGTACATTATCTCAGACTGTAGACTGCTCATCTGGTATGCACCCGCGACATGCTCCGTATTATATTCGCAGAGTTCGCATATCAGCGACAGACAGTCTCTTCAAGATGCTCAAAGATCAAGGTGTCCCCTATCATCCAGAAGTTGGTCAATCGAAGGACAATGCCACAACATATGTTCTCGAATTCCCTGTCAAAGCGCCGGAGGGTGAGATCTATAAGAATGATGTCACTGCTCTCAAACAGCTCGAGCACTGGAAACTTGTGAAGGAGCATTATACGGAGCACAATCCATCTGTCACCGTATCTGTAAGCGAGGATGAATGGATAAATGTAGCCAATTGGATATATGCGAATTGGGATATAGTCGGAGGTCTCTCATTCCTTCCTCGTGACAACCATGTCTATCAACTCGCACCGTACGAAGCAATCGATGAAAAAAAATACAGGGAACTCTCTGAGCGCCTCGCTCATATAGACTATTCGAAGATCATTACTTATGAGAAGTCGGATGAGTTAGATGTGAAAAAGGAACTCGCTTGCGTGAGCGGTGTGTGTGAAATTACACTATAATTTTTTCATAAGGTGGAGTAGTGAGAAAATTAAAATAGTATATACTTATAGATATGATAAAAAAGATCGTAGTATTTTTCGATAGGCTCGAGGACAAGACTCGTGGTTTCCTGAGCAAGAGACCTATTATATATGCGGGCATAGCCAGTATCGGCATGGTTCTCCTATGGCGAGGAATATGGCATCTTGCAGACGAGATAGAACTTGGTGCAATACTATCAACCATAATCGGTATATTTATACTTCTCATGACTGGGATATTCGTCTCAGGATTTATCGGAAATAGGATACTCATCACCGGTATAAAGAATGAGAAAAAACTCGAGGAAAAGACAAAGATAGAAATCGAGACTGATATTGAAAAAGAAAATAAGATACTTACCGATATAAAAGATTCAATTGCTCATATAGAAAAAGAAATAGAGGTGATAGAACATAGGAAATAGAATACGATTCTGTTCAATCGAAAAATCCCCCTGATTTGCCAAAATAAATTTTGCAATCTATTTTGACAGCGGTCAGAGGAACTGAGAGCCAAAGGCTCAAGGCTAATTTGCAAGTGCCAGTTGCGGGATCACGAAGCGATGACGGTCCTCGGCGTCCCAGACGTAGTCGTTCGAGAAGCGGTTCACGTCGACCTCGAGCTGCCCGCCGTCGCGCCAGTACACGCTCGCAACGAAGAACTCATTTCCAACCTTGAAGAGGAAGAAGGTCCCATACCCTTCCGTGCGGAGCCACTTGCGGTGTAAAACCACGAACTGGATGATCTGCGGTTGAGTCATGACGAGCTTGTTCAAGTCGTCACTCATGCCGTTAAAGATCTGGGCGAAGGTGCCGTCCTTGATCATCTCGTGGACGGAAACCTGTGCCTTCTTGGTAGGTTCCGATTTCACATCACAACCGTAGCCCTTGAAGTCAGAATCAATCCAGCCAGGAAAGGCGTCCTTCGCTTTCGCAATTGTCGCCTTCCCGTCCGTTTCGTCGAGTTCGAGGGTTTCCGCACCGGAGATGAGTTTGACGATACCGGCGATATTCTCGACGATTTCGGCAAACTTTTCCTTCACGAGAGCAGTGATTGCTGCGACCACTTCGTTGCCGCGCGCTCGCACACGTTCGATGTTCTGCTTGTTGAGGACACCGTTCTTGACGAGTTCGCGGAGTGCGGTGCCTGTCCCTTTGCGTGTAGCATCGGTGACCAGGGTCACGCAGGTTTCGATTTGGCCGTCACTGACTTCGCTGTCTGATGCAATCGATGGATTTTTCATCGTTGTCACCCTTTCTTGGTTAGTATCCTTTCGGACACAGGTTTAATTTGTTGGACTCTTCGCCACAACGGAGAATGCCTCAGATTTGAGGCGCTTTCTGTTGCAGCGAAGACACTGGCAAATCAAAGAACTACCTTACTTTTATACTACTCTAGTAAGTATATGTCAATGGGTGCGGGTAATGTGCACACACATATGGCGGTTTCCTGTAAACTCAGGAAATGAGCATACACATGGCTACAACAATCAAAGAAGAGAGGTTGAGATGGATACTACCCATCGTGAGGAAGGAGGTAAGGTTGGTTGATTCAGTAAAGGTATGCCCACATGGAAAAAGAAGTCTGGAAAGGTGGGTAGCGGCATACAAGAAAGATGGAGAGGAGGCTCTGGAACCCCAGTCAACAGAACCAAAGACACAACCCAAGGAAACACCAATCAGAATTAAAGAGAGGATCATAGAAATTCGAAAGGATACAGAAAAGTGTGCACTCAAGATCCACTGGCAGCTCCAAAAGGAAGGAATTGCAATTGATGAGAGAACAGTGGGAAAGATTTTGAAGAAGGAAAATCTGGTACGAAAGTATCGAGTGAGAAAAATCAAATACAAATATATTCGGGCCGAGCGCAAGCCAGGAGAACTTCTTGAAATTGATGTGAAGTATGTGCCAGGAGAGGTCGCAGGTAGGCGGTATTACCAGTATACAGCCATTGATACAGCTTCCAGATGGAGACACCTTGCGGTATATGATGAACAGACTACCCACCACTCAATTAAATTTCTTCTCGAGGTAATGGAACTTTTTCCTCATCGAATTTTTGCGGTAAAAACCGACAACGGATCGATCTTCACAAACTACTACCTTGGTACCAACAAACGAAGTGATGTGACGGTGAAGACCCTGCATGCACTTGATGTTTTCTGTGCAAAAAACAATATCATCCACTACCTCATCGATCCGGGAAAGCCCGCACAGAATGGAACGGTCGAGAGAAGTCATCGAGAGGATCAGGAGAAGTTCTACGATCGATACAAGTTCAAAAACATATGGCACTTGCAAAAGAAATTAAAAGAGTGGAATATATACTACAACAATCTCGAGCACTGCGGATTGGATGGTAAAACGCCAAATGAATTTTTGGCTAATTCAATTACTAATTAACCCGCCATATGTGTGTACCTAAGACATGCGTACAGTTAACCTTATGGGGTGACTACTGGGAGTTGAACCCAGACAGAGAGCTCCACAAGCTCGCGTGCTACCGCTACACCATAGTCACCATGTTTAAAATGAACACTTAAACAGTATACTCATCTGAACCGACCTTCACTTTATACCATACCTCTCACTTCTTAGGAACCCCATTCTTATCGAGATAATCTACAAGCTCACGAAATGTCCCACATCGTACCTCAGGCTTTCCACATACTTGCCGAGTAAAACTTTTCATTGCTTCCCAGTATGCTCCGTCATTCCATCCTTCGAAGTGATAACCGACTAGAACTGGCGCGCGATTCCCAGAGTAATTGGTGTTGAAATATCCCAAGAAAGCCAAGAGAGTGTCCTCATGAATAGTTTGCCACTCTGGTGTACCTTTTTTAATAATATCTAGAGCCTTTGAGTCTTGAAAATATATATTGTAGTCCATTGCAAGAACATTCCTTTGTGCTTTTCCAGTCTTCATAGTACCGAGAGGAATATGCCATAGACCACTCTCATCTTTGGTGGGCCAGTCTGCACCTGTCCCTATTTCACTTGTATCATATCTCATATGTAGATCATGGAGCGCTTCGTACAACCCAGGACTCTTATCGATATATGGTGCGCGGAATCCGATGATGCTACTAGTCGCAAGAGTAAGTCTTGGTAGATGCGCTTCTGGATATATCGTCTCGAGACGAAACATAATGTCATTGAAAGATGCGAATTCTTCTTTCCATTGTTCTCGTGTCCAGCCAATACCAGAAAAATGTCCTACTGTATGAGGTTCGATCTCATCTCCTTCTGCTATTGCTATATTTATTTCATTGATGCGTGTGCGGATATGTTCAAGATCTTCCGACACTCCTATATTGGTCTTACCTATTTCTTTACCTGGTCCTTTGTAGAGATGTCTTGTATTACTCGTCAAGAAGTATGCAGCATTTATAAAATGAGTGAAATTGACAGGGGTGCTACTAGCTCGCATCTCGTCTTTCAGACTTCTGATATCCTTCCAGATATCATTTGACCGAGAACCGTCAAAAGAGATGAGAACAAATTGTGGAATATATGGAACAGTTGGAATAGCTGGAGCAATTGGAGCCTCCTTGACTTTGGGAGCAAAGATTATGCGAGTCTGGTCAATAATATCAATGAAAGCTGAAGAAAGTCCTAGAAAAACAATACACATTAGAAGAAGACTAAAAATTTTGAAATCTGTTTTATTCATATATAAAGTACACTCAGTATATCAGTGAGTATTATATTATTCCAAATTTAACCACAAGATTTGTGCCCAGGAGAGGATTTGAACCTCCATAGCCTTGCGGCCGCTACCACCTCAAGGTAGTGCGTCTAGCCAGTTTCGCCACCTGGGCAAATATTACAATTATGCCTTTACCTCTTCCTTAGCTTCTTCTTTTGTTTCTCCAACTGGTACTGCGATCTTCGTATCTGTATTCATCCCTGGTTCGAGAGCGAGCATGCGTCGCATACCTCGACGGATTTCTTTTGCTGCTTTTTCTCTGACAAAGTATAGTTTAGCACGACGCACCTTCGAGCGTCTAAGAATCTCGATCTTGTCTACAATAGGAGAATAGAGTGGGAAAATCTTTTCTACCCCCACACCATCGATAACCTTACGAACAGTGAATGTCGCACCAGCCTCTGTACCATGCTTGCGAGCGAGAACGAGCCCCTCGAATGCCTGGAGTCGTGTCTTTTCCTTTTCCTTCACTTTCTGCCACACACGGACAGTATCGCCAGAACGAAGGCTCATAGCCTTTCGCTCGTCGACATTTGCTATAGAAATAATGTTTTTATTCGTAGACATATTGGTTGTTGAGTACTGCCAAATCTAACATATACCCTTGTTTTTAGCAACTTCAGTCATGGATAATTCTTTGATTGCTTTTTTGAAGTCCTTCGGCAGAGATGCTTTCACGCTCACCTTCTTACCTTTACAATCCATGAAGGTAATCTCATAGGCATGAAGCGCTGTTCTCTTGAATTCTGGCATACATTGTTTGTCTGGTGCATAGAGTGTGTCACAAACGACGGGGTGATTGATCGCCTTGAAATGCACACGGATCTGGTGAGTACGACCAGTCTTCGGCTCTATCTCTACGAGAGAATACCCCCCTCCTACAAGCTTGGTATAGGCGATGCGTGTCCACCATGTCTCTGCAGGACGCATCTCCCCCCTCGCTCCTCGTGTTGCAGACCAACGACGGAAGTCACTCGGGCTCTTCCCTATGGGACGATTGATGATACCGTAAGTATCGACAAGATCTCCATGCACGAAAGCGAGATATTTTTTTAATATGAGTTGATTCTGAAATTGTTCCTTGAGACATGCATGCCCGGTTTTAGTTTTTGCAATGAGTAGAACACCAGAAGTTTCTCTGTCGAGTCGATGTACTATACCAGGACGTGCTATCGTCACTCCTGTTGCTTCTCCCTTTTTTGTCATCTCTATAGGTTCACCAACATTTTTTGCACGAGGATAGTTCTCTAGAACCCAGTCGGTAAGTGCTGGTTCGTCTGTCTTACCATCTGGATGTACGACAAGGCCAGCAGGCTTGTCGACCGCTACGATGTCTTTGTCTTCGTAGAGAATTGGGATTTTCATAAAGGATAATTATGGGGGGACTTCTATGGTGCGCCCTAAGAGACTTGAACTCCTGACCTTCCCCGTGTAAAGGGGCTGCTCTACCAACTGAGCTAAGGGCGCAATATTTATTGCCTATTTATACACTAAGAATGATGAATATTCAAGGTTATAAAGATAATATATTGGTGCACTACATACGTATTAATTGGAACCAACTTATAGGCGAGCTTCGTGAATGGGAATCTTTGAGAGTAGACATGGGTAAATTGGCTAGTGTCTAAATTCTACCACACCCCGCTACTCACTATATATTTAAAATAAATCACTGACTCGAGACAATGCCAACCTATTCATTTTCTCGTCATCGTAGTTGTCGACGTGAGTAGCTAGACATAGAACAGCTATACTCGCCCCTTTCACAACAAACCGCATTCGAGGATATTGATTCGGTCGAAGACCGGCATTGGGGACCACTAGCTCTATCTTCCATAGGGTCCAGATATCATTCTGAGTAACTCGATGTAACTTAGCCGGGGCAATGACCTGTTGAGGTTTTGTAGGGTTAAACTGCGTATTACACAATCTCTCAAAGATGGCGAGAGCTTCTCGTATAGTACGAAATCGCCCTTCAAATGCGGCGATTTCCTTCTGAATGCCGTCGTGGTAGAAAAATTCAATCATAGATCACTGAAGTCAGTACCACGGTAGAATGCCAGCTCGTAAGGGATTTCTTTCTTTAATTCAGTTCCAATATAGGGAGCTTCAGCGTGAGATAGTTCTTCCAACTGTTTTCCATTGAGATGACCATACTTTACAGCAATCCTATCGAGCATTTCAGTTTCTCCTTTATCAAAAACAGATAAGTCAGGCTTTCCAAGAGAGCGATAGACCTCTGTAGGATTGTACCCCTCACGCTCCTCAACTTGATCGACTGCCATAACCTTACTTTTCATCATTGCTTCTGTCATTGTGTCTAGTGCAATAGGAAACGGCCCCATTGGGAGTGCACGATAAACATCCCCAGTTATTGATTTCTGGTTCTTTTCGTAAAAGTCAAAGTCAGCGAAATACAATAATTTCGCCAATTTCTTCTTGCCGCGTACTTCACCGTTCAGCTTCTGACATAGATAAAGTACAGCGTTCTCATACTTTTTTTGATTAATAGTCATATCCATAGAGGTTAGGTATTCACATTATACCATACGGATACATAGGTCAAAGACGTTCCACTATTGTGCCCCCGGTTGGAATCGAACCAACATTGACGGCTTAGAAGTCCGCAGTTCTATCCATTGAACTACAGGGGCAATATCTAAGACTTTCAAAACAAACTTATCGGACCGATCATATCCTCATATAATATATCGATTATTATATCGATGGATCCCCTACCCCCACAGATCCGGCTCTCGCCTTTACAGTGGCTTCGGCTTTCACATCGAAACGCTCTATCACTGCAGAGACGGCCTTATCATTGAATTCTTTATCTTTTCGTCCTGTGACAACAGATGTATTCTCGAAACCACCTCTGGTGACCGCATTGTAAAGATTCGAGCCTTGTATTGCAAGTGCGGTGGTGATAACGAGACTTATTATAATGATGACTGTCCAATCAACATTTGGATTACGACCTATTTCTTTTAGTGGGTTTGTAATCATATTATTTTGTAGTTAGTGCTCCCATATCGAATGATAATTTCCATGTCCTATTTTTCGAAGAGGTTTTTGTCTGAGTACCAGATGGCACCTTCATCAATTCCCCAGTACCTGTATCACTCGACTGATTCAATTTCAAATTATTAATAGAGATGCTGTAAGGTATATTTTCGACCAATGTGAGAGCCTTCATTACTCCATCCCATGAACCAGATATATCAATTCGCGCTCTAAACTCGCCCACTGGACTGGTCGTGATAGAAGAAATGCTAGAAAGATTCACCTCTGTACCTGTAGTAACACCTATTTCCTCGAGACCCTCGATGAATGTCACTAGTTTATCTTGAGAAATAATAAATGTGCTTATGCGACCTCTTTCCAATTCTGATTTTTTATAATCTGCTTTTAGCTCTTTCTCACGCACTTTCTTGCTCGTCTCGAGAGAGACTTCTTTTGCCATACTTGATGAACGTATTGCTCGCGACACTATAGAACGATAAAAGAATATATCTACCACGATCGTTATTATGATAGTAAATACGGCGAGTATGAGGAGTACGAGTTGTTTCTGATTGATATGCATATTACTTTTTTATAAAGAGACGCAGTGAGAAATTGACATCTTTACTCTTAGCCAAGTCCGATAGCGGAAGTTCTACTTTTGAAAAGTAACTGTCATTTTCTAGGTTCTTTCTGAATTCAATCAAAGTATCACGATTGATGGCTTTGCCTTGAACTACTACAGTCGCTTTACTACTCGTTGCCCCATCGAATGACATGTCAAATGAATTGATGTATATGCCATAGTTACGATGTGAGATTATTTTCTTGATACCATCCGTAAACGATAGTGGTGATTCGTATTCATTTATTTTCTCTGTATATGTTCTAACACGATCCAGATCTGACTCTATCTGATCCACACCTTGAACTTTCCTCATTTTATCTAACTCACGCACCTGCAAGGTTACAGCATCTTCTTGTATCCTAGATAAAGTGTGTGCTGGAAATAATGCTAGGACTCCGACCACAAGCGCAGATGAGATGAAAAGAAGTGCAGTTATTGCAAGACGAATCCTATACTCATTCTTGAGTTTCTTCACTTCTTCATAAGGTAATAATGTATGGTGGAGCATATTTATAGATATATTATGATGGAAGAGCTAGTCCAGCAGATACTGCATAATCTAGAGAATCTTCATATGTAATCGGTGGTATGTATGTAGTATGTGAAAAAGCATTTTGCCAAGTATTACCGATTTCGACAGGAATACTTGCATCTGACGAACATCCGGAAGTCAATCCCTCGACAAGAGCGCCTTTACCAGAGAAGATGATACGATCTATAGCTGTACCGAAACCGTGTTCAGCCCAATACGTCTCTACTTGGGTTATTTGTTTTTTGAGCTCATCAAATCCCTTATCTTTATTACCCCACGGTATTGTAGAAGTGAAACACACAGCTCCAGCACAGACGATATACACTCCTGTCTTATGATCCATAATATTGACAATCATATCAGTCTCAGTGGAACCATGGGGTATGATAGAACGAGCGATTGCTTTTGCCTGAACTTCGAATGATAGGACTGTGAGACCAGCAGAACGTATGGCATCGAGATATGACATCACTAGTGTGCGTGGCGCGACTGATACGCTTACAAACTGCGACCCTTCAGTAGCTTTCACCACACTTGTCGGAATAGTATTGAAATAAAAGAGGGCTTCTGCTGGGGCAAGTGGTACATTTTCCTCGAGTTTGAATTCAATATTCTGTCGAATCTCTTTGGTATTCGTACTCGGCACCTCTGTCTTGAAAAGATACATCTTTTCTTCAGGAAGTGACGCTTTCACAGCGTGTATTTTCATCTCTCTAGCGATATCTCCTATGGTAGCGGATAGAGTGCTCGCATCTCGTATTTCTCCTTCTACTATTGTACCTGGTGCGAGAGTTTTCGTAACGTATTTATGTATTGTAAGTCCGTGCGAAGTAGATGAATATTCTATACAACGCACAGCATCATCGGAAATATCTAGTCCAGCATAAGAGGTCTTGAGAAATACCGGTGGGGGAAATAATTTTAGGAACGTATTGGAGAGCATATATATGACTTATACCCTCTATTGTACTATGATTTATCGTTTTTTAGAAAGATGAATAATGCCAGGAATAAATGATAGAACAACAATAGTGATAATGATGGGCATGAGGTATTGATCAATGCCTGGAATAATCCGACCGAGAAAATATCCTAGGAGTGTCAGACCGATAGACCATATGAATCCTCCAATGATATTGTATGAAATAAATGTCCGATAATTCATACCTACAATTCCAGCGATAATAGGGGCGAATGTTCGCACAATAGGTAAAAAACGTGCAAAGATAATGGTTTTCTTGCCATGTTGGTCGTAGAAAGACTTCGCTTGTTCCATATATTTCTGTTTAAAGAATCGTGAATCTGGACGCGAGAAAAGCGCTGGTCCAGTCTTCTTGCCGAACCAATAACCCACACTATCCCCCGCTACTGCCGCTATGAATACTCCGATGAGGAGAAAACCTATGGATAGGTGCCCTTGGGAAGCGAAAAGTCCTGCTGTGAAAAGAAGTGAATCGCCCGGCAAGAAAAATCCGAAAAATAATCCGGACTCAGCAAAGACAATAGCGATCACTCCGAGAAGTCCGAAGAGTGCAATTATTTTCTGAGGATCGAGAATATCTTGGAATGACATTATTTTATTATCTATTTCGCTTTTGTTCCAGGTGGAATCGAAGAAGCTGGTTCGAGAAGAGAGAAGGCTCCTTCGCTAGTCGATACGGCAAAAAGCATTCCATTACTCTCATACCCCTTTATAATTCTAGGCTCTAGATTCGTCACGAACATACATGTCTTACCGACGAGTACTTGTGGATCAGGAAAATAAAGAGAGATGCCGGAAACGATCTGGCGAGGTTTCAATACAAGAGATTTCGTACCATCTTCTGTTATGATTTCTACATTTTCATCAAAATCTACCATCAGTTTTAGAAGTTTATCTGTATCAGGAATCTTCTCAGCAGAGAGGATTTTGCCCGCCTTTATTTCTACTTTTGAAAATTCATCGAATGTAATCATATATTTTATCTTATTTTTTCTAACAATCCACGATCGAGATATGACTGGAGAATGAGAGCTGCCGCAGATGCATCGAGCATATCATGCTTCCCTTGGAAACGCTCGGCATTGGCGCTCGTCATGAATTCTGGCTCCATGTGCACGGTAAATCCCGCCTCTTCGAGATCCTTTTTCAGATTGAGACTCTCGGAGAGGATGGTGTTGGCTTCCCCTTTATAATTCTTTGACTCACCTACCACAATTTCACTCACGGTATTTTTCTTTGCAATATCAGTGATTTCTTTTATCAATCCCTCGGCATCTTTTTTCGCATTCGAAAGCACGATGAGAGGCATGGCGAATTCTCCCATTTCATCCGAGACAGCGATACCCACCCTCTTTGATCCATAGTCGATTCCCATGTAGCGCATATAAGGATTGTATCTTAAATACAATAATGATAAAATGGGATGAATGGACGAATCGTCTAAAAAAAGAGTTGTATTCGCCGTTGGGGAACAAAAGAAGTTTATTGATCGTATTCAAAAACTGAGCGGTTTTTCTTCTGAAAAGCTGGCAGAAATTTCTCATATTAGTACTCGT
>CAZAEF010000006.1:0-2265 GCA_964484315.1 uncultured Candidatus Saccharibacteria bacterium | reverse complement strand
ACTGAGCGGTTTTTCTTCTGAAAAGCTGGCAGAAATTTCTCATATTAGTACTCGTAACTTTCGAGAATGGAGAAGAGAAAACACAACAATGTCTTTCTTTGCACTAGAACAGTTAACTAAAATTACAAAAATAGCAATACCGAAAGATATAAAAATAATTGATGCCTATTCTCATAATTCAGAAGCAGCTAAAAAAGGCGGTCAGGCTGTTTTTAAAAAATATGGAGCCCTACCCTTCTCGGAGAAACAGCGAATGACTGGATGGAAAAAATGGTGGGAGGCGACTGGAAAAAATAATCCTTCTGCAATTCTTTTGAGAAAGGAAATCAGATTGCCACAGAAATCGATTGATCTGGCTGAATTTTGCGGTATTCTCATTGGTGATGGTGGAATAACTAAATACCAGGTCACGATAACCCTAAACGGAGTAACAGACAGGGCATATTCCCAATTTGTAGTTACATTGATCCAAAAATTATTCCAGTTTAATGCAAAAGTTTATAAAGTTAAAAGTAGTAAAGCAATAAATGTTAGTATTTCAAGCAGAAACGTAGTAATTTTCCTCGTTGGGTTGGGAATAAAATTAGGACACAAACTAAAGCAGAACTTCTCAATACCACAATGGATAATGGATTCAAAAGAATATCGAATTGCCTGTTTAAGAGGAATGATAGATACTGATGGGTGTGTAGTTCACGAAACACATATAATAAAAGAAAAGAAATATACCTATCCACGACTTAATTTTACTAGCGCATCTCCCCTTCTTATTAAACAAGCCATAGAAACTTTATTAGGATTGGGTTTTAACCCTGAAATTCGTAGCAAAGAAAGGAGTGTTCAACTTGAAAATCTCCAGGAAATATGTAAGTATTTCTATATCGTGGGTTCAAGTAACCCCAAGCACCTAGAGCGAATTTCTAGATGGTATTGACAAAACACGATTAATATGGACAGGTGTCGGAGTGGTCTAACGAAACAGTCTTGAAAACTGTCACCCTCGTAAGGGGGTCGTGAGTTCGAATCTCACCCTGTCCGCAAATTTGGTAAAAATATGATCGGATTTATTCTAAACATTCCATATACTATTATCGGACTAATAGTCGCAATAATTTCAATTCTAACTTCAATAGAATTTAGAAAAAATCCCTATGCTATTATCGTAAAAATTAAAAAATTTTGGTGGGTATTTGGATATATGAAAAATGCGAGAGCTATGGCGATAGGTCATGTAGTCCTCTTAAGCCCTAAAATTGAGAGTGGTGATTTAGAGCATGAACTTGTCCATGTCCGTCAACACGAAAGAATGCCACTCATACAACCAATTCTTTACTACATTGAGCTTTTTAGAAAAGGTTATCGTAATAATAAGTATGAAGACGAAGCGTATCGTGTTGCGGGAAACATTTACAAAGAAAAATAATTTTATGACAGAAGAAGCTATTTAGAGGTAGCGGAATGACGGAGATACATCATAAATATTATCAGTATTTAATTTTTCAGGTTAAAATATTTGTTATGGAAAAGAAGAATCTAATAATATCAGCAAGACGCTTTGCTCGTGAAGCACACAAAGCAATTATAATTACTACAGTATCTGGTGATGTAAGACCCCAGATAGAACATTTGCAAGAAGTGGCAGATCTTGTATGGACTTCGGGAGGAAATGACATTGAAATCGCCGCCGCATGGCTACATGATAGTGTTGAAGATACCTCAGTAAACCTTGATGATATTGAAAATAACTTTGGTAAAGAAGTTGCAGAAATTGTCCACGGCCTTACTGATTCTGCTGAATTAAAAGGTTTATCAAATGCAGAGAGGAAGCCCAAACAAGCAAAACGAGTAAAGAATGAGAGTGAGAGTGTCAAAAGAATCAAGATTGCAGATCAGACTTCAAACGTACGCTTCGTAACTACTGATCCTAAACCCACATGGAGTTTTAGTGAGAATCGAGACTATGTCCTTGGGGCAAAGATGATTGCTGATGAATGCAGGGGTATCAGTCCTGTGCTGGATCACTTGTTTGACAGTGAGTATAAAAAGGCGGCTAAATTCTTCAAAATCTAGACTACTTTTTTAAAATCATCTTTATTCCAACCGTTCTGCTACTACTGACGGTTTTTTACACAGACAACAGACACACTCATCTACTCATATTTTTGATACAAAATAAATAAAATTGATAAAGCAAACATAGATGAAATACCACAGCAATACACCGAGCACATGCGCAAACACGGCGACATCGCCGCGCGCATTGAG
>CAZAEF010000005.1:0-31733 GCA_964484315.1 uncultured Candidatus Saccharibacteria bacterium | reverse complement strand
CATAACGCTCGTCGTTGCTTTTATTATCGTCGGAGTAGGGTATTATATGTGGCTGACTTATCATCCAGAGAAGATAGATGAGTCTGGTCTGCAGGCAGCAGTAAAGAATACAGAATCAACAACATTAACACCATCAACAGAATCATTAACACCAACAGAACCAATTAAAAATCTTATGCACACTATCACTATAGAAACCAATAAAGGAACAATTGTATTTGAGACATATGACGCAGATGCGCCCCTCGCAGCAAAGAACTTCGTAGATCTCGCGAAAAAATCATTTTATGACGGAATCATATTTCACCGAGTAATCAAGGGTTTCATGATCCAGGGAGGTGATCCTACAGGCACAGGTAGGGGCGGTCCAGGGTATACATTTGCAGATGAATTGAATGCGTCAACAGAGTCATATAAGACTGGATATAAAAAGGGAGTTGTGGCAATGGCCAATGCTGGTCCGAATACAAATGGCAGTCAATTTTTCATAATGCATGCTGACTATCCATTACAGCACAACTACACTATCTTCGGACGAGTGGTAAGTGGTCTCGATGTTGTGGATGCTATAGCTAATGTGAAAGTCGGTGAAGCCGATAAACCTCTCGAAGATATTGTGATGAAGAAAGTGACTGTTGTGGAGAAATAATGTCGAAAGATCCATATAAAGCCGTTTGGGTTTCTCACTCTTCAATAGGGGATTTTTTGAAGTGTCCTCGTTGTTATTATCTACACAATGTTTATAAGAGTCCCAAGACAGGGAGGAAAATAAATATTGTCAGTCCAGCTCTATCTCTCGGTAGTGCAGTGCATGAAGTGATAGAGGGGCTGGCTCTCGTCGAAGCAGAAAAGAGATTTGCAAAACCCCTTCTTAATACCCTAGAACAAGAGTGGAAAAAGGTATCTGGTAAGAGGGGGGGATTTACATCATTTGAAACAGAAAATGAAGCAAAGTCACGGGCAGAAGTGATGATACAGAGAGTTGAGCAGAATCCTGGTCCACTCACAGAGAAAACTGTAAGGATAAAGGAAATTGGAGGAATGCCACCGAATTTCTATATAAGTGAAGAGGAAAATATCATACTCTGTGGCAAGATCGATTGGCTTGTCTACAAACCTCATGACGATAGTGTGCATATTTTAGACTTCAAAACTGGAAAAAATGAGGAGAATGAAGATTCACTTCAACTACCAATATATCAACTACTTCTAAAAAATCTTCAAAAGAGGAAAGTAACTGGTGCGAGTTATTGGTATCTCGATCGAGATGATGATCCTACAGAGGTTGATCTACCAAGTGTAGAAGATTCTCATATTAAAGTGATAACTGTAGCGCGAAAAGTGAAAGAAGCTCGTGATAGATCGAGCACTGAAGGACCATCAGAGGTGTTTCAATGTCCTCGTGGAGCTCTCGGATGCTTCTCTTGTAGACCATTCGAGAAAATTATTCGTGGTGAAGCAGAATATGTCGGAGTGGGAGATATGCGACAGGATCTCTATATAGTCTGATATAGTTTAGGTTTGTTAACTTTATTATAGTGTAATAGTCTGCGTTTTAGTGAGTGGAAATCTGACAATGAATGTCGAACCAACACCCACGACACTTTCTACGGATATATTTCCATTGAGTTCTCTTTCGACAATTGATTTTACTGTACTGAGTCCTATTCCACTTCCTTTTTCGCGAGTTTTTGTGGTGAAATATGTTGTATATATCTTATCAATAATGTTTTGGTTTATTCCATTACCTGTATCTTGCACATAGATGCAAACATCGTTATCTTTTCGATGCATTTGTATGAATATCTTTTTTATACTTCTTCCTTCGAGTGAATCAATAGAATTTGTAATGAGATTGAGGAAGATTTGTTGAAGTTTCAAAGAATTGCCATACCAGAGGATTTCTTCTTCATCAACTTCAATTGTCACCTGTTCATGTCGAATTCTATATGTGAGTAGATGAAGAGTTTTCTGTAGTATGTCACTGATATTGAATGTTTCATTCGCATTGTCTCTAGAAAGCGTAGTACGAACTGTATCAATGTATGCATATAGGTCGGCATGGGCTTTTGATGAACCACCTTCCTTGAGGATAATAGAAGTCAATGGAGATATAAGGTCATGGACTATACCTTGTGATAAATTACCAAATTCTACCTTCTTCGATAGTTCTACCATATGATCTTGTCTTTTTGATTTCAATTCCGCCCGATCAATTCTAGAAGTAATTTTTTCTAAATCCGAATGAAGTGTTCCTTCGAGAGAGATAGACTTCTTTATTTCACGATATGAAATTAAAAAAATCGCTAAAATGAGACTTATTAATATGATATATGTGATAATGATTGACATTATTCCTCTATGAGATATCCACGACCGGGTATATTCTTTATGATGTCTTCTTTCTCTCCGGTATTTAACTTTCTGCGAAGATTAGTGATATGCGCTTCGACAGTATTAGAAAATGGGTCGCTATTGGTACTCCAGACATGTTCCATAATCATACTTCGCGAGACGGGTATATTCGGGTTTCTCATGAGATATTCGAGCAGACTGTATTCCTTCTTTGTGATTGTTATTTCTCTACCTCCTCGTTTCACCATCTTCTTCTCTGTATCGAGCATCAGATCTCCTATCGTCATACATGTATCTAGTAGTTTCGTCGGCCTCCGGAGGAGAGCGTGTACTCGAGCTTGTAATTCTTCAAAAGAAAAAGGTTTTGTCATATAGTCATCTGCACCATTGGTAAGGGCTTGTACTTTTATCTTTGTCGTGCCCAATGCAGATAGGAAAATAATAGGGATATTAGAACCATTTTTACGAAGTTCCTCACAGACCTCGAGGCCAGTTTTTCCTGGAAGGGAATTATCGAGTATGAGAATATCATAAGGAGTGGTTTTTGCCATGAACAATCCTTTTATTCCATCGATAGCTGTATCGACCACGAAGCCTTCTGTGTGGAAGCCAATCCGTATGAATTCTGCTACTTCTACATCGTCTTCTATGATCAACATTTTCATGGCCAGATTATACACTAAATATGCTATAATGCATCGTATTCCACTCTATGGACTATATAAATACGTTTCTAGCCAATACACCTCATTTTCTTGCTGTTGGCGGCTACTGGTTTCTAGGAATTATAGTGATTCTCGAGGGTATACCTATCATAGGATCATTATTACCTGGGCATGTGATTATTATAATGGCCGGTTTTCTAGCGAAGATGGGCATATTGAGCTTACCGCATGTCATTGTCGTTGTTGCGGTAGCCGCAGTCTTAGGGGATATAATAGGTTTTCTCCTCGGTAGGAAGTATGGTTACGATTTCTTAAAAAGATTCGGTAAGTTTATTTTTATAAAAGATGAACATATAAATAAAGCGAAAATTCTCATAGATAATCATACAGGAAAGGCCTTAGTTTTCGGAAAATTCAGTCCTTTCACTAGACCACTCACACCGTTTATTGTTGGAGCGAGTGGTGTGCACATACATACTTTTTGGTTCTGGAACATTGTTGGCGCAATACTATGGTCTGTTATATCTGTTGGGGTAGGTTATATATTCGGAGCGAGTTATCATATCGCTGCGGAATTTTTCGGTAAATTTATATTTGGAGCTATCATATCTTCTATATTAATTATCTGGGCATATCGTTTCGTCAATGTCCGCTTCCATATCTTCAGAAAATACGAGCTTTTCGTTCTTGCACTCAATCTCGTCTCACTCTGGGCACTTGCAAAGACAATACAAGATAGCCTCTCTCTCAATTCTTTCATGGCAAATTTCGATATTACAGTTAATATCTTTATGTTCAATTATGTTACTCCGATTATGGTATCTATCTTTACCCTTATCACCAATATTGGAGGGACAATCGTCACTATAGGTCTTGGAATATTGATCGGTCTTATCTATCTCTATAAAAGAAAGTGGAGGAGTGCCGCAATTATGCTACTCACTATCATATCAACATCAATTATAGTGACATATCTGAAAAATGTATTCATGCGTGCGCGTCCAGATGATGCTCTCAATATTCTCAATGATCCGAGCTTTCCGAGCGGTCATGCTAGCCTTGCGGCAGCTTTCTTCATAATTCTCGCATATATTCTCGCACCGAAGATAAAGTCATGGATGATTCGTGAATTATTCATCACTTCCTGTGTCGTGGCAGTCATACTCATAGGTGTGAGCAGGGTCGTACTCAATGTTCATTGGGCTTCGGATGTGATCGCCGGTTGGTCTCTTGGTGTATTCCTTGCTACGGGTTCTGTGCTTTTGATAAGATATGCGGGAGTATTCTTTATTAAACAAGATAAATAGTATGTATACACTAGTCCTATTACGTCACGGTCAGACCACATATAATAAAGAGAAGATTTTCTGTGGTTGGTCTGATGTCGATCTCACTTCGCAGGGAGTAGAGGAAGCGACTCAGGCTGGGCGTAATCTCAAGCAAGCAGGATTTATATTCGATATAGCATTTTGTTCTGTATTGAAAAGGGCAATGGAAACACTGAGTATCGCTCTCGATGAAATGGGTCTTGCGAATATACCGATCAATTATACATGGCGTCTCAATGAACGGCATTATGGCGCACTCCAAGGTCAGAAACATGAAGATGTGGCGAAGACCTGTAGTCCAGAACAAGTGAAGTTATGGCGTCGAAGTTTCTGTGAACGACCACCACAACTCGATAGTGAAGATCCTCGCAACCCTTGTAATGATCCGAAATACTGCGATATAGACAAGAAGGATTTGCCATGCGGAGAGTCACTAGAAGACACTATCGGACGCGTCATGCCGTATTGGGAAAAAGAAATAGTTCCACAGATCAAGGTGGGCAAAAAAGTTATTATTTCTGCGAGTGGTAATAGTCTCCGTGCACTCGTCAAGAAATTGGATTCTATAAGTAATGATGATATTGTTGGCCTAGAAATCCTCAACGGAACACCACTCGTATATGAACTTGATCATAATCTCAAACCCACAGCAAAATATTATCTTCTAGAAAATTCAATAAAAAAGCCTCTATCTTATTAATTCCTCTAGACGAAGTAGTTGATTGTATTTTGCAACACGATCTGTTCGTGAGAGTGAACCTGTTTTAATTTGTCCTGTCCCTGTTCCTACTACAAAATCTGCAATAGTAGTGTCTTCTGTTTCTCCTGAGCGATGAGATATGATCGCTGTGTAACCAGCTTTGTTTGCCATATTCACAGCATCAATGGTCTCAGACACAGTGCCTATCTGATTGAGTTTTATAAGAATAGAATTTCCAACACCTTGTTCTATGCCTTTTGCAAGACGGGTAATATTCGTGACGAAGAGATCATCACCCACAATCTGAACTTTCTTGCCGGACTTTTTTCCGAGTCTATCAGTCATGAGTTTGTATCCATCCCAATCATCTTCGGCCAATCCATCCTCGATGGATACTATAGGATACTTGGAACACCAACTCTCATAGAAAGCCACCATTTCATCTGAAGTGAGAACTCTATTATCTCTGGTGAGGTGATACTTGCCGTCTTTGTATAGTTCAGTAGCGGCAACATCGAGAGCGAGAACTATATCTCTACCAGCTACGAAGCCAGCTTTGCGAATTGCTTCCATGATGATCTCGACCGCAGATTCGTTCGAGGGTAGTGACGGCGCGAAGCCTCCCTCATCTCCGACTGTCGTGGCGAGACCACGATCATGAAGGATTTCTTTCAAAGCATGGAAAACTTCCGCACCATGGCGAAGACCTTCTTTGAAGGTCTTCGCGCTCTTTGGGATAATCATAAATTCTTGGAAATCGGTCGAGTTCTCTGCATGCTTTCCGCCATTGAGTATATTCATCATGGGCTTTGGTAGCTTCACCTTATTCTTTGTCTTTGATATTGTATTGAAATACTTGTAGAGAGGAATACCCATACTCTCTGCGGTGGCTTTGGAGAAAGACATAGATACCCCGAGAATGGCGTTAGCGCCAAGCTTACCCTTATTATTTGTCCCATCTAGCTCTACCATACGTGTATCGAGACTTCGCTGATTCCAGCCTTTGCTTACTAGAGCTTTTGCGATGACAGTGTTTACATTTTTCACTGCTTTTTCAACACCTTTTCCTCCATAGCGCTTACCACCATCTCGGAGTTCTACCGCTTCGTGACTACCTGTAGAGGCTCCAGATGGCACCGAAGCGCGACCGAAGGAACCATCCGCAAGGGTAAGGTCTACCTCGACTGTAGGATTGCCACGTGAATCTATGATCTCTCTCGCTTTGATGGATTTTATTTTTGACATGATGATCTGTAAGTTAGGATTTTTAATAAATGACAGTAGGGGAATTATATAGCAATAGTACTCGTTTGCAAACTTGTGTTAGAATTACATCATGAAAATAATCCTATACACAAAGACAGGTTGTCCATGGTGTCGAGGTGTACTAGAACTCTTCAAAGAGAAGAATGTGCAATTCGAAGAACGGGAGGTTACGTCTAACAAGATCTACTTTGACGAACTTGTGTCAAAATCAGGACAAGATAAGACTCCGACCTTGGATCTAGATGGTGAAATATACGCGGATAGCGATAAGGTAGTCATAGCGAGTGTGTTGAAAGATAAAGGGTATCCTGGATTTTAATCACACTGTTTTGTACCTATTTTGTATCCTTCAATCCCCAGATCGGAATGAGGGCGAGAAGACATATGATTCCTATAGTAATGAAGAGATATGACTGGTCTGCAGTAAATAAGAATACTGCTCCTGTAATAAGTGGTGCTATGAAATATGAAATCGAACGAGTGATACGGAAGAATCCTAGGGTGTTGGAATCTCTGCAATCTACAGTCTTGAAGAAATATGTCTCCATCATCACTTCAGCAGATGCAGCGCCTATACGTGTGATGAAGAGAGCAAATGCCCAAACGAAGACGCTATGTGATGTGATCGCTGCGAGGGCAATTGTCGATAGACCGACGAGAGTAAAGCCGATGAACATGATTTCTTTCTCTCCATATTTTTTATCAGCAAGTCTTCCGAGAGGCCATTCGAGAAGTGGAAATGGTATAAGCATGATAGTGAGAATAATACCGATCTCTGACCATGTGAGACCGATCGTCATATGTAGATATATAGGATTATAGACCACCATCCATGCATAGAATATTTGAAGAATGGTATTTGCGATAAATATGCGGGCATGATTTACATCCTTGAAAAAATGCGCGACAGTCTGTGAAAATGAAGGGTGCAAATAGTGTGGATCCTTGAATTTAGGAAAATTTCTATATATAAGATAGAAGAGTGGAAATAGCATGAAGAGTGATGCGATGTAGACACTTCGGTAATCATTATTACTTCCTATGATCATGCTTCCGATGAGTGGAGCAATTACCCAAGCGCTATTCATAGTAGTGAGATACATACCGCGGATCACTCCCACATGAGCCTTGTCAGAATATACTTCGAGGAATATATCGAGGCATAATCCCATCACTGCGACTACAGCAGTCTGCAATATGAAGAGTAGGGCAATGATTCTAATATCTACCGCTATTGTCATGCTGTAGAATAAACATATCTGTATGAGTATGAGTGCGAGAGATGTCGCATAGTTGCCAAATTTACGTATAAAGATGGGAATAAATAGAAAACCGAGGATAGTCATCGCTGCTCCCGTCATGTATATGAAGCCGACAGTTCTCGCATTTGCAAAAAGCTCGAGGAAGCTAGAGCTCGAGTACATCGGGAGAACCATGTGGAGTGTGTATATGAAACCGATGACCGCTATCGTATAGACGACATGGCTCTTGGTAGAAGATGAACGATGTTGCATCCAACCATTATATCGTGAGAAGGACTGGAATCACAATCGGACGCTTCGCAGTTTTCTGGAGAAGGAATCTACTGACATTATCAGTGAGATTTGTCTTTACATATTCTATATTGAGGGGGTTCATGCCCTTCGTGGATTCCTCTACTGTGTTTTTGATCACGATGCGTGCTTGATGGAGAAGGTCTTGTGATTCTCGTAGATATACGAAACCGCGAGAGATAATATCTGGCGACTTCTTGAGCTTACCTGTTTGGGCATTGATGATAGCAAAGATGATGAAGATTCCATCTTGAGCGAGCATTTGACGATCTCGGATAACTACATCCTGTATATCTCCCACAGAGAATCCGTCTACCATCACAATACCAGATGGAGCTTTTTCCTTCAGCTTCACTATTTTTTCTCCATTATTCTGTATTTCTACTATTGAGCCATTGTCAGGTATGATCACTTGATCTTCTGTGAGTCCATTGGTATCTTTTGCAATCTCTCCATGCACACGGAGCATATAGTGATAACCGTGAACTGGCATGAAGAATTTCGGATTTATTTTCTTATGTATCCATGCTGTTTCATCTCTGTTAGCATGTCCTGATGAATGCACATCGGCGATGCGATAATGGATGATATAAGCTCCTTGTCTAGAAAGATTGTCCTTGAGCTTCTGCACAGCGCGTTCATTGCCTGGAACAATAGATGAAGACAGAAGAATAGTATCGCGCTTGGTAATCTTCACATACTTGTGAGTCTTATTCGATATGCGCATCATAGCTGCGAATTCATCTCCCTGAGCTCCTGTAGCTAGGACGATGATCCTCTCTGGAGGGTATTGAGTCATCTGTTCTACAGTGATGAGAGTATCTTTCTTTGGCTTGAGAAGACCGAGATTGCGACAGATCTCGATATTGGTCTTCATACTACGACCTTCTACGACAACTTTCTTCCCATAGAGTTCCGCGAATTCTATAATCTTGAGCATACGTTCTAGGAGGGAAGCGAAGGTAGCGATGATCAGACGACCCTTTGTATTTTTAATTATCTCCTCGATATTCTTGTGCACAGTCTTTTCTGGAATTGAGAAACCAGGGTTCTCGACATTCGTCGAGTCAGCCATGAGCAGGAGAACCTTCTTATCCTTGAAAGCGCGTGCGTATTCCTCTTCTTCTGCTTCTGTTGGAATACCATTGACATGATCTAGTTTGAGATCACCTGTATGGACGATAGAGCCCATAGGGGTACTGATTATAACTCCCATGGCGTCTGGGATAGTGTGTGTTACAGCGAAGAAACTGATACGCAGAGCGCCGACAGTGATAGTCTCTCCTTTCTCAACAATCTTGATATCGAGAGGAGGCATTTGAGGGAACTCTTCTTGACGCTTCTTGATCATCACTGATGTGAGCATGCGGGTATAGAGAGGGGGATTGCCTATGCGTGGCATAACATAAGGAATACCTCCGATGTGGTCGAGGTGACCATGTGTGACTATGACTGCTCGCACTCGATCTTTCCTCTCTTCTAGATATTTCGTATTTGGCAGAATATAATCGATACCTGGTGTATTCTCATCTTTGAATTGGAAACCGATGTCTATGACGATAATGTCATTACCGTACTCGATCATAGTCATGTTCTTGCCGATTTCCTCTACTCCTCCGAGGGGAATAATGCGGATAGAGTCTGGGGCAAGAGGAGGCACGGAGTCCTCAACTTTCTTATGAACTTGAGTTTCATCCTTGTGCGGTGGTCGAGGTGCTCCGCGTCCTCCTCCACGGAAGTCACGACGGAATTCCTTCTTGAATTCCCTAGGTCCATCCTTGCGAGGTGGTGTATTTGTTGGTGTTGATGTTGTTGGGTTTGGATTCATTGTTTTTTTTATTGTTTAATTAATTGTATTGTTTTGTGTATCAAATATTTTCCATACGTTGTCTGTTGTGATATACCATTTCTCTATCCCATAAAATCTGTCAGAAGAGGAGTTCACATACCGCAGATCTAGATCGAGCACTTTATCTGGCACTATGTATATGAATTCTGGTGAATAGAGGAATATGGCGGGGATATCATCATGGATTATTTTTTCAAATTGGGTATAGAACGAATTTTTTGCCTTTAGATCTAGAGAGACTCGCGCATCATCGAGGAGTTTGTCGACTTTGCTGTTGACATACATTGCCACATTGAGTCCTGGAGCATTCCTCTGAGATGAGTGCCAGAATGCATATAAGTCTATATCTTTACTCACTGTTTCCCCGAAGAGGAGAGCGTCATACTTTCGCGGAGTGATAACATTCTGGTACAGGTCACCATATTCGAATACCTTTATTGTTACTTTCGCGCCGATACGTTCCCATTGTTTCTTTATAATTGTCGCTGTCTGCTTGAGGTCAGGAGAATCTGCTGTTGCAATAGAGAATTCGAATGTAATCGTTCCTTTTTTATCTGTGAACTGGAGGATTCCGTCGCTACCGGCGACCCATCCTGCTTTCGCAAGAATATTCTTTGCAGTCTCTATATCCTGAGAAGAAACACTTCTTTTCATTGAACTTGTCGCACTTAGATCTGTTGGTAGTGGTCCAGTGCTTTCTATACCGTATCCGAACAGAACATCTTTGACGATAGCCCGTCTATCAGTAGCGAGATTGAGGGCCTTTCGGACTTCGGGACGGATGAAAAGAGGAGCCTGATTTTGATTGAAGAAAATACCGAAAATACGTGGCAGTGGTGTGTGTATGACACGAGCATGTGGAGTCGTAGACGCTATGCGTGAAGCCTCACTCGGTGATATGCGAGCGATAGATGTGATGGTCCTGTTGGTGTAGGCGTCGAGCATAGCTCTCTCACTAGAATAAAAATAGATGTTGATATCTGCTATGTATGCTTCTCGGTTATGATATCGTGAGAATGATGTGAGGGTATAATAGAGAGGAATGCCTCCATTATCACGCACGATACGCTTAATACGGTACGGTCCAGACCCTATGGGTTCTATATTGTATTGACTGAATATGAATTGATCCGGACTTACTTTGCTCCATATATGTTTCGGAATTATACCCAGTGTCGTGTTCGTAATAAAGGGAGAGAATGGTTGTTTGAGGGTGAACTGGATCTCTTTTGAACTCAATTTTTTGATAGTAACATTGGCCCAGTCAGCTCGACGAGGACTCTTGATCGTGCCATCTTGCACTTTCTGTACGGTAAACTCCACATCATCGGTCGTGAGAGGTATGCCATCGTGGAAACGTAGGTCTTCCCGAAGTGTAAATGTATATGTGAGACCATCTGGTGTTACGGTGTATTTGGTAGCGAGGTCGGGGACTATCTTATCATTATCATACTTCGTGAGACCCGCGTAAATGAGACTAACAATATCCCTGTCCACTTCGGTTACAGCAAGTATTGGATTTATAGATCGTGGAAGTCCTACAACCCCCTCGTATATGGTTCCACCGTGTGAGGCTATGGGTGTAAGAAATGTGAGATTGACCCGCCATGCTAACGAAACAGCGCTTATGAGAGCTAGTATGGTGAGAATTGCAAAAACAACCTTCTCAGTAGCGGTGAATTTTCTTATGATGGCAAGTATTTTCTCACCTCTCTTGATATGAAATTCTCTACCCATAGATTATGTGAGTATTTAAGTAGTGAACGTTAGACGAGCGTAACTAGTGCAGTGATTGCAAAAAGTATAGCGAGTACAATAGTAATGATGAAGAGGGTTCTCTCGAAGCCGCGACGAGTATGAAATGCCGAGCTGAAGTTGTCACCACCGCCAAAAGCACCGCCTATCTGAGAGCCAGTTCTTTGGAGAAGTATAGCTGTCACAAGAATGACGGCGAGTACAATCTGAATGTACGGTAGCATAGCCTGAATAGTCTTCATTGGCAGGTACTATAGCATAAGGATAAAAGGGGTGCAAGCCATTGACCTTTCACTCAGCCTATATATAATACACACACTATTATCAATATTAATACATCAATAATATCTTATGAAAAAATCCAAGAAAACACCAGCAAAGAAGGTATTAATAAAGAAAACTGAATCAGTGAAGAGAGATTCATCATTCAAGATAAAACCCCTTGCCGATCGTATAGTTATAAAAGAAAATAGCGAAAGCAAAGAACAGACCACCGCTTCAGGCATCATTATCCCTATTTCTGCTCAAGAAGATAAAGGTGGTAAGACGGGCAAAGTAGTCGCAGTAGGTAGTGGAAGAAATGAAGAGGGGAGAATTATCCCTGTTTCTATAAATGTCGGAGATACTGTCCTTTTTCAATGGGGCGACAAGATAAAGGTGGATAATGAGGAATATTATATAGTGAAAGAATCAGAAGTGATGGCAATTATCAAATAATCATACAGAACACTATGGCAAAACAAATACTTTATAATGAAGATGCTCGCAAAGCTCTCAAGAAAGGTCTCGATACTGTAGCAAATGCTGTGAAGATCACGATAGGACCTAGGGGACGCAATGTCGTACTAGATAAGGGTTATGGCTCACCTACAATTACAAATGACGGTGTTTCTATTGCAAAAGAAATCACACTCAAAGATAAGTTCGAGAATATGGGCGCAGAGATAATCAAGGAAGTTGCTACGAAGACCAATGATCTCGCGGGAGATGGAACAACAACATCAGTTGTGCTTACACAAGCCATTGTTTCTGAGGGAATGAAATATACGACTATGGGGGTAAATGCTATGGGAGTGAAGTTCGGTATTGAAGCTGCGTCGAAAGATGTCGTGGAAGCTCTCCGCGCTCTAGCGAAACCTCTCAAGACTGATGAAGAAATCCGCCAAGTAGCAACTATTTCTGCAGAATCTGTCGAGCTTGGCATGATCATTGCCGATACTATCAAGAAAGTAGGTAAGGACGGTGTGGTAACTGTAGAAGAATCACAGTCTATAGGTCTAGAATCAGAAGTGGTAGAAGGAATTGAATTCGACAAGGGATACATCTCTGCATACATGATTACGAACCATGAACGCATGGAGGCAGAGTATTCTGATCCCGCAATCCTAATTACTGATAAGAAGATATCATCGATCAAGGAGATCCTTCCACTCCTCGAGAAACTCGCTCAGACTGGCAAGAAGGACCTCGTCATTATCGCAGATGATGTCGATGGAGAAGCTCTAGCTACATTCGTCGTCAATAAACTCAGAGGAGGATTCAATGTTCTCGCTATCAAGGCTCCTGGATACGGTGACCGCAAGAAGGAGATGCTCGAAGATATAGCAGTAACAGTTGGGGCAAAAGTGATATCAGAAGAAGTTGGTATAAAATTGGATAATGCCGACATATCTATGCTAGGTAAAGCTAGAAAAGTGGTTTCAACCAAGGATAATACTATTGTGGTCGGAGGAAAAGGTAAGAAAAGTGATATTGATGAGAGAGTCAATCAGATCAAGAAGCAAAGAGAGAATACAGATGCGAAATATGACAAGGAAAAACTTGATGAGAGAATAGCAAAGCTCTCTGGAGGAATAGCGGTTATCCGTGTCGGTGCCGCAACCGAAACAGAGATGAAATATCTCAAGTTGAAGATTGAGGATGCTGTGAATGCTACAAAGGCTGCAATAGAAGAAGGTATTGTCGCAGGTGGAGGAGTAGCTTTTCTCAAGGTAGCTGTAGCTGTTACAGAAAAGATTGCCAAGGATCCTGCTCGCAAGGATAGTACGAAGGAGTTCGAACTCGGTTATCAGATTGTCCTCAAGGCTCTCGAAGCTCCACTTCGTCAGATCGCAGTAAATGCGGGCAAGGATGATGGATCTGTGATAGTTGAGAGGGTGAAGCTTGGCAAGGGCAATGCTGGATATGACGCTCTCAAGGATGAGATGATTCCAGACATGCTTCTCGCTGGTATCATTGATCCTGTGAAAGTGGCTCGTCTAGGAATACAGAATGCTTGTTCGGCCGCAGCACTCCTACTCACGACAGAAGTAGCGGTCACAGAAGAACCAAAAGAGGAAAAGGCTGGTCCAGGACCTGCTGGTATGGGAGGTATGGATTATTAAGATTATATTTCTAATTATATCTTAGGGACTGTTAAAATCTGATACATATGTTATAATGCCCTTCATACGCATTATATATTTATTTAGCGTCTATTAAACATCATGAAAAAACCACTTATTATCGTTATTGTGCTCATTATTATAGGTCTTGGGGTATGGTTCATGGGAGGCAAGAAAGTATCTGCTCCAGCTACCACTACAACAGATATTCCTACTACAGTATCCGCTCCATTGAGCGAGACAAAGAAGGTTACTGATAAGCTCTCATTCTACAAGAATGAGGAGTTAGGATTCTCAGTAAAGTATCCATCAACTTGGGATGCGGGAGTATCAGATAATGGATCAACATTTGTGATTCCAATATCAAAGAGCGATACGAATACATTGAAGAAACTCGAAGCAAAGATAGTAGTTACTTCAGGTAAGTGTGCGTTTCCACCAGTTACAACAATCAAGGATCGAAGTACACTCAAGAGCGGAGATTTGTCATTCAATATGATATCTATGTCTAATACTGTTCAAGGTATCAATTACTTTGATAGAATGTACTCACTTCAGAAAGACACCATCTGTTACACATTCGGATTTTCTTCTATAACACAAAGTCCAGCAAATAAAGGTGTAAAGGGTTCAGAAGCAACTCAGATTACGAACAATAACAAGGCAATTGTAGACGCTGCGGATACAGCATTCACAGATATGGTCAAGTCATTTGTTTATGTTACAAGTGCAGCAGGAACAGATGAGACTACAGCTGTACCAACTAAGAAATAATATATATGAAGAAGACATTTATAATTATAGGTGTAATAGTTGTTCTCATAGCATTATACTCTTTTGCTACTTACAATAGTCTTATAACTCTAGGAGTTTCTGCAGATGCGCAGTGGAAGCAGGTAGAGACTACATACCAGAGCCGTTTTGACCTCATCCCTAACCTCGTATCTTCGGTAAAAGGAATCATGAAGCAGGAACAAGCCGTCTTCACTGCTATAGCAGATGCTCGTACGAAGTACTCTGGTGCTACAACTCCAGATGATAAGGCAAAAGCAGCTACTCAGGTAGAAGGCGCCCTCGGAAGACTCCTCGTTATCACCGAGAATTATCCTCAATTGAAATCTTCAGAGACTGTACAGACACTGATGTCACAACTAGAAGGTACTGAGAATAGAATAAGGGTAGAACGCATGAGATTCAATGAGATGATCGGTAAATATAATCTCAAGATAAAGAGAGTTCCAAGTTCAATTATCGCAAAGATGTTCGGTTTCTCTCTACGAGAATACTTCAATGCTGATGCGGCTGCGAGCAAGGCTCCTCAGGTGGTGATTTAATCTACAAGATATATGAAGAAAATAGGAATTGTTGCAGTGCTCCTCATTGCTACAGTTCCTTTTTTCGTACACGCTTATGTGAGTCCTGGAAGATCCACAGGTTTCGTCAATGACTTTGCAGGAATTCTCTCGGCTTCAGAAAAATCAACGCTAGAGACAAGACTCTCTGACTACGAGAAACAGACAGGGAATGAGATATCAATCGTCACTGTCATATCTCTAGATGGAGAAATAGTAGATACTTATGCGAATAAACTTTTCAAAGAATGGGGAATAGGGAAGAAGGATAAAGATAATGGACTGCTAATTCTTCATGCTCCGAATGAACGCAAGGTTTGGATCGAGGTTGGTTATGGACTAGAGCAATATATAACTGATGCGAAGGCCTCGTCTGTATATAGAAATGTCTTATCTCCAGCATTTAAGAGAGGTGATTATATACAGGGATATACTGAAGCTTTGAATGTCATTATTGCAACGCTAGGAGGTGATCAGAATGCAATAACCGAGGATAAATCTATAGATTGGGCTTCAATAGTTTACCTCATTCTTTTTCTTATTTGGTGGCTTGTTAGTATTCTAGGTAGATCAAAATCGTGGTGGCTCGGAGGAATAATCGGAGGAATTCTCGGTATTAGTATCGGCATTGCTAACATCTCTATTCTTATAGGTATTGTAGCCACTATTATTTTTGTTGCTATCGGGTTAATTTTTGATTTTATAGTATCGAAAGCTTATCATTCTAGCATTGCGAGTGGTGGTCACCCGCCGTGGTGGATTGGTGGTGGTCGTGGAGGGTCAGGAGGCTTCGGAGGTTTTGGTGGAGGAGGATCTGGCGGTGGCGGAGGGGGAGGAGGGTACTAGATTTTGTGGAAATTTTGCTATAGTTATTTATACAGAATTGAGGGTTCAAAAAATGGAGGGTTCGCATAGCGGTCTAGTGCGCAACGTTGGAAACGTTGTGTGGGAGAAATCTCACCGAGAGTTCGAATCTCTCACCCTCCGCAAAAAAGTGAAAACCTCGGAGTCTTCATAAAATAGAAAATAAATATAGAATCCACAAGAGCCACTCAGATTCCATGCTAGAATTATCCCATGAGAAAATTTCTTGAAAAGTTTGATTATGCATTTATTCAATTCCTCCGTCGTCTCAGTATCCCTTTCGCACGATTTGCACTCTTCGTCGTATTCTTTTGGTTCGGGATACTGAAAATTATTGGTACGAGTCCTGCGAATCCTATGGTCGCAGACCTTCTCCAAGCGACTATGCCTTTCATGGGCTGGGATACCTTCATTATCCTTTTTGCAGTATATGAGATATGTATCGGTATTGCCTTCATTATTCCTCGTGGTGAACGAGTAGCAATTGCCCTCCTCATCCCTCATATGATCATGACTTCATTACCTCTCTTTTTCCTACCAACTATGACATGGCAAGCATTCCTGACTCCGACCATGGAGGGACAATATATCATCAAGAATCTAGTTATCATCGCTTTAGCTATGGGCATTGCGGCACATATTCATCCATTCAAAGATTCATTTGAAAAGGGGGATAAATAATATGTCAAAGAAACTTTATCTCGTCGCTTCTCTCGCATTTATCATTCTTCTAGGCTTGGTGGTATACAATCCTAAATCCCAGTCAGTATTGCATCTCAATAGTAGGGATATTTTTCTCATAGTGAGAGACACTGCTGAATCGCGCGTAAAAGGTCTAAGTGGCAGAGATTCACTGGCTGACGATACTGCCATGATCTTCGTCTTCGACAAGCCAGAAGCTTATGCTTTCTGGATGAAAGATATGAAATTTCCTATAGATATAATCTGGCTCGATGGAAAATTTACTATTGTGGATATAAGAGCAAATATATCACCATCGACGTATCCTGAGAAGTTTGTTCCAATGAGTGAGAGTGTTTATGTCCTCGAAACAAATGCTAATTTTGCAGAAAAAAATAGTTTAAAAATAGGAGACACGCTATCCATTTCCTTGATTAAATAATTTTTGTGTTGCTGAATACTTTTTTCATCAGTTATCCACTTTTTTTATGCTGTGCAAAAGAGTAAAATGAACTCCACATCTGAAGTTTTAGTAAAAAATTATAAACATACAAATGTCCATATTCATCACAAAAGCAGACGGAACGAGAGAGCCTCACAATGCAGACAAAGTTAATCGTTCGATAGAGCGAGCATGTATAGGGTTGACGGATCCGATCTCAAAAGTCACTCAGATTGCCACAGAGACTAACCTCACCCTATATGATGGCATCACTACAGATGAGATGGACAAAGCAACTATCAACGCTGCGGTACAGAATATAAAGGAGGATATAGAGTTCGATAAGATTGCCACAAGACTTTTGTTAAAAACAGTCTATAGACATGTGATTGGAGAATATGACAAAGAAAGTCCTGAAGATCTCAAGAGGAAACATCGTGATGGATTTATCTCATATATTGAAGAGGGAATAAAAGGTAATAAGATACACCCGCATATGAAGGAAAAATTTGACCTCAATATACTTGCAGAAACATTATCTATTGAGCGTGATGATTTATTCCAGTATGCAGGTCTCGATGGTCTCATCAATCGTTACCTTATGAAGGATAGTAAGCAACTACCTCTGGAAACTCCTCAGTATTTCTTCATGCGCATTGCTATGGGACTCTCATATCATGAGAAGAACCCTACAGAATACGCAAAGAAATTCTATGGCAAAATGTCTCGTCACGAATACATAGCTGGAGGATCTACTCTTATGGCTGCTGGAACTACCAAGCCATCGCTTTCGAACTGTTTTCTCCTAGAAATTCATGATGATATGAGACATATTGCAAAGACTGTTTCTGATGTGTTGCTTCTGTCGAAGGATTCAGGAGGAATAGGTCTCTCTATCACCAAACTCCGCGGTACAGGTTCACCTCTCAAGTCGAATTTTGGGGGAGCATCGAGTGGTCCTACACCATTTGCCAAGATTATTGATACAGCTATTCGCGCGGTACAACGAGGTGGTAAGAAGGTTGGAGCGCTCTGTTTCTATATGGAAAATTGGCATATAGATTTTCCAGAATTCGTAGACTGGAAGAACAATGCTGGAGATGATTATCTCCGCATGAGAACTGCGAATACGGCTGTATATCTCTCTGATGAATTCATGAAAAGAGTCAAGGCTGGTCAGGATTGGTATATGTTCGATCCCGCAGAGACTATGGATCTCAATGAACTCTATGGAGAAGCATTCAGTAAGCGTTATGCAGAATATGTAGATAAAGCAGTGAGAGGAGAATTGAGAACTTTCAAGAAAATCAATGCATCAGAACAGTTCCGTCAGATTCTAGTATCTCTCCAGACAACATCACACCCTTGGCTCGTATGGAAGGACTCTATCAATCTCCGTGCTCTCAATAATAATACAGGTACCATCCATATGTCGAATCTCTGTACTGAGATTTGTCTACCACAGGATAAAGATAATATTGCCGTATGTAACCTCACTTCACTCAATCTAGCTGCACATGTGAATAATAAAGAGGTTAATTGGAGTAGACTAGAGGAAAGTGTTAGATTTGCAGTGCGTCAACTAGATAATCTCGTAGATATCAATACTCTTTCTATTCCAGAAGCAAGTAAATCAGATAAAGAAAATAGAGCTGTAGGACTCGGAGTAATGGGATTCGCGGATACTATCGAGCGACTCGGTATGGCATATGATAGCGAACATGCATGGGACTTTGCAGACAGGATATTTGAATTCGTAAGCTATATGGCAATCGATGAGAGCGCTAATCTTGCTCAAGAAAGGGGTTCATATAAAAATTTCCAAGGATCAGAATGGTCAAAAGGCAAGGTGCCTATTGATTCTATGGTCAAGCTCGATCGAGAGAGAGGAATGACAGTTACCGTCACCAGAGAGAGTCGTCATCGAGGTCTCAATTGGAACCTCCTACGTGCAAAAGTCGCAAAGGGAATGCGCAATGCAACTCTCATGGCTGTAGCTCCGAATGCTAACATAGGTCTAGTAGCTGGAACCACTCCAGGTATAGATGCTCGTTTTGCTCAGGTATTCTCTCGCAATAAAATTTCAGGAAAATACCTCGATCTCAACCACAACCTTGTGAAGGATCTCAAGAATATGGGAATATGGGAAAAGGTTCGCGAAGATATCATCGAATATCAAGGGGATATATCGGGCATTCCTTCTATTCCGCAATATATAAAAGACATTTATAAAACTTCGTTTACCACCTCACCTCTAGCATATATAGAGGTCGCGGCTCGCGCCCAGAAGTGGGTAGATCAAGCCCTTTCTCGCAATATGTATCTCGAGACTCGCGATATCGATGAAACAATGGGAATATATATGACAGCATGGGAAAAAGGATTGAAATCAACCTATTATCTACATATGAAACCTCGCCATACTGCAGAACAGAGCACTATACGAGTCAATAAGGCGGAGAAAATGGGTAAAAAAGGATTCGGTTCTGTGGCAAAGGCGATGATGGCGGATGCTCCTGTTATGGAAGCTCCAACTGCCTCAGTATTCGCACCAGTTTCTATGCCAGTATCTATACCTGTTTCGGCTCCTGTGCCTGCCATGGCAACGATAGCAACCGCACCGATAATAGAGAAGGAGAGAGAGGTTGAAGTGGAAGTAGTGGAAGTTCCTGAGATCGTACATGCAACAATAGCTCATGTACCGAACAAGTTCACTGACCTGTCTTCACTACATATATCTGAAGCCATGAGCGCTCCATCATCAGGAGGGTTTGCGAGAGTCGCGGTGGCATCGAAGACGGCTCCGAAAGTATGTCCGATTGATCCAGCGGAGCGAGCTCAGTGCGATAGTTGTCAGTAGACTTCTATTGTACTAGTGAAGATTAATAATTATTTAACTAACATATACCGCATATGCTGATAGGAAAAACATCACCAGAAGATACAAGTCTCCACCCGATCAAATACCAATGGGCTTACGATCTATATAACCAGGCTGTTCGAAATACATGGTTCCCACATGAGATCGCTCTCAAGGAAGATCTCGATGACTGGAAAAAGATGACCGAAGATGAACGGCACGCAGTGGAATTCCTCATGGCATTCTTCAATCCCGCAGAGCTTATCGTGAATCGTTCTATAGCTCTGGGTATTTATCCTTATCTCAAGAGTCCCGAGTGCCATCTCTATCTCGCAAAGCAAATGTGGGAAGAAGCCAATCATTGTATTGCTTTCGAATACGTTCTGGAAACATTTCCTTTTGATCGAGAGAATGTCTACAAGCATCATCTCAATGTCCCATCGATGAAGGCCAAAGAGGACTATATCAACAAGTATATGAAGCGTATGACGCTCATGACTCTCGATGTTAGTACAGTAGAGGGTAAAAAAGACTTCATTCGCAACCTCGTCGCTACGAATATAGTGATGGAGGGTATTTGGTTCTACTCTGGCTTCATGGTGGCCCTTTCATTCCGCCAGCGCAAACAACTCCGCAATTTCGGCTCCATGATCAACTGGGTGCTCCGCGATGAAAGCCTCCATCTCAAGTTCGGTATGAATCTCATCCATAACATTCTCGAAGAAAATCCAGATCTTCTCACAGAAGATTTCGCAAATGATATTCGAGGCATCATCATCGAAGGAGTCGATCGTGAAGTAGAATACAATAAAGATCTTTTCCCAAATGGAATTCTCGGTCTCAATGCGGATTATGTAAATCAGTATGTGAAATATGTTACTGACCGTCGTCTAGAAGAACTAGGTTTCCCAGCTCATTACAAAGTTACTAACCCTGCAAAATGGATGTCGACAGCTACAGATGTATACGAACTCGTGAATTTCTTCGAATCACAGAATACTAGTTATGAGGTAGATGCGAGGGCACATGCAAAAGGAGAAGAAAATAAAACGGATAAAGTTGGGGAATAATTAGTCTTTTAAACATAGTTGTAATATCTTGTCAAAAGTGCTATGCTTTTCCTACGTGCCAGACAATCGCTGTGAGCCGTCGCAAGAGGGTTCATAGAGGAAAGTCCGAACACCGTAAGGGAGCGAAGGTTTACCTTCGTGAACACTTAGGCAACCGTAATCGGTTGCCCGAGCTTCTCTTAAGGGTAGCGGGTAACGCCCGTCCGGAGTGATCCGCGAGGTGCGAACAGAGACGCTCCAATCGAAAGAAAGGGGTATCCGTGGGTAACTGCGGATAAGTCACTCGAGTAATCGAGTGAGTGCAACGGCAAAATCCTTACCTCGGTGCAAGGCCGTGCCTGCGTTGTAGCAATACACTGCAGGAGTGCCGCTTGAGGTCTGTCGCGAGACAGATCCCAGATAAATGATTGTCGTCTATCTTACTTAACTGAATAGAGAGATACAGAATTCGGCTTATAGACACGTTATATCAAAAAGCCCCCTTATACTGGGGGCTTTTTGCTTTGCCTTCTATCTGATATAATCCTTCTATAAATCGAAGAAAATTATCATATAATTTCATTATTATTCACACTTATATGGACATACCTACAACAAACAATAACATCACTGAAGAGAGCACTATACCTTTCAATGTAGTACGAAAGAATAGACTCGGTACGATATCGCTCTATATATTTCTCACTACTATATTTCTCGCTCCACTCGCTTTTATTCCATCTGGATATGCTTCTCTCGATACTCTGAAGAGTGTCATTATTGCTCTCGGTATCGTGAGCTCGACCATCTTCTATACCGTATCTTGTCTCAGTGCTCCGCGTATATCTGTCGTCAAACATCCAATCATCTCGGTCTCAATAGGGTTACTCCTTTCACTGACCATATCGACACTACTCAGTCCATCTCTTGTAAAATCATTCATGGGTCAAGGTTTCGAAACTGCGACTGCAAGTTTCATATTTGTCTTATTTCTTTGTGCATTCATAACCGCACAATTTCTGATCAAGGATAGAGAGTCATTACTGAAGATATATTCTGTAATCTTCATATCATTCATCGTTCTCGCACTCTTCCAGGTCGCTCGCCTCCTCGGTGGTCCGAACTTCATGAGTCTAGGTTTTCTCACAACATCGACTTCTACTATCGTAGGGAAGTGGTATGATCTTGGCATAATCACGGCAGTGATGGGTCTATTGTCTTTCTTTAGTCTCAAATTCTTGAGCGTTGGAAAGCCGTTGAAAATACTTCTCGGCATAATTCTCGGTATCTCTACAATTCTTCTACTTATAATAAATTCCACTCTTATATGGATGGTGGTCGTGGTCGTATCATTTTTTATGATCCTTTCAGAGTTCTATATGCGAAAGATAAAAAGTGAAACCAATGGATCTACTGGGCTTGCAAAATTTATCTCGCGTTTCTCTATCTATACAGCAATATTGTTCGTATTTTCCATTGTCTGTGTCTGGCAGGCCCCTATTATCGCTACTAAGATTTCTCAGAAGTTTGATGTAAATCAAGGAGAGGTGGTGCTTCCATGGCAATTGACCCTAGATGTAGCGTCTGACACTATCAAAGCTAGACCACTGTTCGGAGCAGGGCCGAATAGATTCGGATCGCAATTCCTATTGAACAAGCCACTCGTCATCAATCAGACAGATTTCTGGAATACAGAATTTGGAAGTGGATTTGGCTATATTCCAACTCTTGTGGTATCTCAAGGAGTCGTGGGTCTCGTACTTTGGTTGTTATTTATTTTCTTCTTTATTCAGACGGGTATTGGTATATTCAAGCGTCAGGTCCCAACAGCAGATAAGTTGAAGAAATTCTCACTTATTTCATCATTCTTTATTGCATCCTTCCTTTGGCTCATCGATATTCTCTATATACCATCGCATACCGTACTATTCTTCACAGCAATTTTCACAGGCATATTCATGTCTCATGTTATCGCTGAGGTCGGCACGACTAGATGGGTGTCTGGACCACGGTTCCGCAAGGTGCTTTCAGCTCTATTCATCTTCATTTCTATCATCCTTTTTGTTTGGGCACTCATGTATATCAAGAATTCTGTGGCAGTGACATATTTCCAGAAAGGTATAAAGGAGCTCAATACTACGAAAAATGTCGAGAATGCCCAAGCGAATTTCAAAAAATCCCTCGCAATAAATCCCTCAGATATCTATTATCAAGCCTTGTCTGAAATCGATATTATAAAGATCACTGGTCTAGCGCAGGGACTCCAAGCAGAATCTACAGCAAATCCATCGAAGGCCCCAGATGAAAAGGTCGTGCAACAGATCATTGCTCTCGTCGAAGATGCCTATGGATATACTAAAAAGGCTATAGCCATGGATCCTACCAATTACTACAACTACTTTGCGCAAGCTCGTGTAGCAGAGATAGCTGCATCATTCAAGTTTCCGAATGCATATGAGAGTGCGAAGGCTTCATACATCAATGCTCTCAGCGTCAATCCTGCTAGCCCAGCACTATACTTGAGTCTGGCTCGTCTCGAAGTCTCTCAGAATAAGTCAGCAGATGCATTGCCATATATAGGTCAAGCACTTCAATTGAGACAGAATTATACTGAGGCAGCATTCCTTCTCTCGCAGATTCAGATCGCGAATAATCAGATAAAAGAGGCAATCACTTCTACTACTTTTGCGACTAGAACCAACCCTAGAGACCCGACCCTCTTCTTCCAGCTTGGTATTCTTCAGTATAGTGATAAGAATTATACAGATGCAGCAATAGCGCTAGAGAATGCAGTAAAACTCAACCCACAATACGCCAATGCTCGTTATTTCCTAGGATTATCTTATGTACGGCTCGGTAAGAATGAAGAAGCTATAGCTCAATTTACAGAAATACAGAAAACTAATCCTGATAATAAAGAAATTGAACTGATTCTCAAGAATCTTATGGAGGGCAAGTCTCCATTTACAGATGCGAAACCTCCAATTGACAGTAAACCAGAGAAGCGCAAGACTCTTCCAGTTGTGGATACCAAGACCACAACGAAGAAGAAATAATATCGTTGTGGCAGATTCATTATGGTAAAAAAGTTCCTCACACTTTTCAGCAAGGAGATCATAGGTCTTCATGAGGCGGCATACCTCCTTGCTTTTTTTGCCTTACTATCGCAGATTCTCGCTCTTGTTCGCGACAAGCTTCTCGCATATACATTTGGAGCGAGTACGACACTTGATATATATTATGCGGCATTTCGTATACCAGATCTCATATTCGTATCGATAGCTTCAGTCGTGTCTGCTTCCGTACTCGTCCCATTCTTCATCGAGAAATCTCACTCATCATCTAGTGATAGCCAGAGATTCATCGATAATGTCTTCTCAGCGTTTTTTCTTACAATCATTATCGTGAGCGCTATCGTCTATTATTTCACTCCGAATCTTATAGCTATTCTTCTCCCAGGATTCGTAGGAGACTCCTCATTTTCAGAGCTTGTATCTGCGACACGCATACTTCTCCTATCTCCGTTTTTCCTCGGTATATCGAACTTCTTGTCGAGTATAACCCAGATGCATAAGAGATTCCTCGTCTATGCCATGAGTCCTCTCGTGTATAACTTGGGGATTATAGTCGGCATCGTATGTCTTTACCCATTCTTTGGCCTCACAGGACTCATCATGGGAGTTGTTATAGGTTCATTCCTCCATATGGCAATTCAGGTTCCACTCATTATGCATAAGGGTGTATTTCCTAGGATTAGATTTGGTATTGAATGGACATCTATCAAGAAAGTTGTTCTAGTATCACTTCCACGCACATTGACACTTTCGTCGAATCAACTAGCTTCTTTTTTTCTCATTGCTCTAGCTTCGCTCATGAGTGGCGGTTCTATATCCATATTCAATCTCGCTATGAATCTACAATCGGTACCTCTCACCATCATAGGTGTGAGTTATTCATCCGCTATTTTTCCAACTCTTTCACGATTCTTCGTCAGTGGTGCACGTCGTGAATTCCTAGAGAAAATGGTTGAATCTGCGCGACATATCATATTCTGGTCGATACCGATTACTGTACTATTCATCGTTCTTCGTGCTCAGATTGTCCGTACTATATATGGAGCAGGACAATTTGATTGGGCGGATACAAGACTAACCGCAGCCGCGTTAGCGCTCTTCATTGTATCAGTAACAGGACAGAGTCTCATTCTTCTTTTTGTACGGGCATACTATGCAGAAGGACGGACAATGAAGCCATTAATTATCAATATTGTATCGTCTATAGTGATTGCTCTTGCAGGATACCTCTTCACTAAAGCTTTTTTCAATTATCCATTATTCCGACTTTTTTTAGAGGAAATTCTCAAAGTATCTGGTCAAAAAGGAACTAGTGTACTCATATTGCCACTTGCATATTCTATTGGTATTTTTCTCAATACGTATTTCCATTGGCATATGTTCGAGAGGGACTATCCTGGTTTTACCAGACCAGTCAGTCGTACTCTATTCCAGAGTTTCTCTGCATCGATCATCATGGGATATGTCACATTCATCGCCCTGAGATTTTTCAATCTTTTCTTCACTCTCGATCATACCGTTGGAGTATTTCTTCAAGGATTTTTCGCGGGAATAGTGGGAATCATTACTGGTGTTATTATCCTTATCCTTCTCAAAAACAAGGAACTTCATGAGATCTGGCTCACGCTCCATAGGAAAATTTGGAAGGCGAAGATTGTCGTGCCAGATCAGGAAAGTTTGTAATGTAAGTTATTTCTGTTAGTATACATTTACACTCACATAAGTTGATTTGTTGTATAACACCTATCTATATGGATCCAAAATTAATACGCAATTTCTCGATTATTGCACATATCGATCATGGTAAATCTACGCTCGCCGATCGTATGCTCGAATTTACCAATACCATAGAGAAGCGCAAGATGCAGGAGCAAGTTCTCGATAGTATGGAGCTAGAACGAGAGCGTGGCATCACGATCAAGATGCAACCTGTCCGTATGAAGTGGAAAGATTATGTCTTTAACCTTATCGATACTCCAGGACATATCGATTTTTCTTATGAGGTCTCGCGTGCTCTCAAAGCTGTCGAAGGTTCCATACTCCTAGTCGACGCTACTCAGGGTGTGCAGGCTCAGACGCTCACTACACTCAATATGGCTCGTGAATCCGGACTTATTATCATCCCTGTCATATCGAAGATCGATTCACCCCTTGCTCGCATACCAGAGGTTACAAAAGAAGTCTGTGAACTACTAGGTTGTAACGAATCAGAGGTCCTCAAAGTCTCTGGAAAGACTGGAGAAGGGGTGTCTGATTTACTCGACAAAATGATCGAGAGGGTTCCAGCTCCGAAACCCCTCGATGGGTCAAAAGAGTTCCGATCTTTAGTTTTCGATTTTCAATATTCTACTCACAAGGGAGTGATAGTCTATGTACGCGTCATGAGTGGTAGTGTGAAGCGTCATGATCAGCTTATTTTCAAGGTCTCCAATGAGAAGTTCCAATCTCTCGAAGTGGGAATATTCGCTCCAGATGATACGCCGACCGAGACACTCAGTGCTGGTGAGATCGGATATATTGTGACAGGCATCAAACAACCAGGAATAGCTTCTGTTGGAGATACAGTGGCGTCGCTACGGGATATAGAGCCACCACTTCATGGATATATGACACCGACTCCGGTAGTCTGGGCTTCTATTTATCCTGAGAGTCAAGATGATTTCACCGCTCTTCGTCAAGCTCTCGGTCGACTTCGTCTCTCCGATTCATCATTTACCCATGAAGAAGAATCTTCTGGAACACTAGGCAGAGGTTTCCGTTGTGGTTTCCTCGGTATGCTTCACCTCGAGATCATTACCGAGCGTCTCCGCAGGGAATTCAACCTCAATCTCGTCGTTACTATCCCAAGTATCACTTATCATGTAGAGATGAAGAATAATAAGAAGATAATTGTCTATTCTCCCGCACTTTTTCCAGAAGATCATGATGTTGTGAGTGTCCTAGAACCATTGGTCAATATGAAGATCATTACTCCGCCACAGTATCTCGGTGTGATTATGCAGTCCGTATTCGATCATGAGGGAATTGTATCTGCTACAGAAAACTTCGGAGAGAATCGCGCTTCGCTCACTCTGGTTATGCCACTTCGTGAGCTGATGAGGAATTTTTTCGATGAAATAAAGAGTATTTCTTCTGGATTTGCATCAATATCATACACAATAGGCGAGCTTCGCGAAGCTGATGTGGCTCGTCTCGATATACTCGTCGCTGATGAGCCGGTTCCAGCATTCTGTCGTGTCGTATCGCGCCGACGCCTCGAAGAAGAGGCAAAGGCAACTGTGGAAAAACTTCACAAGATTCTTCCTCGGCAAATGTTCACCCTCAAGATTCAGGGTAAAGCCCTTGGCCGTATCATATCTTCTGAAACTCTCTCAGGAATGCAGAAAAATGTCACTCAACATATGTATGGAGGTGATCGCACGCGCAAGATGAAGCTCTGGGAAAAGCAGAAAGAGGGTAAGAAGAAAATGAAGGAATTAGGAAAAGGAAATGTTACTATCCCTCAGGATGTCTTCATCAAGATGATGAGGTCTGATTAGAATTTGAGACCTGCTGGTATGGTCATTATGACCATACTTAAGATAATTAGTACACCCACCACGATCATACCAATACGCAAGAATTTCTGTGATTTTTGATTGAATAACATAGGGCATAGTATACTATAGAGACATATATATTCCAATGGTTGAATTTAATAAAAAGAAAACATATAGAAAATACATATATTCACCTATTTCACTGATTCTTCTTTTTATTATTGCGATTATTTTCATCAAAGCATTCATAGGTGTAGCACAGAAGGAAAGAATAAGCTCAGAATATCTAGAACGAGAACGCTCCGAGCTCGTGAGACTAAAGAATCGTCAAGAGTCCCTTACTAAATCAGTCGAATATCTAAAAACTGATAAAGGGGTTGAAGCAGAGCTCAGAAGCAAGTTCCGTATGGTCAAAGAAGGGGAGTCGGTCGCAGTAATAGTAGATGACGAAACTGAAAAGTTGGCGACTACCACATCATCACAACGAGAGTACGGATTTTTCAGCTCAATTTTGAATTGGTTCAGATAATACTATATACTACACATATATCAATTTAATAAACTTACAAACCATGAAAAATATCACTATCTATTCAACTCCAACATGTCACTACTGCGCTATGGCCAAGACATATATGAAAGAGCACAATATCGCATATACAGAGCACAATGTTGCGACAGATCTAGAAAAGCGCAAGGAAATGATCGATAAAAGTGGCCAGATGGGCGTTCCTGTTATTGATATTGATGGTAAAATCACGGTGGGGTTCGAAGAGAGTGAGTTCGCGGAAGCGGTCAAATAATAATTGAACCCTTCTCGTTCTATGATATATTTGAACTACGCCCCCGTAGTTCAATGGATAGAACGGACCCGTCCTAAGGGCCTGATGTCAGTTCGATTCTGGCCGGGGGCACATGAGGTTTATTGAGGATAACAAATATAATATCTTTCGTTTTTTAACGACATCTGCTATACTCTTCCCATGACCCCAGAGGAACACAAGCTCCTTGAGCAGACCTATGAGTTGACAAAGCATAATAATGAAATGCTTATTTATGTAAAGCGTCATGCTCAGGTCGGTACTGTTGTGAAGTTTATCTATTGGTCGGTGATTATTCTACTCTCACTAGGCGCGTTGGTAGCTATCAAGCCGTATATGGAATTCCTCAAAGGAGTCAGTGGTAACGGGAGTTTAGTCACACCAGGAGTGGGTATAAGTCAACAGATTCAAGAACTCCTTCAATAAAGTTTTTAAATTATATTTGCCAAGGTAGCTGTCTTGGTAGATATACATCGCGAAGCCAGTTAAGTTGAAAATTATATTTGCCAAGGTAGCTGTCTTGGTAGATATGCATTGCGAAGCCAGTTAAGTTGAAAATTATATTTGCCAAGGTAGCTCAGTTGGTAGAGCATTCCCCTGAAGAGGGAAGGGTCCCCAGTTCGATCCTGGGCCTTGGCACCCACGAAACAAAAAATCCCTTATTGGGATTTTTTGTTTTAATTAAATCGTCTTCACTTTCAACTTCGACTGCCTCTTTTTATCTAGTTTTGGAAGTTTTAATATCAATAGCCCATGCTTCTCTATAGCTTCAGATTCGTCTACGTCTATCTCTGATGGTAGGGTAATAGTTCGAGAAAAAGTTCCCCAATAGAGCTCTCTCGCGAAATAGTCTTCATCTCGCACAGTTTTTTCTTCTTCACGACGACCACGGATGGTGACCATGTCGCGAGTTATGGAAATATCGAGATCTTCTGGACGTACACCAGCGATCATGGTCTTGATCATGATCATCTCTGCTGTCTGGTATACATCGACAGTGAGCTCACCATCTTTTTCTTCTTCTTCGGACCACGATGCGGACTGATGAGAACCAGATTTCTTGGATTCTTTTTTATCCTCCTCTATTTCCGCAGATTCATCATCGATTCGTACTGAACCTGTGAGTCTCTCGAAGAACGATTTCTTTTCTTTTGCCATATGTTTCCTTAAAAATGTGCTATGTATAATAAAACTTTTTTTCTATTGGAACTTAGGGCGCACTACTTTGATTTCTTCAAAAAGGATTATCAAAATAACTACTGCAACCCAGACCCATCCGAAAACTTTGAGCGTACCCGTTGCTGTTCCTTGTATTATAGCTAAATTAAAAGATGTATGCAATACGATGGAGGTGATAACTCCGATGATGATAGCTAAAGTTTTCGAAAAGTATCCTCTATAGAATGCCAATCCAATCATAAATCCAATAGATGCAGATGAGACCACGTGGACAAGAGTCGCGCCGATGAAGCGTAGGTCACTCGTGATGATACTCACTGCGAACTGTCCAAGGTGAAGAGGGGATAGGATAAATAATGCATTTTCCAGAGCTGCGAAACCAAGCGCAGCAGATATACAGTAGATCATCGCATCGATAGGTTCATCCATAACATTTGTCTTGAATACTACTATGGCAACCATGAAGAATTTGATAATTTCTTCGATAGACGCCCAAGCGATGTATCGAAGTGTTGTGTCTGTTATGAGATCCATTGCCAATTTTTCTAGGAAAATAGCGAGGATCACTCCGATACAACCGGCGAAGAATGATAGAGCGATCATGCTTCTAGGTTCTGGGTGAAGATTGTCTTCTTTTAGCCAGAACCATAGCCATATGAAGGAGGGGAGTAGACCGGCGAGGAGAGCATAGATGAGAACAGTGGGATTCATAGGATAATTATAGCTTGAGAGTGACCTTTCAGGTACTCTTGACAAGAGGGGGTATAGTATGATAGGGTGCGGACAAACGGGTTCTTTGTAAATATGGAAAAAGTAGTGATTCTGGCTGTTCCAGAGTCTGTTCCTACGTACGGATAACCCACATTTCTGACAGAAAAAACAACATGAAAACGATTAAATTGTGGTGTGGTATCGTGATGCTGCTGATGTCGATGTTCTCGACACCGGCGGCGACTACGGTGACTCTTGTGCCATCCTTTGGCCCAACTACAAATGCGATGGAGTTCTATCTCGCCTATATCAAAAAGGCAGGCGACGAAGTCCGTGCGACTGGTACTTTGCCAGTCGGACCAATGACGTCGCCGACTGATCCGCGCATCTTGACCTCAATTACCTCGGCACACTTCATGAGTAGTAAGACTGTGCCGTTTTGGATGAGGTCCTTCTCAATCGTAGACCTTTTTGAAAGCCAGCAGCAATTCAATATGGCGCGTGGAGGAACAGTTACCTGGTGGATCCGTGCCGATGCTGGACCCGGTAATACGACATCCTTGTCGGAACAATCCGGGGAGTTCAGAAGCCATGAACGCGTCATCTTGAGCATGGAACCGCTCACGGTCTCATCCAATGTTTTGGGGAAACGATTCTCGAACGTTGTTGGAAAGCTCTACAGCAAATTCTACGCAATCGGCATTCGCGAGAATGGCGAAGTGATCGATTCTGGGTCTGCAGATCAAAGGGCAAGATGGATTATCTTTGCTTTACTTTGCCCCTCATTCGTTACTGAGTCTGCGGCAGACGTTCAAGGGGTCGACGACTACCTTGATGCGAGCCAGACACCATGGACTGTGAGCATCACTGTTTCGGTGGCTGGAGTCGAGGTCAAGATGATGATCTTGAGTCAGACTGAACCGCAGGCGCCGAAGTTGTTGAAGCATATTGCTGATGGACACTTCTTTGTGTCTATCGAAGCAGGTGGAGACCCCTCTATCAGGTATCAGATTGAAGAGACCAATGAACTGAAAAAGGATGCCCCGAATCGGTGGCTTGAGATCGGTACATTGCGGTCTGGTGAGCAACTTGATGCAGGACCTATTATCACAAGTCCATTGAACAACGTTGTCATCTTCCGATACACGAAGGTCTCATCGACCTCCATGAGGGCGCGGTCGAACAGGCAAATCAAAATTCCGAAAGTCGTCCATAACGATCCCTAAGACAATCAGGGATTCAGAAAAAGATTGTGCAAAGGGCTTCTACGGAGGCCCTTTTGTTTTGTATAAATACACCCCAATAC
>CAZAEF010000004.1:0-32845 GCA_964484315.1 uncultured Candidatus Saccharibacteria bacterium | reverse complement strand
AATCCTACTAACACAATAGCAAAATACTGGAAAATTTTATCGAAATTTTATCTTATGTGGATAAGTCAATATGATTACATGTCCTTCCTCTTTGCCTTCGCTCTATCGGTATTTGTGAGAAATTGCTTACGAAGACGAACATTGAGTGGGGTAATCTCGAGGTATTCATCGCCACGCATTGTTTCGAGTCCTTTTTCAATATCGATTTTCCAAGCTGGTGTGAGCATGATATGCTCATCATTTCCTGATGAACGCATGTTGCTCATCGCTTTGCCTTTACATGGATTAACTTCCATATCATCACCTTTCGAGGCATCCCCGATAACCATTCCTTCATAGACTTCTGTAGTAGGCTCAATGAAAATGCGTCCACGATCCTGAAGATTCCAAAGAGCGAAGGCAAGGGCCTTACCAGCTGTCATGGATGTCATAGATCCTGTAGCATGCTTCTCGATCTCTCCTGCATATGGCTTGAAATCTACGAAACGGCTAGCGAGTATTCCTTCACCACGAGTATCGATCATGAACATACTCCTATATCCTAGAAGACCTCGAGTAGGGATTTCGAAAAGCATACGAGCGATTCCTTCTTTTGTCTTCATATCTGTCATGAGAGCCTTGCGCTTACCTAGTTTCTCTATGATTGATCCTGAGTATTCTTCTGGAGTATCGATAGTAACCTCTTCGAATGGTTCACTCTTCACCCCCTCTATATCCTTCACAATTACTTGAGGTTGAGAAACCTGGAGTTCATAACCTTCGCGTCGCATATTTTCTAGAAGAACAGCAATATGAAGCTCGCCTCGACCATAGACACGGAAATAGTCATTATTAGAAAAATCAACCTTGAGACCAACATTGACTTCGAGTTCTTTTTCAAGTCTCTCACGGATCTGACGACCTGTGACGAATTTACCTTCACGACCTGCAAATGGAGAATTATTTACGAGAAAATTAAGAGAGATGGTGGGTTCATCGATCTTGATAGCTGGACGTGCAGGTGTAGATTCATTATCTACAAGTGTTTCCCCAATGTAGATCTGAGGGAAACCTGCAACAATGACAATATCGCCAGATGAAGCCTCTTGGATTTCAATTCTTTTCTTGCCTTCGAAGGTGAAAAGTTTCGTAATTTTTCCTGCTACAGTTTTGTCATCGATTGTTTTTAGAAATACAGTAGAACCGTTCTTTATTGTTCCATCATATATACGACCGATAGCGAGACGACCTAGAAAGTTATCATAACCTAGATTAAATGTTTGAAATGTTAGAGGGGCATCTGCACTAGTATTAGCTTTCGGAACATGTTCTAGGATCATATCGAGAAGCGGGGAAAGATCCTTTTTCTCATCTGTAAGATTTTTCATAGCGACTCCTTGTCGACCAATAGCATATATAGTAGGAAAGTCTAGCTGAATATCATTTGCACCAAGTTCTAGAAATAGTTCTAGAACTTGCTCATGACAGTGATTTGGATTTGCGGCTGGCTTATCGATCTTATTGATCACTACGATAGGCTTGAGACCGAGCTCTAGAGACTTCTTCAGAACAAATCTCGTCTGGGGCATAGGACCCTCCTGAGCATCTACTACTAGAAGAACGGTATCAATAGATCGTAGAACTCGTTCTACTTCTGAACCAAAGTCAGCATGTCCTGGAGTATCCACAATATTGATCTTTGTCCCCTTATAGTTGATAGATGTATTCTTCGCATAAATAGTAATGCCACGCTCCTGTTCGAGAGCGTTGCTATCCATAGAACCGTCATCGCCATGACCACATTGAGTCATAATGGCGTCGGTAAGAGTAGTCTTACCGTGGTCCACGTGGGCTATTATTGCAATATTTCGTATATCCATAAAGGGTTTAGAGTATTAAATAAGTATGAGTTGGACATATAGTAAAGCATGAAAATGAGGATAAAGTCAATGAATTGTGGGTAAAAGAAAAGAGCGATGGGACAACCACCGCTCGATTTATGATATTCCACGATACCTATTAGGCCGTAGCATAATTAGACCATACTGCCTCCCCAAGCGCATTTAGCTCATTCATCTTGAACTCATGACGAGCATTTACGAGTTCCAGCCGGCGTCGCGTAGAGAGCTGAAGATCTGGAGGGAATGAAGGGTAATAATGATCACCCCTTCTATCAATGGCCTCGATATACTCGACTAGTTTCCTTGTCAGAAAGTCGAGGTCAAGATTTGCATTGATGATGTGAGTTCTGATGCCCACCTGTCCGAAAGCATGCAGTATTGCTTGCAGATTTTCGTTGTAGATGTCGATCCTGCGTGATAGAGACATCTCATCAGAACGATGGCCGTCCGTCTTCTTTTCGACACGGTGGCCATGACGTTCGAGAATGGTGCTTTGACTGGCATCGAAGACCAGGCAAACCGTGTTCTCTGGAGTCAGAATTTCTTTACTGGTAACAGTATGGACCTGTGCCGGTGTCCGAAAGCATCCATCCCAGTAGAAGTATTCTGCTCCAGATTTCAGTCCGTGGGCGTAGGCCTTCTCAGTCAGCGGAATAGCCACAGGGTCTGGAAGCAGATCTCCCTCATTGACACTCTTTTCGTATTTATTTCGGAAGTGAGGGTCTGTCGAGAAACGCTCGCGGATCGTGTGACCGAGACTGACCGAATGGAGTCTGTTACCGAGAAGCTCCCTCAGAGCTTTTTTTGTGGCGCCCTTTCCTACACAGGGTGCTCCTATTGACGGGAGGTGTATTATTTTTTTTGCCATTTTGGCCTCTTTTTTGTTTGTCTATTTGCTTGGAATGCGTATAGCTTCAAACGATATGAAGAACACAGCAGACCATAATATACCATGATAATAGGAATAAGCAATACCTTTTTCCATATAACAACATGAGGGTAAATCTAGACACAAGATTAATAACTATAGTGGAACTATATATTTTATCGAAATTTTATCTAGATTTTATCAGGATTTTATCTCAATATGATTTACTTAACACATGAGAGAAGAAGATAATACACACGAATATATAATAAAAGAAAATGAGGTGATGCTTCATGATATTCAGTCTATTGTCGATCTGGTCGATGCTCTCATCACCCACGCTTATCACCGTAACGCTTCTGATATACATATAGATCCTACTCTGGATGGAATCGTTGTGCGTTTTCGCATAGATGGTGTCCTAAGTTATACTGATACCCTTATATCGAACATGCATGATGAAATCATCGCTAGGATCAAGATACTATCTGGACTTCGAACAGATATTCATTTTGTTCCTCAAGATGGTAGGTTTACCTTTTCTCAGGGACTTTGTACCTGTGATGTGAGAGTCTCTATTGTCCCAACACATCATGGGGAAAACGCTGTCCTTAGACTTCTAATAAACAATGACTCAAAATCAACTCTATCAAGTCTAGGCTTCTCAATGAAGGATGAGGAACATATTATAGAAAGTATCAACCATCATCAAGGAATGATACTCGTAACAGGCCCGACGGGTTCAGGAAAAACATCCACTCTGTATACATTGATGAGAATACTAGGAGAGAAGGATACTTCCATCATTACCCTAGAGGATCCCGTAGAATATGCTCTCCCTGGCATACGGCAAATACAGATACGCGAAAAGTATGGCATCACATTTGCCAATGGCCTGCGTTCTATTATACGCCAAGACCCCGACATAATAATGGTCGGTGAGATACGCGATAATGAGACTGCGCAAATTGCGACGAATATCTCACTCACAGGACATCTGATACTTTCCACACTTCATACAAGTTCTGCAATCGGAGCGATACCACGACTTATTGATATGGGTATAGATCCATACCTCGTCGCTTCCACACTCTCACTCGTAGTCGCTCAACGCCTCGTAAGAAAAATCTGTAGACATTGTCGAGGGCTCGGCTGTATATCCTGCGGAATACTCGGATACAAGGGGAGAGTTGTTCTATCCGAAACCCTTGTTATAGATGATGAACTCCGCAAATATATAATGTCTAGGATTTCACTTTCGGAAATTACTCGTTACGCTCGCAGTAAGGGTATGGTTACAATGTACGAGGATGGTATGGAGAAAGTAGCAAAAGGGATTACAAGAAAAGAGGAGGTATTGCGTGTAATTCACGAATAGATATGGATAAAAAGTCCCAACTACACTTTCTCAGCAGATGCGCTATTCTCATGGAATCTGGAATATCTCTTTCTGAAGCAATCACTATAATCCGCACAATGGAAAGATCTGCAAAGGCGAAGGAGAAGCTCTATAGGATACATACTGATATCAACAAAGGAATACAATTCTCAAAAAGCTTGGTGACTGCAGACATAGGTCTCGATTCCGCATACATTTCTATGATTTCTTACGGAGAAGAGTCGGGAACCCTCAGTCTGACACTCCGACAAATAGCAGTATCTCTAGAGAAAAAAGATGAACTGAAGAAAAGACTCCTAGGAGCAATGATATACCCATCATTCATAGCAATTGCGACAGTAATTATGACAATTTTTCTTCTACTCTATATATTCCCGAAAATCCTGCCTTTATTCTCTTCTATGAACATACAACTACCGCTCTTAACCCGCATAGTTCAGAAAATATATGAAATTACAGTTCATTTCGGACTATGGATCATGTTTTCACTTACATGCGTAACTCTTCTCCTCTATTATCCATATCATAAAAATGTTCGTATCCGTTATCATTCTCAAGTATTAATGCTCTCTTTTCCTGGAATCGGAGATATGCTGAAAAAATACTTCGTAAACATATACTGCGAAACTATGCACACACTTCTTGAAAGTGGTCTATCACTATCGAAAGCAGTAGAGCATATGTGCAACAGACCAACCTTCCTACCGTATGGGCATGCACTTGCACTTTGCTATAAGGATATAGAGAAAGGCATTACTTTATCTAGTTGTCTTCGCAATTTTCCCACACTATTTACATCTGATATTCCCGACATGATCTCAATAGGGGAGCGTACAGGAAATATGTCCGAGATGTCGCTACACATCAGTCGAATATATGAACATGAACTGGAAGATGTCTTGAAAAAGATCACGACTCTCATAGAACCAGCTCTTATGATTCTTATGGGAATTGTCGTAGGTTCGATCGCATTATCTATAGTCCTTCCGATATATGAAATCACGAATCATATCAGCACAAAATAAAAATAGTGGATTCTTATTGCCAGAGATGATAATCGCATTCTCACTTCTTACTCTCTTTCTCACATCTACAATCACATTATATTTTTCTATACATTATTTGAGAGAAGACGGCATAAGACATCTTGATAGATTGAAACAAGCGATATCGAACATCGCTTCATCGAGTGAAGTGACATATATACCTTATGGTAATGATAGTGTACGAATCTCTAGTGAGTCACTCACATTACTGAGATCAGATTACGCCAATGCATTGGGAAGAGATAGTTGTGATATTGTATTTAATCTTGATCTGAACAATGCCAACCTTATAACAGGAGGATTATATCTTGGATCAGGTAATATAAGTACTGATATAGAAGTGCGCAACAGCATAGTATATATGACAGCGGACTCGAGCATATCATCTGCTCCAGACTTTTATATTATCGATATGACTGAGCCTCATTCACCCTCCATCATATCATCGCTCAATACAGGTCCAGGTCTCTCCGCTCTCGAAGTCGTCGGTCCATATGTCTATACGATAAATAAAGGTACAACGAATCAATTACAAGTAATAGACATTCATGATAGGACCAATCCAATCCTAATTACAAAATATAAACTTCCACTACCAACAGCTTCCACTACTCCACCAATAGCACAATCTCTCTTCTATTCTAATGGTCTTATATATCTAGGTACAGAAAAATGGAATGCTGGAGAATTTGCAATCATAGATGTATCAAATCCCATAAATCCACTCTATATAGGTGGTCTAGAACTTGGCACATTAGTAAGAGATATATATGTCCGTGATGGTCAGGCGTATATTGCTACAGCAGGGAATAATCAATTACTGAATGTACGCGTAAGTGATCCTACATTACCAACAATAGATGGTAACCTCTCTCCAAGTGGTTGGCAGACCCAAACTGGACAAACTCTCACATACTTCGAGGGAATAATAGGTTTTGGCCGTACTACAGGAGGATTCAATCTCACACAGAATCACGAAATATTCACGCTAGGAACAACTTCTCTTACCATCAATCATTCTCACGATATTCCTGGTGGTGTATATGGTATTCTCATTCGCCCTCCATACATATATCTCGCTACTCGGTCCATAGGCAATGAATTACAGATATGGAAGGATGACTTTTCAACTACCGCGAGCAATATCTCACTGGGATTTCAACCCGAGGCAATGAAGTGTGATGGTACGTCTCTTTATTTTGCAACAGGTAATTCACTAGGAGTAGCAATACTCGAAAATACATGAGAGGATTCACACTACTAGAAGTACTTCTCTATATATCTCTACTATCTATCTTAATGGTGGGTGTGTTTTCTTTTGTGTATGTTTTGATTGATTCAGAGAATAATAATAGGTGGGTAGAAGAAGATACAGAATTAATTAATCAAAAATTCTTTTAATATGAGACCCTCCGCCAAGCATGGCTTTATTGCACTTATTATAGTGCTGTCCATAACAGGTTTATTATTCGCGCTTGTATCTGCTTCATCAATCGAAGCAGTAATATTCTATGATGAAGTCCTGAAGAAAGAATATCGGAGTATGAATTACTACAATGCGAATAACTGCATTGATCAAGCTATACTAGCTATAGCGCATGATTATTTTATTGAGTTCACCAATTCGCGGGAAATACCAGAACTTGATTGTACTATAATCTCTATAGTTAGAGAGGGTAATTTGAGGCATATTACCACACGGGGTAATTTCCAAAAAGCTATAGTCTATCGATATGCCACTGTCCGTGTGAGTGATACCGCTATCGAGATTATTTCTTTATAATCTTCGGTCCATCTTCTGTATCCTTTACCTCATATCCTCTTGCCTCAATTTCTTTTCTCAAAGCATCTGCCTTATCCCATTCTTTTTCTTTACGCGCGTCTTCTCGAGCATGAGCGAGTGCAGTGACTTCTACCATATCAGGATTTGACTCATCCATAGCTTCCTTTGTTATAGCGAGCACACCAGCTAGCCCGAGACCCAATACCTTGTCAAACTCTAGGAGCAACTCACTTTTTTCTTGTGGCGATAAGCCATGATCTTTGACCATTTTCCATGTGAGAGCTATGGCCTCTGGCATATTGAAATCATCAGTAATACACTTATCAAATTCAGCCCGATAGTCTGTATGTTCGATCTGTCCATGATGGTGATGATCGTCATGAATATGAGGCATAGCAGAAGCAAAGTCTATGAACATTTCTACGAGCCTGATGAATGCATTCTGGGCACCTTTTACAGCATCTAGAGAAAAATTCACCTGAGATCTATAGTGAGAAGTGAGCAACCAATAACGAAAGGCAAGAGGGGATATACCCGCTTCTTCTATATCAGAAATCTTGAGAAAGTTTCCTTTAGATTTTGCCATTTTTTCATCATTCACATTCATGAATGCTCCATGTATCCAATAATTCACAAATTTTTTTCCTGTGGACGCTTCGGATTGAGCTATTTCATTCGTATGATGCGGAAAAATATTATCAACACCACCCATATGGATATCTATAGTTGGTCCGAGAGCCCATGTGGCCATAGCAGAACACTCTATATGCCAACCGGGTCTTCCTTTTCCAAATGGCGCATCCCATGCAACCTCCCCATCTTCCTCAGTCGAGAACTTCCAAAGAGCAAAATCTCGAGGATTCTCCTTTTCATATTCATCATTTGAAATTCTCTCACGAACTTCAGCATCCAGCTTTATATTTGCAAGCTTTCCGTATTCAGGAAACATACCGATACTGAAATATATTCCATCACGAGAAGGATAGGCAATACCCCTTTCTAGTAATATTGATATCATCTCAATCATTTCCTTTATATGTTCTGTCGCTCTGAGGAATCGATGAGGAGTCTCTATATTGAGCTTATGAAGATCAGACATGAAAAGAGTCTCATAATGCTGAGTTATTTCGAGTAGGCTTTTTTTCTCTGTCTGACTTCTCTGTATAGTCTTATCATCAACATCAGTACTATTCATCACATGATTCACTATATAGCCTTTGTATTCGAACACTCTTCGAACAATATCGTACATAACGAAGGTTCTGAAATTGCCAATATGAGCTGTATCATAGACCGTTGGTCCACAGGTATACATGCCAACCACATTTTTCTTCAGTGGTACGAATTCCTCTTTTACTCCCGTGAGTGTATTGTGAATATAGACAGCCATTGTGCGTACAGTATAGCTCTAACTTGTTCTTCTGCCAATTGTTTGAGATAATGAGCGAACTTCATGAATACAAATGGTGAGAAGAAAATAATTCAATATGTCGTAGGGGTAGTGATACTCCTTATTGTATTTGGATTTGGTAACTATATAGGTCAGAAGAATGCCCCAGCTCCACGTGGGATGATAGCTATACCAAGCGATGTGAACATCACGGGTGAGCAGTTTGAACCATTTTGGAAAGTATGGAAGCTTCTCAGTGAAAAATATGTATCGGCGACGACTACAGACTCACAGAAACGTATTTGGAGCTCTATACAAGGACTCACTTCATCTCAAGGAGATCCATATACAGTATTCTTTCCACCAGAAGAATCGAAGACATTCAAGAGTGATATAGCCGGTAGCTTCGAAGGTGTAGGTATGGAAGTGGGTATACGAGATGGTATCCTCACTGTAGTGGCACCATTGAAGGGTAGTCCGGCTGAACTAGCAGGAATGAGAACAGGGGATAAGATACTGAAGATCAATGATGAGGTGACCACATCTATATCTGTAGATAAAGCGGTGAAGCTTATCCGTGGCCCGAAGGGTACTGTGGTCAAGATACTCATTATCCGAGACGGACTAACACAGCCAGTAGAAAAATCAATCACTCGAGGCATCATAGACATACCTACTATTGAGACTGAGATAAAATCCGGAACTGCAGATAAGGCTATAAATGGAACTTCTACCACGCCAGTCACAGGTTCATCTACCATACCATCAACTCTTGGCCTTAATGAGGATGGAATATTCGTAATACGACTCTTCAGCTTCACAGCTCAATCACCGGATCTTTTCCGCAAAGCCTTGAGGAATTTCATAGAGTCTGGTTCACACAAGCTCATTATCGACCTTCGTGGTAATCCGGGAGGATATCTAGACGCGGCATGGGATATGGCGAGCTATTTCCTTCCTATGGGTAAAGATATTGTGGTAGAGGACTTCGGTGGTAAAGAGCAATCAAAAATATATAAAAGTAAGGGGTATAATGTTTTCGACAAAAATCTCAAACTCATTATCCTAGTCGATGGTGGTTCTGCTTCTGCATCTGAGATTTTCGCTGGCGCGCTCCAAGAACACGGTGTAGCTCGTCTAGTTGGAACGAAGACTTTTGGTAAAGGATCAGTACAAGAACTCATCACTATCACTCCAGATACCTCTCTCAAGATAACTATTGCTCGTTGGCTTACTCCGAAAGGTCACAATCTCTCTCATGATGGTCTCAACCCAGATATAGAAATCAAGGTCACTGAAAAAGATGTATTAGCGAAAAATGATACCCAAATGAGCAAAGCAGTTGAAATTTTACGAAAAGAACCGTAATATACACATATGAAAATAATTTTACTGAAGGATGTACCGAAAATTGGTAAGCGATACGAGATAAAGGATGTATCTGATGGTTATGCATTGAATCTACTCATTCCACGAGGACAAGCTATAGCAGCCACTCCAGATGCTCTCAAGCGTACAGACACAGAACGAGCAAAGGAAGATGGCGAGAGAAAGCTACATGAGGAGCTCTTCGTAAAGAACATGAAAGATCTAGAAGGAGTCACTCTCACTGTCATAGGTAAAGCAAATGAAAAAGGCCACCTCTTTGCAGGACTTCATCGCGAAGCTATAGCAGAGGAATTGCTGAAGCAGACAAGACTTGAAGTCAATCCTTCATTTATCGAACTCGAACACCCAATCAAGACAGTAGGTGAACATATAATAGAGGTAAAAGGGGCAGGGAAGAGTGTCAAATTCAAACTTATTATTGAAGCGAAAAAATAACTAAATACTCAACTAGATAGCAAAAAACTGTCGATATGACAGTCTTTTGTTTATATAAACAATTTATTATTAAACTACATGCACGATTTTCTTCACCCTTATTGAATTATCGAAATGCACTTTGCGTTTCGTACCAAATTCAACCTTACCATCCTTGAGTGCAAAGAGAGTATGATCCTTACCTATCCCTATATTCTTACCTGGTAATACATCTGTACCACGCTGACGCACGATGATATCACCTATGAGAGCGACGTCTCCATGATTAATCTTTACGCCGAGATACTGTGGTCCAGAATCTCTTCCGTTTTTGGTTGATCCTCCTCCTTTTTTTGTTGCCATATGTGAAAGCAGTATATAAGATATGCCTGAAAAACGCAATAGTCGTACAAGATCTATATCTATTTAGTCTTATTTTGACACCTCTGAACCAACCCTTTACTTTGTATGAATACCATTGTCAATAAACCCTTATTTATCAACGTATAATAAGCTTTTCTGTATAAAATCTATTGACATAACAATTCATAAATGCTACTATATTGATACTACGAGGTAAGTAAACGTCATGTTTATATACCTCGTTTTAAAATTATATGATTGAATTTACAACTGGTGTCGCATTCCTTATGACCTCTATGTATGGTACTGGCGCCACAGGTGTAGCTACAGCTTCACAGGCCCCAGCAACCAACGCTGTTTCGACTGGTAAAGTCGAGACGCTTGTTCTCCAGGACCGCAAAGCGGTAGAGAAGTATCTCCGTGAACAATACTCAGATACTCCTATTCTACTCGAGATCGCTCGATGTGAATCCGAACTCAGACAATTTAACTCCAATGGTAATGTTCTCCGTGGACGAGTAGACCGCGACGATATAGGTGTGATGCAGATCAATGAACGTTATCATGCAGATACGGCAAAGGTTCTTGGTTACAATATTCACACTATCGAAGGTAATGTATCCTATGCAAAGTACCTTTATGAAAAGGAAGGTGCAAAGCCGTGGAAGGCCTCTCAGAAATGTTGGATAAAGGCTTAATCTCAACCCCTGACAACAGATGAAGATAGAAAAGACTGGGCAGAAATGCTCAGTTTTTTCTTCTATTATTGACGGATACGCATATATATGATATTAATTACAAAAGACGGTCTCAAAAAATAATAACCCCAAAGAATAAACCTATGAAAGTTTTGATTGTGGAAGATCACCAAGCTACTTCAGATAGTCTGGCAAGATTATGCAGTGAGGAATTTGGATGTGAAGTTTGTCAGGCAACCACCCTTATGGATGCCGCTACGGCTCTCGCTCATGGTCCTTACGAACTCATCATTTGGGATTTCAACTTCCCTGATGGCAACAGCCTTTCAATGATTAAAGAGGCTAGACAAAAATTTCCTACTGCCATAATGATTGCCTCAAGTAACGACAGGCAAAATAGACCATCACAAGTTCAAGCAGGCTGTGATCTGGAAATTGGACCATTCAACATAGACCATGTGGTTTATGGTGAGCTACTAAAATTGACTAAAAAGTAATCTTTCATGAATCATTGGGATGAATGAAGATGTTTGAACAAAAGCTTCTCGACAAAAGTCCTGAGGTTTTCTTTTTTATAAATCCATATTACACTCTATACATGTCAGACTCAGTAAAATATCCATCTCTTGGTTATTACTATCATTACAAGCATGACCCGAAAGGGAAAATCAATAACTATGCATATGAAGTTATTGGTACTGGTATGAATACAGAAACTCGCGAATATTCAGTAATATATCGACCTTTATACAAAAATACTTTTCTGAATGATGCCAACTACTGTGTGCGACCACTTGAGATGTTTATGGGGACCGTACTGAAAGAGGGTGTGGAAGTAAAAAGATTTACAAAAATTACTGATGAGCAAATAATTTTACAACTTATAAATATGTGAAATGAGATGTGTGGGGGGATTATAGTGATTTAAGGTTTTTTCTTCGGGCGATGGGGTAGGGGAGGGCATGGTTTATATGGCTAGGTTGAGGCGTAATTTACGTTTAGCTTGACAAATCGTTCTTATGGTGTATAATAGTAGCTAGTGAAGTGTTCATCGAAATTGAGGTAAGGGTGTTTAGGCCTTACAGAAAGTTGGTAGTTTGTTTGAAATTAAGTCCAAATCGGACATTGTGGGCTCCATATAGGATGCCTTAAAAACAAACCTCAACATCAAGACTGAAATGACTATGAATACTCTTACTCGTGTGCGTGTAATCGGTTTCTCCAAAGACTCAACTGCAATCCAAACGATTGCCGGAAAGACGAGGAATATCCAAAATAAAACGCTCGCAGCGCTCGTTCCCCTCTGTAACGGAGATTGGATCGTGCTTAAACGAAATCTGTTTGTTGGGGTAGACCTCCTCGAGTCGGACTCAAGAATTCAGATCGAAGCGTGTGAAAACGTCGATGATCTGGACAGATCTTGGAATAAGTTTCTTATCGACACTGCTCGACTCATGGTGACAAACCAAGCTCGAGCGTTAAGTCGGAGAAATAATCTTCTAGGGTTGAGGAATTATGCAAAGGATTGTAGGCATCAGCGAAAGTTTGCTGACGCTATCGGTAACGATCCGTGTTTGATTCCTGGGTTCGGAGATCTCGACGCTGGGACCGCGACATTCGTACCGTTCTTCACGAACGGAACGACTCCTGAAACCGCATTGCCTATGGTCCGTGAAAATGGACGATATGTTCTGCAGTTCGGAGGTGCTCGGTCAGAGCGGCGAAAGATTAACGGCATGTGGGCAGCTCGATTGTGGGATGACAAGAACCGTCATGAGGTACTTGGGAGTAGGTTCTACTCCTGGGATCTTGAGTCGGCCATAAGCGCAGTAGCCTGCGTGTTCGAGGATCTCGAGAACTGAGACGCAACAGTCTGACACGAAGTGGGCAGACGGAGCCATTGTAAGGCTTGGCAACAGAAGCAAGTACTGTCGAAAGACATGAAAACATACAAAAGTTTCCCTGCAATCTAAAAAATTGCAGGACTCTACTGGGCTTGGGACACAGATGTGTCGTGAGCCAACGGAGTCCAGTACATTGCAAAAAAACAATCAGACAAAGAGAATTCAGACTATGAGAAGTACAATTAAGAAAGTTGTAGCAGGAAACGAAGAGATACTTGTTCAAACTGACAAGGGAACAACCATCCCTGTTAGAGTTGATCGGGATTCTCCCTTTGATCCGGTAGACCTTCATGAAGATGAAGAACGCTACGGAAAAAATGCTCGAGAAGACGTGATTGATGCTCTCCTTTCTCCTGATAATGTTCCTATCTTTGAAGGGGACAGAATTAGTTTCAAGAAAGTCGGAGCGGGAGAATGGGTAGTAACTAAACTTCTCGTTACCCACGACGATAAGCGTGCCAGTCATAAATCTTGCACGATTGTTGAAAAAGGTAGTGAGGTGGTTACCTAAAAACACCACTCAAATAGAGGAAACTTAAAACACTTCCTCTACTTCATTGAGCCGACGACATAAGTCGAAGGTTCATAGAGTAGTTCTTTGACGAATTGGATTGTGGAAGTAAGAAAGCGAGGCATGATGCTTTACTTTCTTTCAAGCCACAATTCAAACTTATGAAAGCAATGACCGTAGATCTAACAGACCCTTTCCTCATCGCATTAAGGTTGGGTGATCCTCGTACCTTCGAGAACATCAACCCGGCAACTTTGAGGAAAGGTGACTGCGCAGTACTCGCCATCCAGGAGGGAAGCTTCGGAGCAGTCTACTATCTGCGTCCGAAACCAGGCGATACCCTCGAGTCAATCGGCGGCCAGGAAGTCCTGGGCGTCGATATCCTCCTTTCCCGAAATGCAAGCTATGCACGGGGACGGGCGATGATTGGTTTTGCGGTCGAGAGGAATGGACTGAAAGTTGAAGTCCGTACTGGACGAGACATGGATGGGTTCCGCGATCATTTCCATGTTTTCGTATAGGTAGTGAAGTGGTACCTCGAAACCCACTCAAATCGAGGAGACTTTAAAAACCTCCTCGACTTCATTGAGCCGACGACTGAAGTCGAAGGTTCATAGAGTTCTTCAAATCAACAATCAACCGCGAGGAAATATGACAGCTACGAAGACTTCGGATATTGAGACGGAATTCAACCAATGGTGGAAAGAAAACGGCAACGTCGCCACTTCTCTCATGGGTGAACTGGGGAAATACATTGTTCTTGTCCCTGGAAAAGTGGACAAGACCTATCGTAAAATCGCTCCGGGGAGACGTGAGTTGAAAGACGCGATCGTTCTTTCCAAATGGGGCTTGTCAAAAACAAGCCTCGTGAATGACCAATTGGGTTCGGGTCAACCGATCACTACGGCGGAGGCGATCAAAGCCTTTACCAAAGCTTTTCCGAAGGAGTCCTTCATGGACAGAATTCGGAAAGGGTACAATTGGCTCTTTTCCTGAGGTGTAGTCTGAGTAGCGACTACTTCAGTACGCTATTCAATGGGGGAAACTTAAAACACTTCCTCCACTTCATTGAGCCGACGACATGGGTCAGAGGTTCATAGAGTACTATGACAACTAGCACATTGATAAGTTCGCCCGAATCAGGATGCTTTGAGGGGTGTAGATACGATGTGGCAAGATTATACGAGTTTGCTGAGAGTATTCCAACAGAGATAGTTTCATTGGAAACTTTACGAGCAGTGGTTACGCCTGAAAACGAATCATGGCTCGGAACTGATGGGAAGATCATTGGGCCCTGGAACATTTATAAAGATTGGAAAGCTGCGCAAGCAAATCCAATCTGGTCCAAGCACATTGAATCCATCCGAAAGGTCAGTCTCGACATTCCGATTCTTGTCACATACACGGGACATGTTCTCGATGGTCAACATAGAGTAGTGCGTAGCTTTATTGAAGAAAGGAGAGAAATTAAGATAAAGCGTTTGCCTCAACTGTTACCCGAGTGGACAAAGTTTTCACCGAAATGAATCGCCTGTCACAAGTGTTATCTTGTGGGGCGATTTTCTTTTTCGTATTAAGTGTGTGTATAGTCAAGTCCAACAATACCAATTTGATTCTCTAGAAGGGTGGGGGATTTTATATAAAGAGTGTCCAACGAAGCCTGTGATATATTTGAATATGATGTTGCACAATCTTGTAAAATATTTATTTCTTTGTGGTATGATACTGTTCATAAAAATATGCCTTACATTTTTCTTGATGAGATCAGAACTCTTCGTCAAATCTCAAAATTGGATGTTCGCATACGATTCGCGTATCTTCTTCACCAAAACATCCCTCGCGACTATCATCATAAAAATGAACTTCAAAGCGGACTGCTATATACCAATATCGTAGGCGAGCTTCTCGCTGAATGGTTGCCTACGCAAGACAAGGAGTTTCGTGTATTCTGCGACCGCCGCAGATTGAGCGGTATATCGGAGACTGAATTCAAAGAAGTACTGAAAGCTCGCTTACTACCAAGTTTACCGAAGGATGTCATTCTGCAAATTGAAATGATTGATTCAACTGCCACACCTAATATACAAGTAGCTGATTGGATCGCAGGAGCTATAGCCAGATATCTTGAGAAAAGACCTTTCGGAGAGGAGTGTTATCAGATACTCAAAGGAAATATCATCGGCGGAAAAGGGAAGGAACTGTTTGACGCAAAGGGTGTGATAGAGATATAGGCACAAAAAATCCACCTTTCGGTGGGTTCTTTGGTAGAAGTAGCGTCTCACAAGGTGGTACTCTTCAGCTCAAGCGCCAGATACTCTGGCGGAACACCGAAGCGCCTCGTAAGTTATTATTGCATACTCCTGCTTACAGGATAGCAAATCCGAGAAGTGAAGTCAACATATTGTACCAGTTCATAACACGTAAGCATGGAAATGTCGAGCTTAAAGCTGATGTGGAAAAAGAGACGATTTGGGCTACCCTAAACCAGATTGCTATTCTTTTTGGTCGTGATAAATTGGTGATTTCCCGCCACTTCAAAAACATATTTAATGAAGCAGAGCTTGATATAAAGTCAGTTGTTGCAAAAAATGCAACAACTGCCAGTGATGGAAAAATCTACATGGTTGAATATTATAATCTTGATGCAATCCTTAATACTCTTGTCGCTCTGGCTCTTCTGATTGCGGAAAGTGATCCAAAAGACAAAGAGGTGATGGTGGCTTTGGTGACAAACTTATTGGTTTAAATACGTGGGGGAGAGATAGGTAGATTATGTCGCACAATAAGGAGTTACGCGACAGAGAAACTTTTTCTCAAACTAATTAGAATTTATCAACGAGTATATTGTCACATAAGTTTAATTGCGAAGTCAATATGTCGCGTAATGAAAATGTGGATAACTGTTTTTGAATACTGACTAACCATGGTGGCGGTTGACAAAGTATCCATTCCAGTATATAGTCTCCACATGAAGAAATTCAAGAACAAAGTGAATACACAGCCTACCTGCGCGATCTCTAAGCGTGGGTATATTCTCCTTGCCGATAAGCGCGAGAAGTCACTTGTATCCAGTCATGATATTTCTAACCTATTTTTACCCTAAGTATTAAGCATCCGTAAAAATTATCTCCTAGAAAGATCTCGACTGGATGAAAGTCGGGATTACTTAGTCCATTCATCCAGAAAAAGAACCTTGAAAAACAACTAACAAAAGGAATCGGAATGCACAACATAATGAAGGAGAAAACTGTACGACAGTACATGATCTTCTTGTCCCTATTTATGATGGGTCAGATGGCAACATCAGCGATCTACGTAACGTTCCTGCAGGAAAACGGCATGAGCCTCCTGCAGGTCAATCTCATCAATACGGTCTTCTTCCTGACCCTCTTTATCTGCGAAATACCCACGGGGGCATTTGCTGATATATTTGGTAGGAAACAGTCGTTCATTATCGCCTGCTTTTTGAGAGGTCTTGCCTCTATCATCTACGGTATGTCTCACACCATCTCGGGCTTCATTGTCGCCGAGATAGTCGCAGGAATTGGCTTCACCTTTATGAGTGGGGCTCTCAAGGCCTGGTTGGTCGACAGTCTTCTACATCGCGGATATAGCGAAGTCAGTGTCAAGGTATTCGGACGGGCAAAATTCTATTCCCAAGTATGCGGGATGGTGAGTTGTGTCATAGGCTCGTACATCGCCAATTATTCGAATGCAATGGCATGGTTTGTCGGCGGAATCATAGAGTTCATCTTGGCAATCGTCGCATCCTACACAATGACAGAAGAATACTTCGTCCATCAGAAATTCGCCTGGAAGAAAGGTTTATCGATGATGCGGACGATAGTATCTTCGAGTCTCAGATATGGAGTGGGGGACAAGGCAGTCAGATTTATCCTAATCACCACCTTTATTCAGATATTAGCAGTTCAGCCCTTCAATATGTTCTGGCAACCGTTCTTCGGTGGGCTAGGCGTAAAGAAGTTACACTTCGGATATATCTACACAGGAATGATTTCCTGCCTTGCATTCGGGGCTTACATCGCTTCGCGGATCAACACAGATGGAAAAGAGAAAATCATGATCATCAGATCACAGATATATGTCGGCATACTGATATTGCTGACGCTCGTATTCTCTGACCTGCCAATTATACTCACCCTCTTTCTTGTCCATGAGATCGGAAGGGGATTCTGGGAACCGATGAAGGACGCCTATCTTCACAAAAGAATTCCATCTCATGAGCGAGCGACAATTGATTCGTTTTGTTCGATCTCTCCACATATCGGCGGGGCATTTGGTCTAGCCTTCAGCGGAGCAGTCGCGCAGGCCGGAGGAATCCCGCTTTCGTGGATCATCTCAAGTCTCATCCTTATCATCGGTGCGCTCTTGGTTGCTAAAAATGACAATCGTAGTGAGCATTGAGAAAGCTCACATTACACAAGCAGTCTGGATTTATCTAGGCTGCTTTTTTATCACTTAATTTTGGGCATGAAAGCTTTTTAAGCCTTAATCCCTATTTTCAGGAGAGACGACGTGATAAGATATGGGATACTACATGAAAAACTATATCCATCACATCGTTATAACTGTAAGTAATGCCAAATCATCTGGTGAATGGTATAAGAAGGTCTTGGGCTGGGAAATAACAGAGGAAGGAGAGGACTATGTTTATCTGGTTCCAGATAATATAAAATACCCTGGCGGAAAATTTATTCTGGTACTTGGAGAGTCGAGAGACAGCAATCTTGCCGATAATAAATTCGATCGCAACAGAATAGGGTTAGATCACTTTGCTTTTAATGTCGACACCCTAGAGGAATTGAAGGAGACAGAGGAGAGATTAAAGAAAGTTGGTATTGGGATGGAAAATGATGGAATCACTGATGATGACTTCGGTGGCACCGCCATATTCTGTACCGATCCGGATGGCATGAAAATTGAATTTCATTTATATGAAGAATAATCTAAAGATAATTATTGAAAACCCAAAAGGGAGTTATAAGTCTTTTGAAATTGAGGACGATCCGATATGGAAAGACTATCCACTCGCTGGAGTAAAATATCCCGTTGATTATGGGTACGTGGAAGGATACAAAAGCGAAGACGATCACGACCTAGATGTTTTTGTTGGAACAGGGGAACTGAATGGATATATGAAAATTTGGAGGTACGATGTACCCATAGAGACAAAATTCATACTGAATGTCAGTCAGATCGAATGGGATGAGATAATCGCAATATATAGTCTTGTTATAAAAGAAAAGACATTATTTAAAAATGAAGAGGAGTTTAATGATGTCCTTAATAAATACAAAAGATGAAAATAAAACTTAGTGCAAATGTCATATAGTGAAAAGTCAGTAGGGGATATGTAGATAAAACAAAACCCTAGGACTGCTTGTCTCTAGGGCCTTCGTTATTTATAATATCGCACCATACAGAGTTACGCGACAGAGAAACTTTTTCTCAAACTAATTAGAATTTATCAACGGGTATATTTTCCCATAACTATAATTGGTGGATCAACACAAAACAAAATAAAAATGTGAATAAGTAACAATTATTGAAAAAATATAGAGTATTTTACAAGGGATAATTAGTTGACGAATGGTAATTTATAATGCAATATGTGAAAAGACCTACCCTGTTGGTAGTGCTCATTTAAAGTTCAAAACCAAGGCGCCTTGCCTTACAATGCCCTGTAATGGGGAAGTGCACGCAGTGCGCGCGGTGAGACAAGGTAATGTTTTTCAGCATTTCGTCTCCCGTGGATTATGTATATGAAAAAACTGCCTATTGATGACAGTGAAGCAGAGATAGTCTCTGCAATTCGTGGGAACCAAGTGACGGTTATACTTGGTGCAACCGGATCAGGAAAAACCACACAAATTCCAATAATGCTCTACAAAGCAGGATTTGCTGCGAGAGGTGTGATTGGAATAACACAGCCTCGGAAAATAGCTGCGACAGCAATTGCAGAATATATCTCCGATCAGCTTGGAGGTGTCCTCGGAAAAGTTGTTGGATACAAAGTCAGGTTCGATAATCTGACTGAAAGAGAAACGGCAATTAAGTTTGTTACGAATGGGGTATTACTGCGAGAGATTCAAAACGATCCGCAGCTCAGGAAATATTCCATCATCGTAATCGATGAAGCTCATGAACGGACACTTGAAATTGATCTTCTTCTGGGACTGATTAAAAAACTTCTCAAAATAAGAAAAGATCTAAAGCTCGTTATCACTTCGGCGACAATTAATCCAGAAAAGTTCCTGAATTATTTCAAAAACGGCTCTGAGGTCCCAGTTGTACTAGTTGGTGGGCGCATGTATCCGGTTGAGGTGAAACATCTCGATTGGAATCCATATGGCCATGAAATGGTGTCTGCGGCAGTAGAGATGGTTGCCTCAATTCACAACTCCAACGTGCCCGGCGACGTATTGGTGTTTATGACCGGTAGAGATGATATCTCTGCGGTTATTAAAAGCCTATCAACTCGCTTGGATGATCGTGCGGTCGTACTGCCGCTTCATGGAGGAATGGACGCTACTGCCTACAAAGCAGTTTTTGACCCTCGTAAAGGGAAACGAAAAATCATCGTGGCGACGAATATTGCCGAGACCTCGCTTACAATCGACGGCGTAAGATTCGTCGTAGACAGTGGTCTCATCAAACAGCAACATTTCGATTCTCAGACGGGGTTGCAAAGTTTGGATGTGGTCGCTCATTCGGCTGCTGGGTGTGAACAGAGAAAAGGAAGAGCAGGGAGAACGCAACCCGGCATCTGCTATCGTCTTTATACCGAAAAGGATCTTCAGAATCGGCCAACTTTCACATTCCCAGAGATCCAGCGAATGAGTCTCGCGAGAGCAGTGCTTATTATGGAAAGTATGGGCATTGATGATGTTGAACATTTCGACCTCATTGATTCGCCAGATTTCCAGGCATTTAGAGAGGCTTACCAAGTTCTGATTATTCTAGGTGCGAATGACTTTCGTACCAAAAGAATAACTGAACTTGGACGAAAAATGGCAGAGCTACCGCTCGATCCATGTATCGCCAGAATGCTCATCGAAGCTGAAAAATACCGTTGCGTAAAAAGCATTGCCGCCTTCGCCGCCTTCCAATCGGTCCCGCATGTATTTATGCGTCCGCGAGGAAAGGAGGAGTTGGCCGATCGTGCTCACCAGCAATTCATGCATCCGAAGTCGGATGCAATCACGCTCATCACAGTTTGGAATAAGTACGTTGCAAACGGACGAAAACCAGACTGGTGTTACAGACACTTCCTGAACTCGCATGCTCTTGAAGAGGTGGAACTCATATACTCTCAGTTACTCGATATTTTGGAGCAAAACAATGTTTCGCTTCCGAGTACGATGAACGAAGAAGTTATCATGAAGTGCATCGTATCAGGGCTCGTGTTCAATCTTATCGAGCACGATTCAAGGTGGGATTATCGTGGAATCTTTCACGATATGAACAACATTCACCTGCACCCATCCTCTTCGATATACCGTCTAGTGCCTCGGTTTGCTGTCGCTACAAGTTTAATCCGCACGACCAAACTCTATGCAAGATGCTGTACCGTAGCACCTGTTGAATGGCTTGTAGAGTTCCTTCCACAACTCTTCTCCTGCATCGAGCCGACACTAACTTCGTATGTTAAAGGGGAATCCTACGCGATTGGTCAACAACCTATTCTTTTCAAAGGACGGGATGTGATTAATCGCAAGGTAAAAGTGCCCTTGGAATTGGCGAAGAGAATCAATGTGTTTAAAGATTCACAAATGCGAGCCGAGAAATTGGTCCGCTTGGTGTTTCAAAAACGTGGGGAAAGATACATTGCTGACTGTGGTGGCGTGGAGGTTGAAGTAAGCAAGAGGGGGAAATTACTCTCTGTTCAAACTGATACACCCTACTACTGTGAAGTGGTTCGCATTGGACCCGCTTCATTTGCTCATGTTCAGGAAGAAGCCTTCGATTTAGGTGAAAAGGCAAATGAGCTCATTCCGATCAAAGTGGTTGAAAAGAAAATCACTACGGCAGCAAACGGACACACTCAATCTCTCGCGGAAGACTTAGCGAAGGGATGGGGATTGGTTTTGGAAACGATTAAATAAAAAACAAACGCGGAAGGAGATCCTTCCGCGTATTTTATTTTTCCATAAGAGTGAGAGCAACTTTTGCCGCCGCCTTTTCAGCTTTAGCTTTTGTCGACCCCTCTCCTTTGGCTATGAACGATCCACCGAAGTAGACACCCATGATGAATTTCTTAGCATGATCAGGGCCAGATTCCTGAAGAACTTGATAGACTGGTGTGATTCCAAGTTTATCTTGAATCTGTTCTTGAAGCAGTGATTTGGGACAAGTCATTTCCTCTCGCGAGAGGTTCAGATTGCGTTTGGTGAGAAGTAATCTTCCAATAACTTCTCGAGCCTTCTCCAAGCCTTGATCGAGATGGATCGCTCCAAGCACCGCTTCAAAGGTGTCCGCCAGAATCACCTTGCGAGATTTTATGTCTCTTTGTTCTCCTCGTGAGAGAAACAGAAAGTCGTTAACTCCGAGAAGTTCACTGACTTCGCATGCTCTTTCAGAGCTGACTATATGTGACCGAAGCGCCGTAAGTTCTCCCTCTGTCTTTGTCGGAAAGAGGTGGAAAAGGTGTTCGGTAACAACAATCTGTAGAATAGCATCGCCTAGAAATTCCAGGCGCTCGTTGTGAGGAACATCATTTGCTCGGTTCTCATTGATGTAAGACCGATGGGTCAATGCTTCTTTTAGAAGCCGTTTGTTTTTGAAGATACAGCCAATCTTTTGCTCAAGGGTTCCATAATTCATGGAGCTTCCTTTCTAAAGATTTAGGCCTGGGCGTAAGCAGCTCGTACTGCTTTGAGCTTCTTCTTGAGCTCGCTTCCATCTTCTTTCAAGGTGACGGAGATTCTGCCGACTGCTCGGTAGAGTCCGTCCTGATCAAGATGAAACGCACTGAGTATTTCAGTCTGGTTAATTTTCGGGAAATCATCCCAGACAAGAAAGACGACTGCGTCTTTTGCGAGCATGACCTCTGAAGCAGGATCGCGACTTTGCAGAAGATCGGCTCCCAGGAAGATCCCGGTGACTGCTTTCCGCACATTCCCGATAATCTGAGCTGTGCTCCCATTGTTGCTTGCCGGTGCCACTTCAGGTTGGCTGGCACTGGGAAGGGGTTTCGCACTTGCTGACATACTTTGACGCATGGGACTGCTTTGCACTACTGCGGGTGAGGGGCCTCCAGGCATCGCTGAAAGCATGAGCACCTCCGTTTTGATCTCCTCGATCATCGAAGCCAAAGCTGTATCTGTATTGAGTAAGCCCTTGATCTTTTTGACTGCGATGTAGACATCAGGATCATTTTTCTTATTGACAGCCTCCCTTGCTGTTCGAATGGAGGTGCCAAGTTCTTCCCTTAGGATGAACATGACAATTCTCCGTGCTTTCAGATCTCCCTCAGCACTTTTTAGCACTTCTGGGGTGGTTTTGTAATGAGCTGCGACCATCTCGATTACTTTTTGAGCAATGCGAGGGTCTTGTGTCTTTCTTTTCATATTATTCCTACACTTTCTTTTTTTAAGGTTTCTGTGTGGCTCTATTGGAAACTTTCGGTCTCTGAACCCAATACTACATATTTTAAACATTTTGTAAAGGGGTTAACAAAAAAGCCATCCGATTTCGCGGATGGCTGTGATTTTGATGCTTTCGCATCAGAGGTTCTGTAATTCAACCACGAGGCGAACTTTCTCAAACTCTTGAGTGTAATCCATCACCAATTGGCTGTCCGATGGATCCAAAGTCGGAGTTAGACGCTCGATCGTGGTCTCCAGAATCTGATTGACTCTTTGCTTTGAAATGTCATAGGTTTGTCCTAGAGCTTCGTGAGTAGGAGTTTTCTTTGTGAGGTCTCCGGCAAAACGAAACATAAAGATTTCCTTGTGACGGTCAGGAACATCGAGTGCGTTGAGCTTGGCATGGAGCCGTTGGATCCCTTCTTTGAACGGTGTGACCACTTTCTCGACGATGCTTTTCAGCTCCTCAACCTGTTTAGGGAAAAGGCGTTTTTGGCATCGTTTGATTTCTTCCAGATTCTCACCATAGATCTCCAAGCTATACTGACTTCTGATTAATGTTAGCTGTGATTGTAGGTCAGCAGAAGATTCAACATGACCCACCATGTCGTTATATATCACGCTCACATTACTGGCGCAATTGAGTCCAAACAGACTAGCTATCTCCTGGATTTGAAGATTGAAGTCTGTTCTCAGAAGATAAATTGCTACCTGTCTCGCGCTATATGCTCGAACAACTACGGGGTCGAGACTTCTTACAAACTTTTGGAACAGATCTTTCTTTTCTGCACCAAATGTTTTACATGTTAGTTCCAGAACTTGTTCAATGATTGGTGAAAAGTTTTTATTTTCTTTAGTCTTGTTACTCGTTCCGGCGCTATTCTCTGCTTTTTCCAAACCACACAATGCGATGATTTTTTCGATCTCATCCTTGATGCTTGGATCTCGCTCCATCGAACTCACAAGTTGACGGTACCCGTACATGGTCACTGAATGTTCCGAATAGTGGAGTATTTGTCCAATCTTCGGAAAGGAGAGTTCTAATTTCTCCCTCAGAATATACGTACAGATCCATCGTACCCAAACTACATCCTTAGGCTTTGAATCGCCCAAGATAACTTCGGGTGTTACTCCGTAAGCCTCTCCAACTACTCGAATGATGTCCTCGGTTGCAAGTGTTCCTGGTACAACTTTTTCCAAGTTGGCTTTGGGCCTCCTTGAGATTGTAACGGAATCTGCCGGTACAAGTTCACCGTCATCTCCATTTGGATTTTGGAATGCAGTTGAAATTTCCTGCAAAACCATTGCTTCAGTCAAAGGCGACAAGTCAGCTTCAGCAGACACGATGTTTTCAAGATCGTGAACTCGCTTGAGTGCGGCAACGAGTTTTTCGTCGTTCATCGATATGCCGTGTTCGGCAAGTTTTTCCCAAACCTTGGCATTCATTTGCCGAATTCGTTCTCTGGTTACTCCAAAGCCCGAAGTCCCAGCAATCGATTCCAAGGTCGCTCCTTCTGGATACCCTTCAAGTCCGTAATACATCTTGAAGGCCATCTTCGGCTTCTCCGGCATTGGCAACGCTCTGACGTTTGCCAATAGAGTGCGAATTGTTAGAGACGCTCTCTCCAGATCCTCTTTTGCTTCGAGGGCTGTAACGGCAGAAGGGAAGCAGTTATCCACGATCATGTCACCAACAGTAGTTTCGTTACTGTCTCTGGAGGAAGAAGCGTAAGCTAACTCCTCCAAGGACACGACGGGGATTTTGAGTTGATGAAGAATCTCCTTCACCTTGTCAACGTCTTCTCCGGCCTTTGACGCCACTTCTTCAAGTGTCGGTTCGCGTTGCAACTCTGACGCAAGATCGCAGGTAACCTTGAGCATTTTACTCAGAGCCTCTTGTGCGTGGACTGGCATACGAACGATATCTTTGAAGTTCTGAATCGCTCGTTGCATGTGCTGTCTGACCCACCAAGTCGCATACGTAGTGAAGTGAAAACCTTTTTCAGGATCAAATCTCTCCACGGCAATCATAAGTCCAATATTTCCTTCCTGAACCAGATCATCGTAGTCGAGTCCGCGACCCATATAATGCGAAGCGATTTTCATCGACAAACGCAAGTTGTGGACCACAATTGTGTTACGCGCTTCGTAGTCGCCATGCATTTGCCAACGCCGTGCCAGTTCCAGAAGATCCTGATGTTTCAGAAACTTATGGTCTTTGACTGCGCGGTAGTAGGGATTAGTGACACCCGATTCCCGATCGAAGATAAACTTCGGAACGAACTCGTCATTGGGATCAGCAAATTCGTCTTCCTCGGTATTCGTTTCCGAATCTTTTTCCACCCCCAGCAAAGCCTCTTGTGAAGGCTCATCGGAGGAGGGTTTATCACTGAGTCCTGTTGAGTTGAACAATACCGCATTCAGTTTACTTTTGTTAACGGCAGTCTCTTCAGGTCGCCGTGAATAAGACGTTACTGGACTACGGGATTCGGGTTTTTTGTAGTGAACTTCTCCGATCACGATTTTGATGTTGAGACCACTCAGAAGTTGAGTGATCCATCGCATCGTCGGTCGGAGCTTTTCACTATCCTGCGAAATTTCCGCAAGGATGAGCGCACCGATTTGTTGGGGCGAGATACAACCTTTGTCTTTGGCCGCCAAAAGAACTCCAAGTGCTTCGGGTTTAAGACCGTGCTCTTGTAAAATCTTGGCGTTCAAAAAAGGTGACTCGTGACCTTGTCCAGCGTATTGCGCTCCCTTAGCGGTAGCTAATCGAGGAACAGACTGTTCCTCGACCTTTGGTTGTGGTTTCGGCTTTGGAGCCGGAGTAGCAGGGGCGATGGTAGGGGACTGAACGATGTGTGTATGAGTATGAACGACATTGAACGTAACGGTGATGTTGAGATTTTGCAGTATTTTTTTAATTTCCTGCAAAACTTCCGCCATTTTGTTTCTGTCTTTGGCTAATGCCGTAGACACCATTTCACTGATTTCTTGAGGGGTGATTGCACCTATTTCTTTGGCTCGGTTGAGAACGTCCTTGGCGGTGGGTTTTAAACCCCATCGTTCAAGAACTGCCTCATCAAAACCAACGAGCGGGGGGTCGATTCTATCTATCATTTTGAGCTCCTGTGGTTGAATTGTTAATGTGCGAAAACTGAAAACACCTTACCCTAAATATTTCCATTTGTCCAGTATTTCTCTGGTAACTTTACAAACAGTGATTTTAATGATATGAAGATAGCTAGACACTTTCAGTTTTTTGCAAATAAACCCTCAATAAAAGGATACTATGTACACGCCTTATGGTTATCAAGAAGGGTGTCTTGTTGTCCTTAAGACAACTCGCATCCAAAGGAAAAACGTCGCACTCATTGTGATGGCAAGCGGTCTTGGAAAGACCGTGACGGTCGCCTTCGATGCCAAAGATTGGCTGAAGGCAAACAAGGGCAGGGTTTTATATCTCTGCCACCAAAACGACATTCTCGGCCAAGCACAGCAAACGTTTGAGTCGATACTCGGCAGTGGTTACACATATGGATTCTACACTGGTCGGGAAAAGACGGCACATAGAGCAGATTTCCTGTTCGCCTCATTCCAAACCATGGCAAAAAATGCCGAACAGGTGTTTTCGCCTGATGAGTTCGCATATATTATCGTTGACGAGAGTCATCATTCGCAAGCGCCATCGCATCTGAAGATCGTGGAATACTTCAAGCCGAAATTTCTGCTTGGAGCTACTGCTACACCAGATCGTGCCGACGGTCTCAATATCCGTTCCGTCTTCGGGGAAGAAGTTTACAATCTTCCTCTGGAAAAGGCGCTCGGACAAGGATTACTTACGAGAGTTGATTATCGTCTTGTCACGGATGAAATATCCTTGGACGAGATTAATAGGACGGACATCGAAGACTGGTCCCTCAAGGATATCGATCACAACGTCTTCATTCCTAAACGGGACGAAGAAATCTCCGCCTCGATTGATCGGCATGCTGCCGAATTTTCGGAGCAGAGAATCGTTGTTTTTGCTAGTACCATCGCTCGAGCCGAGCAATTGGCTCAGCGTATTTCTGGAGCCGTGGCTTATCATTCCGAAGTTCCAACCAAGGAAAGACTCGTCAGGCTCGAAATGTTCCGTCAGGGAATGATACGTGCCATGGTCACTGTCGATTGCTTCAACGAGGGCATCGATATTCCGGAAGCTAATTTGATTGTGTTCTTGCGATCTACGTCATCGATGAGGATATTTTACCAACAACTCGGCCGAGGTTTACGCCTCTGCAAAGGAAAAGACAAAGTCATTGTCCTTGACTTCGTTGGAAATGCAGAACGTTTGATCATGCTCAAAGAGTTGGCTGATGCAATTGGTATCCACTATTCGGAGGAAATGGCTGCACGTGCAAACAAACAGCCCAACCCCTTCAATATCAAGTTTGATGAAAAAGCTCAGGGAGTTATGGATCTCGTCAAACGTATTCGTGTAAAGCGAGTCGCTGACGTACCAGGAATCGCCTGTGAATATTCATCTCGCAATCCGTTACCTGCCTCCAAAGTCTCGGCCAAAAGTTGGAAGGACGTGTGGTGGAAATGCGGAAGGTGCGAATACGAATGGCAGACAAGTCCAGCAGCTAAGGCTTACGGAAGACAGTGCCCGAAGTGTGAGGGGATGGTGACCGAGAAGAATAATCTCGCTTTCCTTTATCCCAATCTTTCAAAGCAGTACGATAAACAAAATTCCTTGCCACCGGATAAGATAAAGGCGACGACTAAAGAGATTGTGTGGTGGAAGTGTCCGCTCTGTAGATACCATTACCGCACTGCCCCCTACAGTCGTATCTATCGACACGATGGTTGTCCATCCTGTGCCGCGCAGATGCCTGCGTACGCCGACAACTTGGCGCTCCACGCACCTCATCTCTTGCCTGAATATTCGCACACGAACATTCTCTCACCTGAGCACGTTGGTTTCAGAACTACATTCAGACGTTGGTGGATTTGTTCGGATTGCGGCAATAACTACCAAGTAAGCGCACGAGCTCGTGACGATGGAAAAGGCTGTCCAAAATGTACAGCTAAGGTCCCGACGAAGGTTGTAAACCTCATAACCACTCATCCTTTTCTTGCAGAAGAATATTCTTCAAGAAACAGGAAACCTGTGGACACGATTCTTGCCGACACGGATGATCAGTTGTGGTGGGTATGCTCCTCTTGCGGTCGTTACTGGCAGGCAAGCGGAAGGGAACGACTCAATGGAAAGAACTGTCCCAATTGCCCCAAACCGGTCCCAGTTTCGATTGAGTGAATCACTTCAAAAAATCACAGGCCTCGTTGCTCACGCGCGAGGTCTTTTTCTTTCTAAAGCAACATCAACTATATTGTATTTAGTCAAGTAAATTGACTCTTTTACATTTTTATGATAAAAGGATTGCATACCTTAGCAACTTGAAAACTTAATACGAAAGGAAATTATGATAGAACCTTATTGGTATCAGGCGGATTGTCTCAAGGCGATCGCACGTGCACGTAAGCAGGGGAGGGAGAGAATTCTCTACACCATGGCGAGCGGGCTCGGCAAGACCATCACTTCAGCACTCGACGTTTTCGGATATAGAAAGGAAAATCCTGATGCCAGGACTCTTTTTCTATGCCATCAAAACAGAATTCTCGACCATGCCCGAAGCGAGTTCGAAGCGATCCACGGCAGTAAACACTCTTACGGATTTTACACCGGAGAGGAGAAAACACAGCATGACACTCAGTTCCTTTTCGCATCGTTTCAAACGATGAGAAAGCATTGCAGACGGTTTAGACCAGATGCATACGATGTGGTTTATGTGGACGAAAGTCATCACACATGGGCCGAGACATTTCTCGATGTAGCTGATTACTGGAAGCCCAAAACTATGGTGGGTATGACAGCAACGCCAGACCGCACCGACGGTCAGAATATCCGGCACTTTTTCGGCAAAGAGGTATTTTCATTACCCCTCGATGATGCACTCGTGTATGACATACTGACCCCAATAGATTATCGGATGCTCACTGATGAAATCCAGCTGAAAAAAATTATTGATACTCCTGGTGGAAAGTTGAGTATCAAAAAGCTCAATCGTTCAATCTTCGTTCCACGTAGGGACGAGGAGATCGCAAAAATAATTAATACGCATGCTGATAAGATCGAAAACCCACGCATCATCATATTTTGCGAATCAATCGCTCACTGCGACCATCTTGCAAAGTATCTTCACGGAAGCATGCCCTATCACTCCAAAATATCCCTGACTGAACGAATGGTCAGACTCGAAATGTTCCGGCAGGGGATGATACGGGCGCTCATTACCCGTGATGTTTTCAACGAGGGCATCGACATCCCAGAAGCGAACGTTATCGTTTTCCTCAGATCAACCAAATCACCCCTGATCTTTTTCCAGCAACTTGGACGTGGCCTTCGTAAAAGCGACGGTAAGGACAAGGTGACGGTACTCGATTTCGTGGCGAACTGTGAGCGCATCAAGCAAATTGTTGATCTTTGGGAAGTAACTGAAAATAAACGTAAGGAACTTCTCGAAAGACCTGCATATGCATATGGTGACAAAGGCGACTCTTCAAGATCTGTCGCAGATCACGAACCTCTTATGCTCAATGTGAATTCCGTCGATTTTCGCGAAACGATCATGCCGATCCTTGACATTATCCGTCACTCAAAAAAGGATTTTTACCCTACTTGGCAGGAAGCAGGGAAGGCAGTTCTGCGGTTAAATATAACTAGTCAGGATGCATATCGTGAGAATTATAAGTTAGACAATCGATTACACTCTCATCCTGATACTCACTATAAGAAGGATTGGCCAGGATGGTCACCTTTTTTCGGAAAACCTCAACCAGACTTCTATCGAACCTGGCAAGAGGCCAGCTCCTCCGCTATCAAACTTGGGATAAAAACCAAGGTTGAATATGCGGACAAGTACGCAGATGATCCACGCCTGCCATCCAGTCCATCCTATGCCTATTCAGATTTTCCGAAGTGGAGGGTGTTCCTGGGAGGCAAGGATCGGAACTTCTATTCGTACAAAAAATCATCGCGCATAGTGCAGAAGATGGGGATAACAACCAACCCTCAATACCAAGAGCGAAAGCACGAAGACGAAAGATTGCCAGGAGACCCTCCCAGCGTTTACAAAGACGTGTGGCAAGGATGGCCGATCTTCTTAGGAGAAGAACCCAGGGAGATGTGTAGGACTTGGAGAATCGCAGCACGAATCAGTCGTGAAGCGGGTATAGAAACCAAAGAAGACTATCTCCTTCTATGTGATAAGGACAACAGACTTCCGAGAGATCCATGGACTGCGTTCAAGGATTTCCCAGGATGGCCAACATTCTTCAAACGTAAAAATCGTAATTTCAAAAATAATCCTTACAAGACATGGCAGGAAGCTGCTCAGTCAGCGAGAAAGCTTGGTGCCACTACCGCTGTCTTATATCAAGCACTTCGGAATAATGACCCTCGGCTCTACGCCGATCCGATTCGTGTCTATAAGGACTGTCCGGATTGGAATACGTTCCTTGGAAAATGATCCTTCGCGGGGGCTGGAGTAAAATCCGGCCCTCTTTTTTTATTTATTATAAGTAATTCATAGTACCTTTCAAATTGGTCTCAATCGATGTATTGATAGGGTAGGGTGGAGATTTATATTAAAAAAGCCAGTTAGCGTTTCTAACTAGCTCTGAGAGTATGATGTCGCACCACAAGGGTACTAGTTGCTTCCTAAAGTCACCTTAGCAGGTGCCTAAGGAACCATGTCGCACAATATATCTTTACGGTAATAATGCCTTTATTGTCTTGTTCCACACATAAAGTGTCGGATCCTTGAGATATCTATGCCAAGCTGTTGAGACAAGTTGTTGTGCATAGGTTAGATTGTTCTGTGTTGTTGGAGCTTCTATTGCTTTCCTGAGGTCAAAGCCTATGTAACCGAGAAAAATCAGCGCTATGATGATTATAACGATCCATTTTATAAGTCCTTGATCTTTTTTCATATACTAAGAATTATATCATAATGATCTACTAACTAGAGGAATGATAATGGATTGAGGTATGCTTTAGGATCTGAAAAGACTGTGGTAGCGCCAATACAGCCAGAGCCTGGAAAGGCGCTACGAGTGACTGTGGTGATGCGTACTCCTTCGGTTGCATATACGCCGAAATGAAGATGCGGACCAGTGCTGTATCCTGAATTGCCGCTATAACCTATTATCTGACCTGTAGCGACTGTATCTCCGACTGCAACAGTCTGGAGTGATAGGTGTGCATAAAGTGTCGATAGGCCGTTCGCATGTCGTACCATGACCCATTTGCCATAAGAATAACAACTACGAACGATATCAGTATTAGCAACACCTACGACAGTGCCTGTAAGAGCAGACATAACTGGTGTACCGATCGATGCTGCGAAATCGACACCTGTATGACCTTTGCCGTTATAAACTTGAGGATTTGCTGTAGAGAAAGCTGTTGTACCGAAGTATTGAGTAATCCTTATCTTATCTAGTGGCCAGAGGAGAATTCCAGAACCTGAACGGGGGATTTTGCTAGGATCAATAGCGATGCGCAGTGCCGATTCGAAAGCGAGCACTTCCCTCTCGAAAGCTTCTTTTTGAGCCTCTTTTGTCGCAAGTATCTTTTTATAATTAATTTCTGTATTCTTTGTAGAAACTAGTAGAGAATTTTTTTCTTTCACTGTTTCTGCTATTATCTTTTTCTGATTTCCAAGATCTTTCTGCAAAGTCACGAGTTCCTTTTTCTTCTGTTCAGTATTTTTCTTATTATCCTCCAATGATGATTTTGTAGTCCTCAGATCTATTATGCGATCTCGCACACCAGCCTGTAGAACCGTGAGTTGTTCTGTGTTATTCCATATCTCTGCAAGTGAATGTGAACTGAGTAATGTCTCTAATACAGAACTTGAATCAATTTGTGAAATCGCCGAAAATGACTGTGTGATTACTCTTTTACCATCTTGTATCCTGGTACTCTTATCACTGATCTGTAGAGATAACTCTTTGATCTGAAGATTGGTACTCTCTATTTTATTCTGAGTGACTGCAAGTGTAGCCGCCAATTTTCTCTGAGAGAGATCTAGTCCAGCGATGGTATTCTTCAGAGAATCAGCTTCTTTGCCAAGCGAATCGATCTGGCCTTGATAGCCACGTATCTCTTCTTCAAGTTGCTTGATATTAGTATTCCTTTCACTTATCTTATTCTTCAATTCATCGACACTCTGGGCATGTATAAGAGCTGGTAAAAATAAAAAAGTTATTATGATTAGATTTTTAAATTGAATCATGTGCGGTTGAAAGTCTCTTTATGGATTCTGTTTTTCCGAGAATTTCAGCCGAGATAAATGGATCTGGTGATTTGTCTTGCCCAGTCAGAGCATAGCGAGTCGGCCAGAGAACATTACCCCTTCCCTTCTCTTCTGCATATGGCCAAATAACCTCCTTTATTTTTTCTTTTGTAAAATCTTTTTCTGATAATGTTGATATCAGTTCAATTACCTTTTTAATATGAGTTTTCGGATCATCTGACTTACCT
>CAZAEF010000003.1:0-33762 GCA_964484315.1 uncultured Candidatus Saccharibacteria bacterium | reverse complement strand
TTCTGCTTCTTCTTTTCGTCGTATTGAAATTTACCATAATCCATGATTTTTGCAACTGGTGGGGTGGCAGAAGGGGATATTTCGATGAGATCCATATTACGAGCCTGCGCCTCTTTGAGGGCTTGCTCCAGAGTGATTACTCCGAGGTTTTCCCCGTCAACAGTAATAACGCGCATGGTAGGCGCTTTTATGAAATGATTGATACGTACGCGTGGGGTGCTCAAAGTAAGTTCTGTAAGAGTTATATTTATAGCATGATTATGTTGGTATAGCAACTGATCCGTATTTTTTACTAGAGAAATATTCGTATAATCTTCACACAGAATGTTGAAATTTTCTCCAAAAAATATCTGTTATTCCATTGTTCTAGTGTAATATATTCTGTGTTGTGGATATCTTTCTGAAAGTGAGCATCCAATTCTGCCACAAACTGACGATTACTTGTCACTATATTGGCTTCGAAGTTATATAGGAGGCTGATATGGTCTATATTGAGTGTTCCAACACTTGCCCAGTCATCGTCGATAACTATCGTCTTGCAGTGCAACAGACTTCCTCTATATAGGTATATTCTCACCCCAGATTTGAGGAGTTTATGAAAAAAGGTTCTTGCTCCGAGGTCTACGATGGGGTAATCTGATTTTTCGGGAATAAGTATATGCACACTGACACCACGATGAGCCGCCAGACGGAGCACTCTCGCTATACGATGTGTGGGTACGAAATATGGTGTGGTTATGTATATGTTTCTTTTTGCATTGCGTATTGCTTCTACGATCGTGCGGTAGAGATGGTGTTTACGTAGCAAGGGGGTATTGGTAATGTATTGGAATTCATAATCATTTTTCTTTGCGAATCCTTCACTGACTTTGTTTCCTTTTGCTCGAGCCCACATTTTTTCGAACTCATCCTGCATATCTTTCACGACAGGACCTTGCAATTCCACATTGGTATCACGCCACTTCTCTGTCCTCTGTGATATGGATACACTTCCCGTGAATCCAGTCTTACCATCTATGATCATTGTCCTACGATGATTCCTGAAATACCAAGAACGATATCTATGAAATGTGAATATGCTCGGTAGAAGAGTTTTGAAGAAAACAAGCTCGATACCTTTATTTTTCAATTCTTCGACGATTGAGGAACTGAAGAAACTGAAGCTCCCAGCCGCATCCCAGATGAAGCGGACTCGCACTCCCAGAGACGCTTTGCGAGTGCAGACTTCTATGAAATGATTACCTAATTCATCTTTTTCAAAGATAAAGTTTTCTAGATCTATAGTCTCTGTAGCATTTTCACAAGCGATGAGCATGGCTTTCCACGCTTCAGTATTTTCCGTATAGGTATTCCATATAGTTTGTTCCATCAGTGTATAGTATACTATATGCATGAGTGATCTAGGACTAATAATTCTCGCAGTTGTTTTCGGGTATCTTTTTTTCGGCCCGCATACTAAGCCAAAGGAGAAGAAGGAGGATAAGAAAGGAGGAGGAAAGAAGTAAAAGAAAAACCTCCACAAGAGAAGCCTGTAAAGGTTTTTCTTGGGGAGGTTGGGGAGAGATTATTGAGGACTGACCCCAATACCTTCTGTTGTCGAACTGACCGTCTGAGTCCCTGGTGGGATATCCGACGGTTTGGTGACATAGGACATGTCGTACTTCACGCCTGGCGTGAAGGTGGTCTTGATGATCCCTGTGAAGGGATAGAAAGACCAGGGATAATTTTCTGGGCCACGTCCTCGGTAGAGGATGCCGAGGATGGGTGCTCCATCCACACCGATGGATATCTCGACCTGACTGTCGCCGACCGTTTCGAATCGGAGCAGTTTTTCACTGACCCTGGCTGGATCAGGAGATACCACGATGAGCTGAATCGGATTGATTCCGAAATCATCGATACCATCGGCACCTCCGATTTTGATCAATCCATTGACCTGTCTGACCACCGGTTTTTTGTATTCCGAACCAGCTTGACCATCGAGTCCGAATTTTTCAACGAACAGACTGCCGTCATCTTCTTGGAATGTGATCTCAACCATACCGATCAAGTTGGTATTCTCAATCATAATGGTGTAGTATTCCATCAAACCATCTTTAACGTCCAATCTACCATACTCCTTTTTTCCAGTTCTTTTGTCGGTGATGTATAGTGTTGCATCGGTCGCCCCTGGAACGGAGATGAACGGATTATTAATCAGATTTCTTTGTAGAGTTGCATCATGAAGCCAAAGACCCGAGGGATTTGCTACCAAGGATGTGCTTTTATCATCCTTGAACAAGTAGCGGTGATTTGAGTCGGATAATTCCAGAGTAACAATCACTTCGGCTTTCGAATCTAACACCTCCAATTCCCACGTTTCTTTGGTCAATAGTGCGATAACTTCCTCATCGCCATGACCCGCAACCGCTTTCACATTGTATTCCGGGTTCATGCCAGCTGACCGGATCGTGATGCGCCCATATTCCACCCTTGCCAGGCAGTGAGCCTTGAGTTGGGCGAGGGTTCTGAAGGGGAGGCCGTTGGCTACGGCGTCCTTGGCGTAAGTCGAGGCGTTAGCCGAGACATTGATGAAGAGGGTGAAGAAGAAGATAATGACTGCGATAAGAGTTTTCATTTTAACTTTCCTTTCGTATCTGATGTTTTTTGTTTTACTGCAGGTTTACGGCATAACTGTGATGCGACCCGTCGCCCTCAAGGGCTGGGTCTGCGTCACGGTTTCCGTGGTTGTTGAGGTTGCGGTTTCGGTTGTTTTCTCGGTCATGTTCTGGGTCACCGCGTTAACGATGAGCAGAAGGAAGACCAAGATTCCCATTGATATGGAGAACTTTTTCATAATTTGGGGTATTAACCCTAATGTTGTTGTCAAAGGTCAGTTTCAATGGAAAAAGGTTCGTTTTGAACCAAATCCCACTATTGGCCATATTATACATGAAATAGGTTGTTTGTCAAGGGTGATTATGTAGTCATAAATATATACAAAAAAGCAGCCCCATGGCTGCATGATTCGGTGTTTTAACGAGTTTTTGCTAGGCGGAAAATGACTTTTCATCATTCCCGCAAGCATGTTCATCAGCATTCGACTCCCACAGTATCTCAAGCACTTCGATTGAGATAAGGATCAGCTCTTTCTTGTCCATTATTTCCTTGGGTATGATGATAATAGGATCTAGATCATCTGGCATATCACTGCAGAGGAGCTGATTCTCAATCCTTTGAGCGTCTTCTGGTGTGATGAGGGATTTCTCGACATATTCTTTGAGCATGGCTTGTCCTTGCGCGATACTCTTAATTGATCTAGATCTAGTGTCATCCTTGAATAAGATGACCCCATGTTTGCCACAGTTCGCACATATGGCAAAACAAGGTCGTCTGTACATCTCTTTATAGTGTGGATACTTTTTTTCTTTCGGCATATTTCCTCCAATCATCAGATTTTTGAAAAATATGCGACTTTATTCAGCGCAAGCCGAAATTGCCGAGGGTTCTGGGAACAAGCGACCACAGTGTTCGCATATGGATTGGTGGAGATGTGGATGATTGCGAGAGTCAGGCAATACCCTCAGTTGTTTGTGAGGACACACCTTCCTCACGGCACTCAATTCATTGTATAGCCGATGGATTGCTCGATCGATTTCTTGCAGATAGAGCTCTTTTGCGTGGATTTCGTCCACGAGCACTTTTACTCTGCTTCTGATCGACCGGCCGATTTTTCTTTCTCCTTCGATAGATATCTGGATTTTTTGTCGTCTGACTTTAACATGTTGTGTCATACTTCTCCTCCATGTTTTATGGTTAAGGGTTCGCTGATATTTGGGGGTGCTATTTGGATACTACGATATCATGGATTGGTTGTTTGTCAAAGATAAAAATGACAGATTCAAATAATTGAAACCAGTTACAGATTTATATTATGGAGTGGTATGAGGCAGTAAAAGGTGTTTCAGAAAAGAGAGAAAAAATAATACCAAACTAACATACTGTCCAACTAGAAGCGCAAGGACTCATTTGATAGATGACAAAAGGATGCACAATCGCCACAAGAACAAAAGCGGTTACCAAAACACACAATGAAAAAATCACATACTTTCTCTTAACTCGAAGAAAGATTCTATAATATAAATAAGTCAAAACAGCAAAAATTATCCAAAATATTATAGTGATAGTCTTGAAAATGGGTTTTACTGATGCTACTGTCCTATCTTGATGAAAAGTATAGCCCAAAGAGGTACAATATTTCTCTGGTGTGTTATCCATTAATTTTCCAAAATATTTTCCTGAATTACGCCAGCCAGCAACTATATCTTCTCGAGCATTGGGCCCATACATCTGGCATTCTTTTGTAGAGTCATTAACCAGTAGTTCTGGTGCTATAGCTGCCTCGGATGTGGAATACAAACTTAACAGAATAAAAGTAATAATAATGGTATAAGTTTTTATCATAAATATATTGTATCACGATTGTGGAGATGCCGAGAATTGGGTAAGAGAAAGACCTTCGTGAGAAGAACCTGTAGAAGGTCAGTCTCATGAAGGTCTAGGATTGGAGCATTTTGAGCTGGGATCTAATGACACGCCCTGCTTTGCTGGGGTGTAGGGCATGGTTGTACCCCTCATCTTTCAGATAATCCCGATATTCTGGGCAAAGGCTCAGACCTATGATGCGAACATCGGGGTTTTTCATGGCTTCCTGAATCAGTCGAGTTTCGGGGTCGTGGCCTTGCTCCCCATCTGCGGGAATACCAGTGATAACTAAATCGAAGGCACTTGTTTTCAACTCTTCGATCGCATTAGCAAAGTTCATTACTTCGCATACCTTGATACCCCTTTGCTTGTCCAGGACACAATCTGTCTCGTCTCCCGTATTTACTGAGAGTACGCTGATCTTTTTTTTCATAAGTTTTCAATCTATTTCGGACGGTTTTTTCGTTGCGGAAGTTCAATGACAAGATAGCATATTTACTACTACATGTCAATAATTCACTACTGAATTCGCATTCTAATAGCAACAAAGTTTGCAGGCTAATTGCAACACCTTTTGGATCGAGTACGATCTCAAAAGGTCTTGAGGAATGGGTCCCTACCCATTCCTTACCTTCGCTTGCTCCGTCCGTTCAACTCCGCGGATAGCTCCAGCAGCCAAAAGACAAAAGCACCTTTTCAGGTGCCTTTGTTTTTGTCTGTGGACATGATCATGCAAAGTTGGAACCAACTACAACCTTGGGTTTTTGAAGCGTCTGAGGCGATTTATGCGACCAATACGAGAGATGAAGTCTATGTTTAAGGGGTTTTCCAACGCTATGGGGGTCACAAGAAGGGAATTGAATATAAACAAGAAGCCCCACCGAAAGTGTGACTTCGAGTGGGGGTTTAGTTTTTGGGAGTTTGATAGCCTTGCTCCCTCAACCAGTTAAGATATTTTTTATGTTTTTCTTTGCCTTCGTCAAATGGAAGTTTTCCAGTTTCCAATTTATAGAGCGTTAGCTCATGCAGACCCACCAGCTTACTGAGTTCCTTTCTGGTAACACCTGCAGTGTCGCGTGTTGCTCGTGCCAACTTGCGATTATATAAACAGTTTTCATTTGAAGAAGTTTCGGCGAGCTTTCTTGCCTTTGCTAGGAACGCTACACGTTCTGTGGTGTCTAGTTTTTGGAACACGTCCCTTGCTTTCGCCAGGCATGCGTCCAGAAGAGCCAATTCCGCTTGTTTTATGCTTTCGTCCATCGACGCATCCTTTCTTGGTTTGTTTTGCTGGCTTTTCAACCAGCACGTTAACTGAAAAAACACTATCATAAATAGTGTTTTTGTCAAGTATGGTGGAGATGGGCGGAATTGAACCGCCGTGCAGATGAAGTTCCAAACTATTTCTACATTACATAGTGAGCTTTAGCGGAGTCGCCTCCTTTTAACATATATACTTGAAAGCAGACAAAACATATACATGCGATTCCTAGGTTTTCGAGGAGTGATGTGGAAAGCATCACAGCCTTAGTCGGAGGTTATATCACCGCACGCTCATTCCGACGATAAGCGTGAAGTGTCGCCGAGGCAGAGTTTAGGCTGCGTAAGCGAAAGCAAGTTCCTGTGTTCCAAAATATGGAGACACGACAGACATTGCCTTTGCAACTACTGATTTTGCAGTTACGATTTCCATCAGATTTACGAGTTAATGGTGCTCGGTAATGCATAGAAGGGAATACCTCAACTGTCGAGGCCTTGCATCCCCATGATGATTTGGAAAAAATGGATGCTGGCAACTTGCGCTCGGAAGTTCTTTTCGGACCGCTTCGCTCTCGAAAAGACTTCCTCACCGGCCAGCATCTCATTTTTTCATTTGTCAAAGTCCTTTATCTTTCAGAAAATTCTCTTCGGATCTCTCGATCAGTATCGCGCTTCTTTATATCTTGGCGCTTATCGAATTTCTTTTTACCCCGTACAATCGCTATCTCGATCTTTATTTTACGACCCTTACTATACACTGAAATAGGTACGATTGTCAAACCTTTTTTTGCCTCGAGTGAGGCGAGTTTTGATATCTCTGTCTTTGTAAGGAGTAGGCGACGATTATGTTTCGGATCATATGACTCTAAGGTATTATTTTCTTGAAATGGAGGAATGTTCGCGGAAATGAGAAAAGCCTCGCCACCGCGGATGGTGACATGTGAACCTAAAAGGGAACCTTGATGTTGACGCAGACTCTTGACCTCGAGTCCGATGAGTTCGACACCTGCTTCGAAAGTCTCGAGGATTTCATAATCAAGTCCAACCTTTTTGTTTTCTATGAGTGTACTCATAATATGTATGTATATCGATAGTAACATAGCATGGCTATGTAGCCCAGTTGATAATTTGGTGATAATTCTGGCATTCTGACTGTCTTTGAGGCATAATAGGGCAATGTCATCAGAACAAAAAAATACCCATATTCCACATAATAAACCGACAATAAAGAAAGGAGATAAAAAGAAAAATCGTCTGGGTTTTCTCAATTCCATTTCGACAGTCCTTCTTGTACTCTTCCTCTTATCCGGCGTTTATTCCCTTATTGCAGATCAAAGCGCGAAAGATTCCACTATTCCACTCTCTGAACTTGTCCATGATATCGGTATGGGCAAAGTCATGTCGGTGGTTGTCCACGGCGATGATCTTATCGCAGAATATCAAGACAAAGCTGTGAAGCGCTCAAAGAAAGAGAATGATTCTTCAGTCACCGAAACATTCGCTCGATATGGCCTCACTCCAGAGAAACTCAATGCAGTGAAAATATCCGTCGAAGGTCCGAGCGGTTTTTTCTACTGGATAAGTGTTATAACTCCTTTTCTTCTATTCCTTATTTTTCCCGCTATTATCATTTGGTTTATTACCAGACAAGTCCGTGGACAAGGACTACAGGCATTCTCTTTCGGTCAATCGAAAGCGCGCATCACATTGCCAGATGATACAAAGCAGAGAGTGACATTCAAGGATGTTGCGGGCGCAAAAGAAGCAAAACAAGAATTAGCAGAAATAGTTGATTTCTTGAAAAATCCAAAGAAGTTTCTGGAAATTGGCGCGGTCATACCGAAAGGCATACTTCTCATGGGGGCACCGGGAACGGGAAAATGTGTATCAGGAGACACCATGATTATGACATCAAAAGGACTTATCGCGATAGAAAATGTACCTAAATATTTTTTCGTAAATGAGGATAATACTGTAGATGGATTGAATATCATAACTCTCGATGAAAGTGAGGGAAAATTGAAATCGTCTCCTGCCTCACATTGGTATTGTCTTGGAGATCAGAATACTCTATCTGTTAAGACAGATGCTGGAATATCTATAGAAGGTACTCCAGAACATCCATTGATTGTTGTTGATAGTAACACTGGATTTTTTAAGTTTAAAAGGATTGATCAGATCGAAGAAGGAGAGTGGCTCGCTGTTGGTTCAAATACGCAGTCTTTTGGAAATCATACGAGAATTCCTTCTCCTGATATGGCATATGTCATGGGAGTTTTGACTGGTGATGGTTGTTTGACTATAAAAGACAGAGTGATCCTATCTACTGCTGACAAAGAGATACTCGAAAGAGTGCAGAAAACATTGAAATCTTATTTTGGAGTCACTTTATCAAAGAATTCATCGCGTCCATATGATTATGAGCTTCGGAGTATTTTTGTAAAAGAGACTTTAATTTCATGGGGTCTTGGAGAAACCTATGCTCGTCACAAAAAGATTCCTGAATGGATAGCTATGGCTCCGAAAGAATACATCTGTCAGTTTCTGCGCGGATGTTTCGATACTGACGGTACTGTCGAAAAAAGAGGAAGTGTCAGTATTTCTAGTGCGAGTGCCGAACTCGTCAAGAGTATGCAGTTCATGCTTCTTAATCTTGGGATAGTTGCTAGAAGTTATGAGAGAAAGAAAAAATATAACTGTAAGATGCAGTATTATTTGCAAATATACGGAGATTTTGTCGAAACTTTTCAAACTCAAATTGGTTTTTCAGTAGAAAAGAAGAAAATTAGGCTAGAAGCGATATGCCAAAAACAAAGAAACACAAACATAAATCTTATTCCGCTTCAAAGTACTCTAATCAGTAAAGTCTGGAGAGAGACGATTGCTATGACAAATAGCAGGCTTGATAGAGAATTCTATAAACAATCGACATATAAAAACGTGAAAAGATGCATATCAGGAGATCGAACTCCTTCCCAGCATGGTATGAATGTTTTTATTGAAAACGCTGTAGCGTTGGCTCCATCCATCTCTTTCATGCCAGAGATTGCCCATCTACGAAATATATCCTCTGGCAGATTCTTTTTTACACAAGTAAAGAAAATAATCAAATCTAAAAACAAGGTGTATGACTTGACGGTTCCCGTAACTCACAATTTTCTTGCTAATGGATTCATAAATCACAATACTCTTCTTGCTCGTGCAGTAGCGGGGGAAGCTGGTGTAGCCTTCTTCTCTATATCTGGATCAGAATTCGTGGAAATGTTCGTCGGAGTTGGCGCATCTCGTGTGCGAGATCTATTCAAAATGGCAAAGGAAACAGCACCAGCTATTATATTCGTCGATGAGATCGATGCGGTTGGACGCGTGCGAGGCACAGGAGTAGGAGGTGGTAATGATGAACGCGAACAGACATTGAACCAGATACTGGTCGAGATGGATGGCTTCGAGCCGAATGAAAAAGTGATCGTCATGGCAGCGACAAATCGTCCTGATGTTCTAGATCCAGCACTTCTCCGTCCAGGACGCTTCGACCGTCGAGTGACTATTGATCTTCCAGATCGAAATGATCGCGAAGAAATTCTGAAGATTCACTCGACCAAGAAACCGTTTGCAGAAGATGTGGCGCTCAGGGTAATCGCAGAACGCACCCCAGGATTTTCTGGCGCTGATCTTTACTCCCTCATGAATGAAGGAGCAATTCTCGCCGCACGCGAGAACCGCACGAAGATTTCTCAATACGATCTCATCCGCGCTATAGAAAAGGTAATGCTCGGTCCAGAGCGCAAGAGTCACCTCCTTTCAAAGAAAGAAAAAGAAATCACGGCATATCACGAGGCAGGTCACGCCCTCGTCGCTTCCGTATTGCCATTTGCAGATCCTGTCCACAAAATATCCATCATTTCTCGAGGTCGTGCCGCTGGATATACACTTCATCTACCACTCGAAGATCGCAAAATGCAATCAAAGAAAGAATTTCTAGATGATATAGCTGTATCACTAGGAGGTTATGTCGTAGAAAAGATGATGTTCGGCGATGTGACGACGGGTCCATCGAACGATCTCCAAGTCTCTACCGCTCTCGCTCGCGATATGGTGACCAAGTATGGTATGTCTGATAAGATCGGAGCACTCGCTCTCGAAGGCTCTGGTGGAAGAGCGATGTTCGGAAAGGGAATAGAAGACAAGGATTATTCAGAAAAAGTCGGAGCTGACATAGATGCAGAAGTTTCGAGAATCATGAGTGAGGGATATGCGAAAGCTGAGAATATCGTCACTACACATCGCCCTACTCTCGATGCTATCGCTCGCAGATTGATAGATATAGAGACGATTGAACGAGAAGAATATGAGTCAATCATCGTTGCTCATGGAATACCATTGAAAAAGAAAATGGATATTGAACATCAGGTATAACAATGAGGAAACTTTTCTTACCAATATTATTCGCCCTCGCGCTCATTTTCTGGGGTTATACAAATATAACTCGCAAGGGTCCGTGTGAAGTCGCACTACGATACACCATAGGCACTGTCGATAAAGGTTTCAATATTGATAAGGCATATGTGAAAAGTGTCCTCGAAGATGCCACTCATGTCTGGGAAAATTCATATGGAAGAAATCTTTTTGATTATGATGCTGGTCATGCACCTACACGATTCGAGAAATATATCGGTAAATATTTTAATCGAGGAAATATTGTGGTGAACTTTGTATATGATGAGAGACAGAAGAACTCAGATACAACACGAATTCTCACTTCACAGATAGATAATACCAAGAAGTCTGCAGATGAAATCAAACGACAATTCAATGAGTTGCAGAGTCGATATAAACAATCCGTCGCTGACTACAATGATATGGCGCTAGAATATACTCGCGAAAGAGGTCGAGGAAATATCACTTACCAAATGGCTGAAGCGAAACGTTTCGAAGTGAACACTCTCGCAGATGAGATCAATACTCTTATAAAGAAATATAATTATCTCGTATCAACAGTCAATACTACAGTCCGTACGATCAATAAAACTGCAGGTAAAGAATTCGAAGAAGGGCAATATGTATCAGATGCCCAAGGTGAACGTATAAATATATATGAATTCAGGGATCGTTCTACACTAGAGCGAGTCCTAGCTCATGAGTTTGGTCATGCTCTAGGACTTGATCACAATGATAATCCTCAATCGATAATGTACTATCTCAATAGCAGTAAGAATATGTCGCCGACAGTGGAGGATATAACGGCGTTGAAGGGGATTTGCACATTAAAATAGCTTGCGATATGTGAACTACGGGACTATAATATCAGAATTATATTCTAATGGTTCACAAATATGGCACGATATAAAGAAAAATCAGAAGCAATAAAATTAAGGAAAGCAGGATGGAGTTATGGTCAGATAAAAGAAAAGCTCGGAATAGGTAAAGGTACTCTGAGTGGATAGCTTGCTCCATACCCACTTTCTGACAAAAGAATTCGAGAGTTGAGAGATAATAATCCGAGAAGAATTGAGAAATACATACAGACGATGAAAAAGAAGAGAGAGATGAAGTTCTCAATTGAGTTTGAAAGAGCAAAAAAAGATATCGGTGAATTATCAAAAAGAGATTTGTTTTTAGCTGGTTTCTTTTTATATTGGGCAGAAGGAGGAAAAACTAGGAGAAATGCATTGACATTTTCAAATACCGATCCATCTATGCTTAGAGCATATCTAAAATGGTTAATGCTTATTGGCATACCAAAGAATAAGTTGAAAGTGAGATTACATTTATATAAAGATATGGACGTAGATAAAGAGATCTCTTTCTGGTGCAAAGAATTGGTGCTTTCAAAGTCACAATTTAAAAATGTATGGATTAAAAATTCAAAGATGAGTGATTTAACATACAAAAACAATTTTGGTCATGGTACTTGTAATATTGTCCTTTATGACACAATAACAACAGTTTACACCTTGATGGGAATCAAATTTATTGCTACTGTACTCAATGTCACCGCAATAGAGAATATGCGCGCGTAGCTCAGCGGTAGTAGCATCGAGCTTATACCTCGAGGGTCCCAGGTTCGATCCCTGGCGCGCGCACCAATTATTTTGGTGTATAATTACAGTATATGAAAAATCAACAAAGTGGATCTGTCGTTGTGTGGGTCATTTTGATCGTGGTTATTATTATCGGGGTGGCATTTTATTTCTTTTCTATCAAGAAGGAGGTGCAGACTCAGGTAATTCAAGATAAATATGAAGAGGCCTTCGCTAAGAGAAAGGCTGAGGAACAAGCCACATCTCCAGCGGGTTACTTGGTTCCCGGAATTATTCCTTCGGGTTATCTTGCTGATAGGTCGCAACGTTTCACTTCTCATTCGACTTACTATTCATACAAAGCTCAAAAAATTACAAGTTTCGGTCAAATGACCGCATATCTTCAGTTTAAAGAGGATGAAAATCAAAAATTTGATGAGTTTGTGGCTAGAGAAACTACTTCGACTGTTCAGTTTCTAAGAGTAGTTAAAGATTTTACCTACCGAGGAAATAAAGGCGTCATAATCGGAACTTTCATAAATCAAAAAAATTATGAAAGTCGCAAGTCGAATGAATATTGGTTGGCCTATGATCACGATGGGCGATTGTTCACCATTCATACCACTGATGGCAGTGAGCTTACTCCAGATAAGCTTATCGAATTATTAAAATCAATGAGCATTGCTAAATAACGTGATAAATTTAATTGTTACTTTCATAGTCCTCTACTTCGTCATTTACCTCTTCCATTCTGATGATGAAAAGATATGGCTTCGTGCTCTTTTCATTAGCCTTACTTTCATCGTGGGTGGTTTAATCATCGTGAAATTTGGGATTATTGGATGGGTCATCTCACTCATTTTGGAAATAGTTGTAGTTGTAAAAGTTATGCAATACAATATCGGTACAGCTTTCTTATTTTTAATAGCAATAGGAATAATTCAACAAATTGTGAGTTTAGGACTAGATAAGTTTGTAAAGTAACTCACGTGTGACTCAGAATGATTCGGGTCCTTGGTTCGAATCCAAGAGGGCGCACATATTAACTAAAAGCAAAAAAGGTAGCCATGAACTACCTTTATGAAGGGAAGTGTTGAGACAATCAGATTCTGCGATACATTTCGATCCTTGGCTCACCACTTTCTCGGAAGTTATCGACACGTTCACCAGATTCTCTGAACCTCATTTTCTTGTAGAGCTTGAGTGCTGGATAGTTTTCGGGGTGCACATGTAATGAAAAGCGTCTGCACCCTTTCTCTATCATTTCCACAAGTGATATCTCAAATGCTTCTCTGGCAATACCTTTGCCTTGGGCGTTTGGGTGGACTGCGATTTCCTCAACATATGCTGAGATGAGGGAATCCCGTCTGTAGGTGATAAACCCGACCGGTTCCGCATCGGATTCGATGATGAATACTACCGAGTAGTCGAGCATAAATTCGACTCCAAATTCGGTGGTCTGTGCGATATAGGTCGGGGATTCGACAAGTCTTGATATGGCTATCAGCAAGGGGATGTCCACCTTTGTGGCAGGGCGAATTACAACGTTCATTTTTATCCTTTTGGTTCTGGTGCATTATAAAACAATAGAAAACATAAGTCAAATGCTCACACTGAGAAACCTTCTATTCGAAATGTCTCACTTCACTCTCTCTATCCCCTAGGTTTTTCTGCACATCTGGCCAAGGGGACAGAGTCTCGTCTTCCTCTATCATTCGTATTGCTTCTGTGCGTGCCGCTTCTACCATCTTGATATTTTGTAGCGCTTCCATGGCTATATCCGTCACACCCCACTGTTTTCCTTGTGTGAGTCCACCTGATCCACGAAACTTGAGATCATATTCTGCGAGCTCGAATCCATTCTTCGCAGTCTTGAGCGCAGTGAGTCTGTCAATAGTCTTATCTGATCTAGTTTCTGCGAATACATAGCAATATGCTTGATGATTGGAGCGTATGACGCGTCCACGGAGCTGGTGGAGTTGAGCTAGGCCGAAACGCTCTGCTCCCTCGATGATTATGATGGTTGCATTTGGAACATTGACTCCAACTTCGACGACGGATGTCGCGCAGAGAATATGGATCTTCCCATTTTTGAAATCAATCATCACTTTATCTTTTTCTGCAGGTTTCATCTTGCTATGGAGTATACCTATCTCATAAGCTGGGAATATGGATTTCTTCAATCTTTTTGCTTCTTCTTTGACTGATTTTGTATTGAGAGCCTCTTCTTTTGTTGGATCTGGTTCGTCTATGCGTGGACAGATGACATAGACTTGGCGACCAGCTTTCAACTCCGAACGAATCTTTTCATAGACTAGTTCGCGTCCATCTGGTCTCACTATCTCGGTGATAATCGGCTTGCGACCGTGAGGCATCTGGTCGAGAAGAGTGAGATCAAGATCTCCATATATAGTGAGAGCGAGTGTGCGAGGTATAGGAGTTGCTGTCATGGAGAGTAAATGGGGAGCGCGAGTTTTTCCGAGAGCGTCTTTTCGGACGAGAGTACTCCTCTGTTTCATTCCAAAGCGATGTTGTTCGTCTATGATCACATAAGCGAGATTTTTAAATTTAACTTTTTTCTGTATGAGAGCGTGTGTACCGATGAGAATGGGAATTTCTCCATTTTCAACCCATGTGAGTAATTGAGATTTCGATATATCAGTCCAGCCTTTGGGATTCAATTTCGAAGGGAATTTCCTACATCCACTTCCTGTGATGAGACCGACTTGAATACCGAGATAAGCGAAATACTGGATAAATGATTCGAAATGCTGTGTCGCAAGTATCTCTGTCGGACACATATATGCAGTCTGGAGATTGCCATATTTCTCACCCTTTGGTCGTGTGGTGACAGTGGCATAGGTCGTCGCAGCAGCTACCGCTGTCTTTCCCGACCCGACATCACCCTCTAGAAGTCGCGACATAGCGGAGTCTTTCTTGAAATCTAGAAGTATCGTATCTATTGCTTTCATCTGAGCTCCAGTCGCCTCAAAAGGGAAGCGTCTCGTAAATTCATGCATATGCCTCTCATCTGGAGTAATGAGGAATGATGGATTCATGGCATATTTTTTCCTTGTCTTCTGTTTCTCTAGTTGTATATAAAAAACTTCCTCGAAAGCGAAGCGCTTGCGAGCTGATATTGAATCATCAGGTTTCAACGGTGTGTGTATCCAGATAAGAGCCGTTTTCAGTCCGGGTAAATTATATTTCTTGAGAATTTCTTCTGGTAATGGATCTACAAGAGTGTCGAGTATCCCACTTTTGAAAATTTCACTTATTTTATGATACATCCAGTTCGAAGTGATTCCTTTTGATTCTGGATAGACTGGATAAAGAGTATGAATCTCTTGCTCACCTGTGAACAGTGAGTCTCCAACACCGATAGGTAGTTTATCCACCACTTCGATCTTTGGGTTCGAGAAATATAGTTCGCCAGTTTTCTTACGTAGAGAAATTTTACCATCTATTCTCACCATTGAACCCTCTACTGTCATCTTTGCGAGATATGGTTGATTGAACCAGACACAATGTATGCGTCCACTTTCATCCTCGACATAACCATCAGCCATCGCTATCTTCGTCTTGAATCCTTTGCTTGTTTTCAATCCAGTAATCTTTCCGAAGACGACAGCTTCATCGCCTTTCTGTAATGAGGATATATTCCTTGTTTCTGAAGTGTCTCCATAACGAGTAGGGAAATGATAGAGCAGGTCGCGCACAGTGATGATATCCAGCTTTTTCAGAGCTGTTCTCTGGAGCGGGTTCAGACGGGAGTGAGTTGTGAGGAGGTCGGTGTTTTTCATATGTGACCTGCACATCATAACAAATTTTGATAAAAAAGTGTTTTTATGCAACAATGTCAAAACACGTTGGAACCGTGGTGGAGTGGTCTAACATACCTCTTTGCTAAAGAGGCGAGCCCTTTAAAGGCTCCGAGGGTTCGAATCCCTCCGGTTCCGCCATAGCATTTTTCATCGGCTTTAGCCGATTAAGTTTGACCTATCTCCAATCAATCTCCTCTAACCCTCTCTCCTTGAGATACGCATTCGCTTTGCTGAAATGTCTACAGCCGAAGAAGCCGTCATATGCGGAAAAAGGGGATGGGTGCGCAGACTCTAGAACGAGGTGACGGGAACGATCGATCATCGCACCTTTTTTCTTCGCATAATTTCCCCAGAGGATGAAGACGAGATTCTCACGCTCAGTCGAAAGTCGCTCTATCACCGCATCAGTGAATTCCTCCCAGCCACGCTTCTGGTGAGATCCTGGGGTATTGGCTCGGACGGTGAGAGTTGCGTTCAAAAGAAGTACTCCTTGTACAGCAAAGCGTGAGAGATCACCGCTTGGCAAAGGCTTCACACCTAGATCAGTCTCGATTTCTTTATAAATATTTTTCAATGAAGGTGGGAGTTTGATATTTTCATGAACAGCGAAACAGAGACCATTAGCCTGATGTGCACCATGATAGGGATCTTGACCGAGGATGACTACGCAGACTTTATCAAAAGGACATAGGTCGAAAGCCCGGAAGACATCCTGTGGTTTCGGATATACAGTTTCTGCAAGATATTCCTCTCTGACGAAATTAGAGAGATTCTTGAAATAAGGTTTGACGAATTCATTTCCTAATTTATCATTCCAAGATTTTTCTATACGGACATTCGGTGTCATACGGTTATTGTATCAGAATTCTATCAGAACTAATGAGCGAGAGTGAGAGCTGTCACATCGGTATATCCTGCATCGATAAGAGTTCGTCTAGCCTCGTGAAGTGTACTGCCAGTCGTAGCAACATCATCGACGATAATGATCGGATTATTGAGAGGAATGAACACTGCGTTGAATATATGATCAGTATCATGCAGTCTATCCTGACGAGTCTTCATGGTTTGTCGATCAGTATGTTTTACTCTAGTGAGAATATCGTATCTTTTCTCGAATCTATGATCCTGATCCAATTTTACAATCTCATCCACTAGTAATTCACACTGATTATACCCCCGTTCCTTTCGGCGCTTCTGCGAAATAGGAATGGGAATAAGAATTATTGGTCCAGATGTATGCTCGACTAGCCATTGATATAGAGCAGAACCACCAAGTTTCAGACAATGTCTATTCTTGTGATATTTGCAATTCCAAATCAGCTCTTTCACCAGGGGATTCTTGTATGCAAAGAGAGATACAATAAAGGGTAGGGGAGTTTCATGGGCTTTCGGAAGTCTTCTCGATATATCGGTATGTGAAATAGTACGAAGCTCGAGCGTTTCTCGAGTCGGAGGAAATAGTGTGTCGATAATATAGTCGATCAATGCTCGCATGGTTATATTTTATCATGCTATAATACCCTTATGAATTTCGGAAGTCTCTTATCATTTTTCTCAAAAAAGGAACAAAGTGTTCTCGGTATAGATATAGGTTCATCTGCTATAAAAGTAGTTCAGATCAAGAATAAACGGGGTAGAATCGTCCTAGAAACATATGGTGAGCTCTCACTAGGTCCTTATGCTGGTATAGAGGTGGGTCGCGCGACGAATCTCACTCCAGAGAAATTGAGCGAAGCACTTCGTGACATATTGCGTGAAGCGAAGACCACGAGCATGTCTGCTGGTACGGCATTGCCTCTATCATCGAGCCTTATTTCCTTTGCCACACTGCCTCAGGTTCCAGAAAAACAGTTGGCGGATATGATCACTATCGAAGCGCGCAAGTATATACCTGTACCAATGAATGAAGTCATGCTCGATTGGTCTCTCATACCTCGTGAGGATTCGTTCGGTACAGATGAAGGCAATACAGAACAGCAGTCGAAGGAACCTGAAATTGTTTTTAATAAAGATCTCAATAGAGATATACAGAGGCCTGGTGGCACTGGTGCCACAAAAGAAATTCAGAAAAGCCCTTCTCCACAGACTCAAGACGTGCTCATTGTCGCTATCCTCAATGAATATATAAATAATTATCAAATGATAATGAATACCATAGAAGTGAAGACATCTTTCTATGAGATCGAGCTTTTCAGTTCTATACGCGCTGTCATAGACCAAGGCATACAGGCGGTTATGATCGTAGACATGGGAGCTCGTTCCACGAAGTTATATATAGTAGAGCGCGGAATACTCCGATCTTCGCATATTATCAATAAGGGTTCGCAAGATATTACCCTCGCTCTTTCGAAAGCTCTCAGTCTAGGTATAAATGAAGCGGAGAATCTCAAGCGTAATTATGGACTAAAAGGTGGTCCAGAATACAAGGATCTCACCGAAATCATCACTATCAATCTAGATTATATTTTCTACGAGGCAAATGCCACACTTCTCAATTATCAGAGGAAATACAATAAAAATATAGCCAAGATCGTCCTAACAGGTGGGGGAGTCCTCCTAAAGGGCTTTATAGATCTTGCAAAGATCAGCTTCCAGACTGAGGTTGTGAGAGCCAATCCTTTCGGAAAACTAGAAACACCAGCATTCCTCGCTCCACAATTCGCAGAAGCAGGTCCTGAGTTCGCTGTAGCTATAGGTGTAGCCTTGCGTCGCCTCGCTGAATCCGAATAAGGATAGATATGCACATATTTATTAGGCACTTGTATTTATTTCTTATATAATAAAGGGGAAAATGGAGACAAATTTCCAAACATCATTTATTCCCAAGAAGATCGTCATTCCGACGACGGTGAGCACACACGCATCGTATACGGGGAGTATATTCATGATCATTGCTGTGACTATCTTCGTGGTGTCATTTGGTGGAGCCGGGTTTGTCCTTATTGCTAAAGATCTTCTGCAAAAACAGCAAGTCGCTCTCAGCACAACACTGAAGAAGAATGAAGCAAAATTCAATATTCCTCTCATCGAAGACCTCAAGAAATCTAGTGTAAAGATCGACCTTGCGAGCCAACTCGTCAAAAGTCATATAGCGATGTCAGAGGTATTTGAAATAATTGAAGGACTCACTATCGAAGGAGTGCGTTTTACAAGCTTCGATTTCGGGGACGCTAGTACGGGAGTAGCTAACGCAAATACAGGAGCAAAGACCACTGTAGACTATAGGATAAAAATGAAAGGTGTAGCGAATACTTTCAGTAGTGTTGCATTTCAATCAGATGTATTCGGTACCTCGAAGAAATTTGGGACAAATATTATCCTCAAGAATCCTATCCTCTCTGATCTCGCTGTGGATACTGATGGTAATGTAGGGTTTCTCTTTACAGCAGATGTAAGTAGTGCGGATATTTCGTATACAAAAGTATTATTAGGTGATGCAGGACCTAATACGAGTATAAAATAATCTTATGAATAAAAACTTCACAGCTCTTATACTCATAGTTCTAGCAATCGGCATCTATTTTACCTTTACAAATACGAAGATAGAGGAATTGAAAGCTGTCCGCAGTGTAAACGCAGATTATGAAAAAGCCATTCGTGATTCGGAAAAGTTGATCGAAGCACGAGACAAGGTTGTAAAAGAGTTACAAGCAATACCTCCCCAAGATCTCGAGAGACTCAATAGGATTGTCCCAGATAATGTCGATAATGTGAGACTTATTATAGATGTAAAGGATAATATTGCGGCTGCGCACGGTCTCGCTCTCAAGGATATAAAGACTAGTTCTCCGGAAGTTCAGAAGCAGACAGGTGGTGTGGTCGTAGCTCCACCAGTATCAAATACTGGTCCTGGAGTGGGTCTCATAGCTGGTACGAAGCAAGTCGGATCTACACAACAAGATCTTGGTAAATACGGTATGGTAAACCTCTCTTTTACTGTTACTACAACATATGCGAAATTCAAGGATTTCTTGAGAGATATGGAGTCTAGCCTCCGTATCATGGATGTATCGAAACTCACCATATCGACGAATTCCGATACAGCAAAGACTGGATCATATGATTTCAAAGTTGAAGTCAAAACCTATTGGATAAAATAACCATATGCAAAAAATTCCTTCAAAAAAACCACTCATAATAACCGCCATAGCCATCGTCTTGGTAGGTATATTATATTTCTATCTTACAGGTACACCAAGCACTTCGACATCAGGTATCGAAGAGAGTGATCAGAGTAGTAATGAAGCTGCGACAGCCGGAGCGAAGATACTCACATTGCTCAATAAGATAAATACATTGCACATAAGCGCGGAGTTTTTCAATGATCCAATATATGAGTCTCTCGTCGACCATACAGTTATAGTTCCAGAACAGGCTGTAGGAAAAGAAAATCCTTTCGTCACTTATTTCGGCAGGAGCGCTCCACCTCCACCACCTCCAGCGCCAGTGAAGAAATAGTCCAAGAACCTTATGAGCATAATCGACATCCTTTTAAGTAAAAATCTTATATCAAAAGATGATATCAAAGATGTGAGAGATAAGACCGCAGAGGGAGAATCTCTCGATCATATTCTCGTTGAGCATGGGGTAAAGGTGGAGGATATACTAACTGCGCGTGGAGAATTCCTCAATTTACCTGTCAAAACTCTCGGATCAAATCCTGTATCATTCGAAGCCCTCGACTATATTCCGGAGGAATCCGCTGTGCATTATAAATTCGTTCCTCTCGCCATCAATGATGGTACGCTCGAAGTCGGTATCGTAGATCCAGACAATATCGAGGCACGAGACGCTCTCAACTTTATCGCAGCGAAAAAAGGTGTTCCTTATAAGATATTTATCATCACCGATGAAGACTATAATTCCGTCATAAAATCATATAAAGGACTATCAGGGGAAGTCTCAAAAGCTCTCTATGAGCTAGAAACTGTTCTCTCGGTCGATGCGAGCGAGACGATCGATACGCGGAAGAGTAAGAAAGAAGCAAAATCAGAAGCTTTCATCATCGAGGACGCTCCGGTGGTCAAGATTGTAGCAACCATCGTGCGTTATGCCACGGAGGGTAATGCTTCTGATGTGCATATCGAGCGTCTCGTAGACAAGGTCCGTGTACGTTTCCGTGTTGATGGTCTTCTCAATACTAGCCTTGTCCTACCGCCACAGGTTCATGACGCTGTTGTTGCTCGTATCAAAGTTATCTCTAATATGAAGCTCGATGAAAGGCGCAAGCCTCAAGATGGACGCTTCTCTGCTCGTATCGATGGTAGGAAGATAGACTTCCGTGTTTCGACATTTCCCTCGTATTATGGCGAGAAGATCGTGATGCGTATTCTCGATCAAGAAAAAGGAGTGCTGAAACTAGATAATATGGGACTTACGCCAGAAAATCTCGCAATGGTAAAAGAAGCCATACAGCGACCATATGGACTTATCCTCATAACAGGTCCTACTGGATCCGGAAAATCAACAACCCTATACTCAATGTTGAATGAAGTGGATAAAGAAGGCATGAATGTGCTCTCTCTCGAGGATCCGATCGAGTACAACATGGCAGGTGTGAGTCAGTCGCAGGTCCATCCCGAGATAGGGTATACATTTGCCGCAGGACTTCGCACAACACTTCGTCAAGACCCTGATGTGATCATGGTCGGTGAGATCCGAGACAAGGAGACGGCACAGCTCGCTATTCAAGCGGCTCTCACTGGACACCTCGTATTCTCTACACTCCACACGAATAATGCCGCTGGTGTTATTCCTCGTCTCATCGACATGGGTGTGGATCCATATCTCATCGCCCCTACACTTATTATGGCAGTTGCTCAACGTCTTGTTGGACTACTCTGTCCAGGATCTGGCAAACCATTGCCGGTAGAAGGAAGCATAAAGATGCTAGTAGAAAAAGAGTTCTCCGATCTTCCAGATAAGTTCAAGAAGAATATACCATTTTCGGATACGGTCTACACAGCTTCACCGACACCAGAATGTCCGCGAGGCGTGCGTGGTAGACAGGCTGTGTTCGAAGGTTTCAAGATGGATAAAGAAATAGAAGCGATGATATTGAAGAGTCCGACCGAACTGGACATCAGTCGACTCCTCCGACAGAAAGGTATGCTCACTATGAAAGAAGATGCATTTATCAAAGCGTTCAAGAAGCTCATACCCTTTGAAGAAGTGGGAAAACTCTAGTATACTATAGACATGAAGATCTTATTTGTCGATGATGATAAATTTCTCCTCGAGATGTATGCGGTGAAATTCGCTAAAAATAATTTCGAAGTGCATGCTGCGCAGGGAACAGATGAAGCATTGAAGATTATACGCGATGGATTTGATCCCGATATACTTCTTCTCGATGTTGTGATGCCTGGAATGGATGGTATAGAGTTCCTCTCTGTACTCAGAACAGAGAAATTGATCAAGAAAGCAGTGGTAATCATGCTTACGAATCAAGGTTTAGCAGATGATGTCCTACGTGCAAAAAAGCTCAATGTCGATGGTTATATTATCAAGGCTACCACAGTTCCTTCCGAGGTATATTCAGAGGTTATCAGGATATATGAGGCCGCTAAAAAAACAAAATAATCCTTATGGAATATAAAAAAGAAATTGAAGAATTGGTATCGACTGTGGTGAGTGAAGGAGCTTCTGATCTTCATCTTGCAGAGGGACGCACACCGACCGTACGTATTTCCGGACAGCTCATTCCTCTTGTAAAGAAGTCAGTACTCACAAATACCACTATCAAAGGCATGCTCCGTGAATTCCTCAGTGACAAGAATCTCGCAGATCTCGAGCGAGATAGGGAAGTAGACTTTTCATACAGTTTGACGGATACGCGTTTCCGAGGAAATGTATATTATCGTCAGACGTATATCTCAATTGCTCTCCGACTCATTCCGAAGACTGTGCGTACTCTTGCAGAACTCAATCTTCCCCCTATTCTAGAATCATTTACCCGCAAACAACAAGGTTTTTTCCTCTGCGTCGGTCCGATCGGACAAGGAAAATCTACAACACTCACCTCTCTCATTGAGATTATCAACCAGACACGCACAGAGCATATCCTCACTATAGAAGATCCTATCGAGTATCTATACGAATCGAAGAAATCAATCATTGATCAAAGAGAAGTCGGTATCGATACTCCAGATTTCAACAGCGCTCTCGTGGCCATGTTCCGAGAAGATATAGATGTCTGTCTATTAGGCGAGATGCGCGATGCTAATACCATATCTACTGCTGTCACAGCGGCTGAGACTGGACACCTAGTATTCTCCACTCTACATACGAATACCGCCGCGCAGACTATCAACCGTATCATAGATTCATTTCCTCCAGGACAACAGGATCAGATACGCGTACAGCTTGCAGGCAGTTTCACAGGCATATTCTCCCAACGTCTCATTCCTCGCATAGCAGGTGGTCTCATACCAGCCTATGAGTTGCTCATCAACAACAATGCAGTGGCGAACCTTATCCGAGAGAGACGGGTACATGAGATAAATACAGTGATCGAGACTGGTACGGACAGTGGCATGGTCGATCTCAATCGCTCACTCGCAGAACTGGTGAGAGTAGGAGAAATCACAGTGGAAAATGCATATCTCAATTCTACAAATCCAAAAATCCTCGAACATTTTCTCTAAAAATAATATATAACGACAATGCTTTTCAATTATAAATCAATAGATCAAGCGGGCGCAGAAAAAGTCGGATCAATAGATGCGGTCAATGTCGATATCGCTATTGCTTCTCTTCAACGACGAGGTCTCGTCATCACGACAATACACGAACAGTCTACTGGGAGTTTTCTCAATATGAATATCGCTCTTTTTGACCGAGTGTCGAATAAGGATATTGTCATACTCTCACGCCAGCTCGCCACACTTTTCCAAGCTCAAGTTTCCGCTCTTCGCATCTTCCGCCTTCTTTCTGAAGAAAATGAGAATAAAGTACTTGCAAAACATCTCACAGAGGTAGCTGATGATCTCCAATCGGGCAGTTCTATATCCGCATCTCTCGCGAAACATGGCAAAGTCTTCTCGGAGTTCTATGTCAATATGGTCAAGGCTGGTGAAGAATCTGGCAAGCTCGATGAGACCTTCAACTATCTAGCAGACTATCTGGATCGTACCTATGAACTAGTGACGAAGGCTCGTGGAGCGCTCATATATCCGGCATTCGTCATCTTCACTTTTGTGACAGTGATGGTCCTCATGTTTACCCTCGTTATACCGAAGATCAGCGCTATTCTCACGGATTCTGGTCAAGAAGTGCCTTTTTATACAAAGATTGTATTGGGAATTAGCAATTTCTTCGTATCCTATGGTTTCATTATGCTCGGAGTACTGATCATTGGTGGTTTCTTCCTTATCAAATACATACGCACGAAGGAGGGTGCTATGGTCTTCGATCGAGTGAAGCTCAGTGTTCCATATGTGAGTACACTTTTCAGAAAACTCTATCTTTCTCGCCTAGCTGATAATATGAATACCATGTTGCTCTCAGGAATTCCTATGATACGTGCTCTAGAACTCACATCTTCAGTTATTAGTAATAGTGTCTATAACAAGATCATAAATGATGCTGTCAATAGTGTGAAATCAGGAAAGCCAGTGTCCGAAGCCCTCTCTGGCAATACCGAGATTCCAGGTATCATGATACAGATGATGAAAGTGGGGGAGGAAACAGGGGAGCTCGGAAATATATTGAAAACCCTCGCCTCTTTCTATGCTCGTGAGGTGAAGACTGCTGTGGATGCACTAGTAGATATTATCGAGCCTCTGATGATAGTCCTCCTCGGAGGAGGAGTGGCAGTACTTCTAGCTTCTGTGCTTATTCCTATATATAACATCGCTTCAGCACAATAATATCCACCGTCAATCCACTGGTTATCCCCAGTACCCTATAGTATTCTCATGAGAGCTTGATATACTTATAGTCATAGATTAACAGTAATTTATTAGTAATTTAATTTAGTATGAAGAAAACATATTTACAACAAGGATTCACATTGATAGAACTTCTAGTGGTTATCGCGATTATTGGTATATTGTCATCGGTGGTATTAGCAAGTTTGAATACGGCAAGAGGCAAGGGGGCGAATGCGGCGGTGAAGTCAAACTTGGCAAATGCTAGAGCTCAGGCTGAGATATTTTATGATTCTAATACAGTTGCACCGGGTACATATGCTAGTGTTTGTAATACAGGAGCTGTAGGAGGTGTTAATGGAATTGGAGCTAATGTCACGGCGGCCGGAGTAGCTGGAGGAGGAACAGCAGTATGTTATACTAATGGTACAGCATGGGCAGCAGCTGCACCACTTAAGGTTTCAGAAGGATCAAATAATTTTTGGTGTGTCGATAGTACTGGAGCATCTAAAGGGATTACTCCAGTCATCGCAGTAAACGCTACTAACTGTTAAATATTTCTGAGAATAACCAAGACAAAAGCTCTTATTTATAGGGCTTTTGTTTTTGTTATTCTATAATACTCTATATGATTCATAGAATACGGGACATAATAAATAAACATAAGTTAGGTATTATTTTAGCAATTATAACGGGATTGATTGTTGCTGGACCTAATCTCGTATTCATTAATGACAGTTCCTTTCGAGGTCTTCCTATGATGTATGCTGATGCTGAGACATGGTATCTCGGTCGTATCAATGGTGTCTATAATGGATGTATATTAAGTTGTAACCCCTTTATAAAGGAGTATAGTAATGTTTATCCCTTCTTTGATTCATCACTATCTGAGACATTTCTAGCAATTCCAGGAATAATCAGTAATATACCAGTTGTGAAATTGAAGATATTCTATGAGTTTTTACTACCATTTTTACTAATCCTACTTTCGTACTCATTAATTTTTCGTCTGACGAGGAATATTACAATCTCTCTCTTTGGGTCCTCTTTTATTGTACTCGGATATAATCTCATTAATTATCAGGATTTGATCAGTGTTCATGATTTTATAGACCTATTTAATCTTAAAACAGATTATACTCAGTTCCTAATCTTTTCTCGTCCGGTAAACCCACAATTCAGTTCGGTATTCTTATTTATTTATCTGCATGTATTATTATCCACAATTAACCAGAGGACAAAGAAATGGTTCTTTGTACTAACATTGATCTACGGGTTATCTTTCTATATTTATTTTTTCACCTATGCTTTTGCAACTGTACTTCAGATTGTATGGCTCATTATTTTTCTCCTTAGAAAGGAATGGAAAAACTTTGCAGGTACTACCATATCCACATTTGGAGGTTTTTTTATTGCAGCACCACAATTCATTGAAATTGTAAGTATCTTTCAGCATCCATATTATATTACTATTCCAAAAGATTATTTGATTCTAACTCATGTTCCGCATATAACCTTGAAAGGAGTATTGCTCCTGCTCATTACTATCAGTCTTGTGTTTATTTATATTAAGAAAATAAAAACCATATCAACATCAGCATATTTTATACTTGCACTCGTACTCGCATGTTTTATAACTAGGAATGAACACGTACTTACTGGACGAATAATGCAGTATGATCACTTCGAAGTTTACATCTTCAGCCCTGTTCTTATTATAGTATTATGTTTTCTTTACTTACAACTTTTACCAAAATGGTTTCAACAGAGATTATATATCCTAGGCATAATGAGTGTTGTTGCTATAGGTAATGCCTCACTCATTCAATATACCTCCTATCGTTCGTGGATAAATTATACATACAAAGAACAAAGATTTATGCCAGTGCTAGAATGGTCGGCTAATAACATACCACAAAAATCAATCATTTCATCACCTGAATATTTATCAAAATATATACCAATTTATACACATAATTATGTTCTCTGGACTGTATATGCTAACCAATGGATGAGCGTCCCAGGTCGATCTAAAGATGCATACGATAAGGATCAATCTATAGAAAGTTTAAAATCGATAGGGAATAAATATAAGGTCGATTATTATGTTCAAGATCGAAAAAATGATCTATTGAAAAAGAGCGCATTGAAAAAAGTCTATGAGGATACGGATTTTATTGTATATAAGGCTTCATAGCTACTCAAGTCTTATACTGTTATAATTAACCCAATATAAGTTATGAGATTTAAATATACCTCCAAAGCCTTCACCCTCGTCGAACTCATGGTCACTGTCGCCATCATAGGCATATTGAGCGCGGTGGTGCTGGCGAACCTCAATACTGCAAAATCAAAGTCTCGCGATAGCAAGCGCATCACCGACCTCGGTCAACTCCAGATCGCTCTCGAGAAGTATTACGATAAATGCAAAATGTATCCATCCGATCTTTCGTCTTCGTCATATTGCGTGAACTCTGCTGGTGGGCCGAATATTACCCTCACAACCTTCATAGCGAAGATTCCATCAGCGCCAAATCCAGGCAATTATGAGTATAAAAGCAGTGAGAATGGTCAGGACTATCTTCTAAAGACTGTACTAGAGAATAATAATTCTGTTCTTACTGATTCGTTTCATAACGACTCGACAACTGTGATTGGAGTGAATTGCACTGATGATCTATTAGCATATTGTGTACAACCGCGATAAAATAGAGACATGGATAATCGAAAAGCATTCACTATTGTAGAACTCTTGGTAACAGTCTTCATTATCTCGCTCCTAGCTTCTATTGTTCTCATGAACCTCACACAGACAAAAGGCAGATCTCGCGACATCAAGCGTCTATCTGATATAGCTCTCATTCAGCAATCTCTAGGAGCATTCTTCGACAGGTGTAGTACATATCCTGCGACTCTCGATCTAACATATGAGTGTCCAATGGAAAGCTCTGTTACTTTCAGTTCATATATTACAAAGATCCCTCTCGATCCTACAGGAGTTAATCCGTATGAATATAGTGTGAATAATCCTACAGTACCTACAGACTATGTGCTCAAGGCTACACTAGAGACGAATAATGTGGCACTGACAGATGTTCTTCATAATGCGTATAGTACATATACTCCCAATACTGTGGATTGCACACCAGTTTTGGCATATTGTGTTATACCTAGATAATTCTCTATGAAATCATACTTGCACACAAAAAAATACAATCATATGAGAGCCTTCACTCTCATGGAGATATTGGTAGTCGTGGGAATCATCGCTATTTTGAGCGCTATAGTATTGGGTCTATATAGTCCAGCGAGATTGAAGGCTCGCGATGCGAAACGAGTATCCGATCTCGCGCAGATACAGCTCGCTTTCGGAATATTCTTCGATAAATGCGGTGTGTATCCGCCGAATCTCAATGGTGTTGATTATACATGTCCAAACGATTCCTCAATTATCTTAAAAGATTATCTCTCCAGTATTCCAGTTGATCCTATCAATACTGGTGAATATATATATTCATACATCACAACAGATTCACCAGCAACATACTACAAAATTACAGCTAAATTTGAAAATATAGGAAATCCAGCCATGAGAGATTCAACATGTTCCGATACTCCAACATTTTATTGTGTTGTCCCTCAAAAATAATATGACACCTTTTCTTCTCTTCTCTTTTATACTCGGCACGATCATAGGAAGTTTCCTCAATGTTGTCGCGTATAGATACAATACAGGGATGACCCTCGGTGGCAGGTCGAAATGTTTCTCATGCAATAAGACGCTCACCTGGATCGAGCTTTTTCCTATCTTCAGTTTCATCGCTCAGCGTGGTGCCTGCAAGACATGCAAGAGTAGAATATCGTGGCAGTATCCATTAGTAGAATTGATCTCTGGCATCCTATTTATTCTCGTATTCTATTATTTTCCTCCAGTCTCTCTAGAGGCCAGTGTAGACACGCTCTACTATCTCATCATTACAAGTCTTCTCATCGTCATAACTGTCTATGATATAAAGCATAAGATAATTCCAGACCTGCTCGTCTATACATTCGCCTCACTCGCCCTCATCCATATTTACTACATAGGAATCACACCTTCACATCTTCTCGCTGGACCAATACTAGCCTTACCGTTTGCTCTCATTTGGCTCCTTTCGAAAGGGAAGTGGATGGGATTAGGCGATGCCAAGCTCATCCTCGGTATAGGTTGGGTGCTAGGACTTTTCCCAGGACTTTCTGCTATTACTCTAGCATTCTGGATAGGGGCGGTGGTGAGTGTTATCTGGATGCTTATTGTTCTCAAGAAATTCAGGAGTAATTATGAAATACCATTTGGACCATATCTCATCATTGGCATGTATATCGTTCTATTTTTCCATATCGAAATATTCAGCGCAGACGCTTTCAATCTCATCACCACCATATGAAAAAGCCACTTTTTACAATGAAAGGATTCACTATCATCGAGCTACTCATATCGCTTGCTATATTCGCATTCATGACAGCATTTCTCGTGGCGAAATACGGTAATTTTAACCAAGGAATTCTTCTGACGAATCTGGCATATGATGTGGCTATAACACTTCGCAATGCGCAGTCGTATGGAATCAATGTGAGGAATAGGACAAATTTGAATGAAGATGGTTATATTTACGGCTTCGGAGTGCACTTTGATTCTAACAGTAATACTGTTGATGGAGTCATACCTCGACAACAGATGATATTCTTCGCGGATGCACCGATTGATACTGGTGGGGAAAATCTTTACTATAACGGTGTTTATGACAGACTATCCGGGGAAGCCATATCCATATTTACCATAAAAAATGGTAGTTATATATCCAGTGTATGTACAGGAGACAAGCCAGAAAATTGTAATTCTTCTAATAGTACTAACGGAGATACAGTCGATATCACTTTTGTCCGACCAGATCCGAATGCTATCATTACTACTGTTGATAGTAATGGAATAGGATCGAAGAAGACATATGCCGAAATCGTTCTCAAATCCTCGAGTGGTCTCACGAAGAAAGTTGTGGTAAGGAGTACGGGGCAGATAACAGTAGAAAATTAATATGAGTATACATAACTACAATCAGAAGGGATTCACTCTCGTAGAAATGATCGTATCGATAGGCCTATTCACGGTGGTAGCATTCGTTGCCACAGGAGCATTATTGAAAACTGTCGATGAGAATAGGAAATCACAATCATTGAAAACCACGACGACGAATATAAACTTCGCTCTAGAGTCTATGTCGCGAGAGATGAGGGTAGGGACAAATTTCTACTGCGTAGATAATACAAATGATGTGAATACCCCATTACTCGCATCAAGCTTTTCGAACTGCCCCACATTTACTACCAGTGATTGGACAGTTGCCTTCTATCCTTCGAATACTAGTTCTGGGCCACCATGCAATACTAAACCTCTCATATATGCATACAGATTCAAGAATGGCACTATATGGAAAGCTGAAACAAAAGCTTGTGGTGATGACGTCAAAGATGTCGATTTCAATCCCATTTTGTCAGAGGATATTATTCTTACAAAAGCGCAAGTCCGTGTGATAACAGGAGATAAGATAAAATCATATCTTCAGATACATATCAAAGGATATTCCGATGGAAAAAAGATAAAATTGAAAGAGTCGAATAGGTCGTATTTCGATATTCAAACCACTATATCACAGCGTGTCAGCGACTAATATATGAAGATATTTTTTCTAAAAAAGAATATTGGACGGCCAGATATCAGCACACGATCCGGTTTTACTATTATAGAAACTCTCGTCGCCATTACCATACTGATGATATCAATCGCTGGCCCTATGACCATAGCGCACAAGGCCCTCATTACTGCGACGAATACGAAGAATACAGTAGTGGCATCATATCTCGCACAGGATGCAATAGAATATATAAAGAACATAAAGGATCATAATATATTATTGAATCCGGAGCAAAATAATTGGCTCGATGGCATTTTTAAATGCAGTTCTACTAGTCCGTGTAAGGTTGATACTATTAATAATACTACAAAGACTGATGATCCTGATGCTTATGGTATTTCTACATGCGGTTCAGGCACTTCATGTCAATTATATATAGGACCAGATGGATATAGTCATTCATCGAATGGAACCAAGCCATCAATATTTTCTCGCTACTTTTACATAACCCAAAACCCAATCAATCTTGACGATCAAGCTACACTTACAGTAGTCGTAAAATGGGATAATGGTTATGCTGAGAGTGTGAAATATGAAACTCAAATATTTAAAGTAATAGAATAATGAAAAATAAATTTCAAAAAATCATAAAGAAAAATAATGGATATACACTCCTCTTCGCTGTGCTTGTATCATCACTAGTTCTCGCTATAGGGATATCCATATTGAGTCTAGGAAAAAAAGAATATCTCATGGCAACTTCCGCGAGAGATTCATCCGTAGCCTTCAATATGGCTGATAGCGCTATAGAATGTGCTGTGAATGCAGATAAAGACCCGAGAAATGCATTCCTAACTAGTGGAGCTACACAGGATGCAATCAATGTACGAAAATCATACCTAGGGTGCTCATTTCAGGAGAATTCTACAGATATTATTATCAACACAGATACTACACATGAGAAAGAGGTATGGTATACCTTCCACCTAGGTTTCGGAAGTGGAAATAATGGGCCATGCGCATCTGTATTATTGAAAAAAATAACTGATAAGGATGGCAATGTAGTCACAGATATAGTCGCCAGAGGATACAATCTCGGTTGGGATCCGTTATTCAATCTCTGCAGTACTATCAGCGCAAAGAGGGTAGAACGCGCTATTCACTATAAATACTAGTGTGATATCCTTAGCGTATGGGTAATAAGATATCAAAATCCGTACGAGATAGGCTCGATCAATTGAAGACTGCTATAGAGAAATATCGCTATGAATACCATGTTCTAGACAAGAGCGATATATCTCCAGAAGCTCTCGATTCGCTCAAACATGAGCTCGTAGCAATAGAAACGCAGTATCCAGAGCTCATCACTCCTGATTCGCCATCGCAACGTGTCGCTGGCAAACCATTACCCGAATTTACCAAGGTTCCTCATAAGGTTCCCCAATGGTCTTTCAATGATGCCTTTTCACCAGAGGAGATGGAAGAATTCGATGCTAGAGTCAGGCGTTTTCTTATTCAATCTGGAGTAGAGAATCCTGAACCTACATACATAGTTGAACATAAGATCGATGGACTCAAGGTGGTTCTAGAATACAAGAAAGGCTTGCTCGTGACTTCTGCCACTCGCGGAGATGGCAAGGTTGGCGAAGATGTGACGGAGAATGTAAAGACTATAGAGTCAGTACCGCTCAAGCTTACGAAACCTGTAGATATTATCGTCGAGGGCGAGATATGGATGGGCAAGAGTCAATTGACACGACTCAATAAGGCTAGGATCAAGAAGGGTGAAGAACCATTTGCAAATCCTCGAAATGTTGCTGCTGGATCTATCCGTCAACTCGACCCGAGGATCGTAGCAGAAAGAGGTTTGCAGACATTCATATATGATATAGCTCAATACACTGATCATCCTGCAACACAACATGAAGAGCTCGCTCTGTTAAAGACCCTAGGTTTCAAGGTGAACTCTCATTATCGACAATGCAAGACCATGAGAGATGCCATATCGTATTGGAATGAGTGGAAAGAGAAGATGAATAAAGAGGATTATCTAGCAGACGGTGTGGTAGTGAAAGTCGATAGCAGAGAGTATCAGAATCTTCTAGGTTACACAGGGAAGGCTCCACGATGGGGAATAGCATTCAAATTCCCAGCAGAACAAGTGACAACAGTATTGGAAGATATAGTTTTTCAAGTTGGTCGCACAGGAGTGATCACTCCTGTAGCTCATCTACGACCTGTTTCTGTGGCTGGATCGACAGTCTCTCGTGCGACACTTCACAATGAGGATGAGATAAAGAGACTCGATGTACGAATTGGAGATACAGTTATTCTCCAGAAAGCAGGTGATGTTATACCAGATATAGTTTCTGTAGTACTCGAGCTTCGACCAAAGAATGTGAAGCCTTTTGTCTTTCCTACACATATACCCGCGTGCGGTGGTGATGGTCGTATAGAACGCATACCTGGCCAAGCGGCTTGGAAATGTGTGTCAACGGATTCGTATGAACAACATAAGAGGAAATTCTACTACTTCACATCTAGGAAATGTCTCGATATAGATGGCCTCGGACCGAAGATTATTGATGCTCTTCTCGAGAGCAATCTCATCGCAACATTCGATGATATATTTACTTTGAAAAAAGGAGATCTTTTGAATCTACCTAGATTTGGGGAAAAGTCTGTGGATAACCTGTTGGTATCTATAGAAAAAGCTAGAAAAACGGCTCTACCACGTCTCCTAGCATCACTTTCTATACCTCAAGTCGGAGAAGAGACTGCATATGATATAGCCAAACATTTCGGTACTATCGAGAAAATAATGATTGCAAAGTACGAAGAGATTGAAGCTATATATGGAGTGGGTCCTGTCGTCGCTCAGTCAGTCGCAGATTATTTCAATGATAGTGATAATCGTAAGCTTGTGAAGAATCTTCTCAAACATATAGAGATCGAAAAAATACAAGTGGGGAATAAGCTCAGTGGTAAGAGTTTTGTATTCACAGGAACATTGCCGACACTCGATCGTGAAGTAGGACAGGATATGGTGCGTAAAGCAGGAGGAGAAGTCGTCAGTTCAGTTTCGAAAAATACTAGTTTCGTTGTAGCTGGAGAAAGTGCTGGTTCGAAACTAGATAAGGCTCGAGAGCTTGGGGTGAGGGTGATTGATGAAGAGGAGTTTATAAGAATGGCAAAATAGGGCAAATTTTGCTACACTCATGAACATGATAGAAGTAAGAGATGTGGAGAAATTGGCAGAGCTCGCTCGTATCAAGCTCGATGATGCCGAGAAGCAGTCATTGACCAAGGATATAGCGAGTATATTGACCTATGTGGACGAGATCAAGAAAGCAGATGTGGATATGGAGACTATGCCTCATGTGGGGGTTGTGCATAATGTGATGAGGGATGACGTGGTCGTGGAGAGGGGCGGGGCGGAGAGGGAGGCATTGCTAGCGGAGGCTCCAGATCGCGAAGGGGACTTCATAGCGGTCAAGAAGATCATAGCGCAGGATTAGCTAGGTAATTCATTGCTTTTTGGTGGATTTTTGCTATATTTTGCATTAGTAATATTGCGTGTTTGAAAATATAATGTTTGCGCGTGTAGCTCAGTTGGTAGAGCATTCGACTGATACTCGAAAGGTCCTTGGTTCGA
>CAZAEF010000002.1:0-36050 GCA_964484315.1 uncultured Candidatus Saccharibacteria bacterium | reverse complement strand
TAAGAGTTCTTCCTTCGAGCTCCTTGCCATTAAACATGTTAATAGCGTTGTCTGCATCAGCATCGCTTGCCATCTGAACGAATCCAAAGCCCTTTGAACGGCCTGTCATCTTGTCCATGATAATGCTAGCTGACTCAACTGCTCCAGCGGAAGCGAAATGCGCCTTGAGAGCGTCTTCGCTTGTGCTGTAAGAAATACCCCCTACATATAGCTTCTTTGCCATTTTCTTGTATAACCTCGTCTTTAAATATAAACGTAAGCGACTAGGAAAACTTACTCAGATAGTATACAGGAATAGTGTTTTTTGTCAATCTATAACACTTCTGCTATACTAAGTCTCAACATAATCTATGAAAAAAATAACAGAAAGATATAGGATATTTCTATCTGAACCGAGCTCTTTAATATCACTTGCAGTAGCATTGCTTTTTCTCCTAGCCAGTCTAGTTGTAAACTATTTCGCTAGCCAATATGCCTATGTGAACAAGAGCAATAGTGTGACCGATATTCTCCTCGACAACTTACCTGTAGTCAATATGGATACGACATTTATCGTAGGTACGATCATATTCATAATACTCGTAACCATATTTCTCATATTACAACCTCATAAAATATCGTTCGTTCTGAAGTCTATTGCTCTTTTTATAGTCGTGAGATCCCTCTTCGTAACTCTCACACATATAGGACCTTCTCCTCTCAATACACTAGAATCTCCTGGAGAAATAGGTAGGGCGTTCAGTTCCGGAGCCGATCTATTCTTCTCTGGTCATACAGGAATGCCATTCCTATTTTCTCTAATGTACTGGTATGATCGTAGACTTAGATTTTTATTTTTCTTTATGTCAATAATTGCCGCAGTTAGTGTGCTCCTAGGACATATTCATTATTCTATAGATGTGGCTTCAGCGTACTTTATTACATACGGCATACATATTATTACAAAGAGGATATATGCGAGAGATTTCGAAGAATTCAAGAAGGAATACCCTCAACTCTAATACATACATATGCAAGAATGGCTCATCAGTCTATCGAATGATCACACCGTGTGGGTATACGCATTTATTATTATTTTCGCATGTATAGAAGGACCAATTCTTTCTATCATCTTCGGAATACTGATCAAACTAGGATATTTTAGCTTCCTCCCCATATACTTTGCATTGATGCTTGGAGATCTCGTCGGAGATACTGTTTGGTATCATATTGGTAAACATCTAGGATATGGATTTGTCATTAGATATGGAAAATATTTCAATATCACTGTAGACGGAATTAGAAAAGTGACACATGTTTTTCATAAATATACAAAATCAATACTTATCATATCGAAATTAACAACTGGTTTTGGTTTCGCCATTGTTACTCTTTTCACAGCAGGACTTGTAAGGATACCTTTCAGGCATTATATATTTCTGAATTTTATAGGGCAATTCGCTTGGACTGGATTGCTCATGGCTTTCGGCTATTTCTTCAGTAATCTCTACATAACATTTGATCATATCCTAGCTCGTATGACAATAATTGCCTTATTTTTGATGATAGTGTTAGCTTTCATAGGTTTTGCAAAATATATGAAAAAGAAAATTGTCAGTTGATATGCATTAGGTGACAGACTTTTTCATACGCTTCATCCACAGTTATCTTTTCTATAAAACTATTTCTTGAGCGGAAAAACATCTGGTATAAGCCTCTTCCTCTAGATTTGTCGATGAAAACATCATTTGGATTATTCGGTAAATACATATGCGGTCCTGGACCAAAAATAGTCAAGCTCGATAACTCAGATAGATGTGCCATATTCGCAGGGCCACTGTCTATACCTATGAAGTATTGACATTTTCTCATTAATAGCATTGTTTCAAGAAGATTCGTTTTTCCAATGAGTGAGTGTATAGAAACTCTTGGTATGCGAGAAGTGATATATTCATAATCATCAAGATCTTGATTTGATCCTATAAAAATAAATGTGCTAGGTATTCTGCTATTGATTCTTTCTATGAGTTCTCTCCATTTTTCATTATCCCATTTTTTCATAGGCCAATTGGAACCTGTGTGAATCATCACCCTCGTACCAGATATATTCTCAATATTGAATTTTTCAATAGCATTGTAATCAATATCTTTGAGTGAAAATATTTCGTCAAAGGAAATATGATTCGTCTCTCCACCAAGAAGTTCGGAATTGAAATCTCTCCATTGCTTCGGCGTTCGTCGAAATAGTAATGACTTCCATAGATGCAAGACATATGCAGTAAAACGAAGTGTGTTACGACTCATATGTGAGAATGTGATATGTCGCAATATATGAAATACAGAAGAACTCAAGCGTAGAATATGTATATGATCGTACACTCTCGGTATATGATCGGCGTCGTTAAAATCTTCATCATTCCTAGAATATACAGAAGATACACAATATATATTCCCTATACCGATTATTCTCTCAGCAATCGCCCTTAGTGGCGGTGTAACAACAATATCTACTCTTTTATCTATATTTCTTCTTATAAAGTCTCGAAGTGCTGGCACTGTGGCCATGAATTCGCCAATAAGGCATGGACAAACAATTAGTACCGAGTTATTTATATCCCTTATTCCCTTCTTCTTTCTTATAATGACAAAGGGTAATAACCAGAAGAATATGAGCTCCTTGGCCAAATTCATGTATTCAAGATTTACCTTCTTTTGCATAATATTCGAATACTATCATTATATAAGATATAATAATCATTGCATATGAAATTCAATTTCTTCTCTATCGTTATCCCTGCTCACAATGAAGAGGCTTTGATCGGCACCACATTGACCTATCTCCAAAAATTGGATTATCCTAGAGATAAATACGAAGTAATTCTCGTAGAGAATGGGTCTACAGACGCTACACTAGATCAGGCTCAGAAATTCAGCTCAGCTAACTTCAAGATATATTCTTCTCAGAAAGGAGTTTCTAAAGCAAGAAATTTCGGTATCAATAAATGCTCACCAGAACTAGACTGGTGCATTATAATGGATGCAGACACATTGCTATTGAAAAATTTTCTTATGGAGCTCAATGAATTTCTTAATACAAAAACAAATGTTCAGTATGGTACGACAACACTTACACCCTTTCCCTCAACTCCGAAAAGTCGTTTCTGGTTCTGGTATAGAAATTGGACTGATAGAATGATGAAGACACTGCATGTCATACACATTGTTAATAAGGACTTGGTGAAAAAAGTATCTTATGATGAGAGTCTTGTTCTGACTGAAGATCTCCACTATGGAAGAGACTTGTCAAAATTTGGCAAATATTTCTTTATGGATACTTCCAATGTGTTGACTTCCACGAGAAGATTCGAAGATAAGGGTTATATCAAGATGTTTTTTATCAACATATATTATGGTCTTATACCAAAAAAAATAAATAGAAAGAATGATTGGGAAGTTATTCGCTGATAACATTTAACATTTTCTGTACTACTCTTAGTTTTCTCTTAGTGCTCTTTGTCACATACTATTTTCTTTTCACCACCTGATTTTTCTAAACAAGTAAGACAAACGATAAAGTGCTTGTGACATTTAGCTAGTGAGCAATTCACGAATTTCTCTGATGCTGACCCACACAATTCGCATTTCCCAATAACTTCTACAGGCATACCATCGGTACGCATTGTCACTCGTCCGTCGAAAACATAGAGAGCTCCTTTGAAATGACCTCTGGGATATTTCGTCATGTAGGTGACAATACCGTCATGAAGTTGATAAATATGTTCGAAACCAAGCTCCTGTTTGAGATACGCTGTACCCTTTTCACATCTAACCCCACCAGTACATACTGCCACCACAGTCTTATTCTTATATTTTTCTAGTTCTCTCGCATGGGCAGGTATCTCTCGAAAGTTCTGCACAGGAAGAGCAATAGAAGAATCGAATTTACCTACTTTCAATTCATACTCATTTCTCATATCGAGAACGACCACTTCGTCCTTCTTTTTTTCGAGAAGCATATGGAGATCTTCTGCATTCATATAGTCAGCGCCAGTCTCACTAGGTATAGGGAAAATATTAGGACGACCAAGTGTTACTATCTCTTTGCGAAGCTTGACTGAAAGTTTCGGAAAAGACCGACCTTGTCCTTCACTTTTTTTAAAATTAATATCGCTGAACTCTTTGATTTTCTTCGTCTCTTTTATATATTTTTCTATATTATCCGCTGTACCTTCCAAAGTCCCATTTATCCCTTCATGTGCAATGATAATCCGTCCGGTTAGATCAAGACGAATGCATAGTTCCCTCTGCAATGCTGTAATCGCCTCGGGATTTTCGATGTAGATATATTTATAATAGAGGATAATTAAATACATGTATAAAGTTATTGAAATTAGAGTATATCATAAGGAAAATGACAAAAAAAGAAAATCACCCATGAGAGTGATTTCCTCTGGATGATTCAACAATAATCCTCATCAGCAAACTGTGGAGTACGGTGGTGGCCGTAAAGCTCTCGAGCAAGCTCTTCTGCAAGCTTGCGGTCCTCTGGCATATACTCTTCACATTGCTCGAGGGTTTGAGCATAACCTTCGATTAGTGTTCGATATTGAGGATTTGCATTGAAGACTATCTTTCTTTCAATCTCAGTATCGGCATTTTTCATGAGTTCGTGGACACTCTCACAATGCCCACAATAATGACATTTTATTCCGAACATAATTTTCCTTTGGTGAACTGTTTATATAATTTTACTGCGATGATGAGTGTGGGTCAAGATAAAGGAATATGATATGCGATGAGGGGCATAGATAGAGAAATAATAAAAAATGACTGCCTACAAGAAGGCAGTCACATTGCAATCATTATGCTCAGCCAGACCCCACAGACAGGGAATTCAGCCTTATGGTCTCTAGGGCAACGGAAACTATGCACTGCCACCTTTATCCAACCATAATTCGGACAGTATCGTCTTGTCGATACTGAAGAATCCTAGTCTATTAGACGGCTACGACATTCTGTCGTCTTTGCTGAGGGAGAATGTCTTGGCGGATACATTCGGTATCATGCCAGTCTGCGTATTCCCAGTAACGGACGCTACTCTCTTTCGAGCTTCATTATGATGTGCAATTTAGTTCAAAGTATCATATATACTTCTATACTGCAATATGGTGTATGGATAAGTTAATCAGATATAGACCTCATCCTATCTGAGATTTTTACAGAAGATTGCATTATTATCTGATATGGTGTATTTTTGAAATAAATAGAAAGGAAAATATGTTCATTGCTGTATATATGCAACCGTCAGGGGTTTTCTTAGTTGTTCCTGTAGCGGACAAAAATCCATCTCCGTTGTGGAATAAGGAACCTCTTCTCATCATATCGACCCCCACAAATAAAGAAAATGTGGAGGTGGACAAGGCTCTATTCACACTGCTCAAAGGTGATTGGGGTTCTGATGAAACACCGGCATTTGTCTTTGCAGACATCCTAACAGCCGTCTTCAAAGAGGGTATAAAATGGGAGAGGCAGAGGAAGTGCACAAAGTTAGATTGAGAGAGAAAATCTCGCAAAAGATAATAAATAATTGAGTAAGTCATTGAGTAGAGCCTGAAAATGGCTCACTCAATTTTCGTTTTTGGGTATATCTCAGGACAAATAAAAGGAGCTTAGTAGTTGCGTACTAAGCTCCTTCTTTGAAACCAAAAAACTTACGAGGTGTGATCCATTAAGTCGGTCACGACTTTACCAGAACAGAGATCTAACATAAGACCGTTCCCTTTTTTTGTTTCCTGGGGACTCACTTGCTTCTTGAAATGATACTCACTGAAGGCGTTGATGATGCCCGAGGGCGAGGTGTAGTGAGCAACGATAACGATAGCATCGGAGCCATTTACAGACTTGAGGATAGCCTGACGTTTTTCTTCACCATCTATAAAATCATCTGAGCAAAGTTCATAGAGCATCTTCGTAGTTGCTCCGAGATGTGAGGCAAGAATTTCGGCGGTCTCTTGTCCCCTTGTAAGGATCGAGGAAAAGATTTCGACCGAGTATTCCTGAGGAATAATTGCCCGAAGTTTCGTAGCGAAAAGTTGCGACTGCTGTCTTCCCAAATCATTCAAACCTCTCTGACCATGATTAGTGTATTCACCATGTCTGACGGCTATGACAAGCTTAAGGTCTTCATTCGTTTTCATAATGACTCCAATTGGTTGGTTGTTAAGTTTTCAAAACAGATAGGATACAGATCTAGTACTAGATTACATATAATTTAAAACTTGTCAAATTTTTTGTGGACTTCAGTATCGCATTTTGAAACCAGTTTGCTAGAGAGACAGAATACTTAAAGATAATACTGAAGGAAGACTCTATAAAATAACACCTTCCAATTCCTTAGCATTATGAGCCATATAATCTGGATTTCTAGCTCTTAATTTACTCTCACTAGTGAAACCCCATGTGACTACCACACTTTTAATCCCTGTCTCTTTGGCTACATCTACCTCATGATTACTATCTCCAACAAAAAATGTATCTTCTAGGTTTAAATTGTTTTCTTTAATTATTTTCTGAGTTGGTGGCAATTTATCATTTGCATCTGTAATAATTTCTCTAAAAACGTTTTCTAGTCCATATTGCTTTACTTCAGGAAGTAATGTCTCGGGAAAATCAGAACTTACGACGGCAAGAAAATAGCCCTTTTCTTTGCATTTGTGTATGAGTTGTACCACCTCAGGAAATGAGGTTGCTTTTGGACAGTCTTTGTCTAATTGTAATTTCTGAAACAATTTTGACCGTTCCGCTTCGTCATAACCTTCGGGTAAATATTTTTGATAAAAAAGAGCGGGTGGCTGTGTCCAATTTTCCCTGAATTCTTCCGTGGATATCTCCCCTACTTCATATTTTTTAAATATGTGATTAACAATCCACATTTGGTTCGTCACTGTGTCTCGGACTACGCCAGACCAATCAAAAATAATATTCTTCATACGGAAATTATACATCATCTTCAAGAAGAAAACCCGCCACAACTTTCGTTGCTAAGCGGGTCTTTGGGTTGTAACACCCTCTACTCTTCGTACTGACACTGACAGAACTCTGGCAGAAGTCCGCAGTTCGGACATTCTTCGTTGGCATGCTCGAGCCACAAAGGAATTTCTTCCTCCTCGTGGCCAGGCAGTCCCATTTGTGGAACTTCAAGCTCGTGGTCGTCTTCGTCCGGAGTGCAGGTGCACTTGGAACCAAATTCCCCACAGTCCTGGCACGGCCATTCATCCACTAACTCTTGGTAGCGAGCCTTTTCAGCTTCCTCTTGCTTGAGAGCTTCAGCATTGTCTCGCTTTCTGATCTCTATTTCAGCCAACGCTTGACGCTCTTCGCATTTGCGTAGCTCTTCTTCGAGATCAATCGGCTGGCAATACTCTTTCTCCGACAGTTGATCGTCCGTCGCTGGATTAATCCATTGACGCAACTCTTCATCTGTAAGAGTGAAATACCACTTTTCAATCTGCCTGTCTGACTTGTAGTTTTTGCAAACTTGAACTAATTTTTGTGCTTTTTTGATGAACCATTTGATGATATGCATAGTATTCCTTTGTTTCCACCGACGTGATTGTCGATAAGATAAGGAATACTCATTCTTTCTTGCACCCCTACGGATGTGGGAGAATGCTAGCTCGGTTGCCGCCGTACCCAGTAATGGCAACTTTGTCTTCCTCTACCGAGGAAAGTAGGCTAGATACTTAATGAACCCTTATACAATTATACACATATTCGGTGTATTTGTCAAGTTTGTAGACCCTACAGGACTCGACTAGGAATTCTCACGTGGTTGTACTGACAAGTTATCCCCTCGAAATACACAATTCAAAAGATATTTGAATTCAAGCGGTGGTATGATGCTGCAATGAATGAATCCCTATCAACAATTCCAAATACCACTAACATCGCTTTCATCGATGGACAGAATCTTTACTTTGGGTCAAAAGATGATGGGTGGGCTATTGATCATATAAAATTAAGAATATATCTCAAGGAAAAATATGATATAACTACAGCATATTATTTCTTAGGCTATTCAACCGAAAAGGAGCGTGGATTATACGCCAATCTTGAGAATGCCGGCTTTACTTTAATATTCAAAGAGCATAATCCAGTAATGATTGGCCGAAAGAAAGGTAATGTTGATACGGATATAGTTTTTGAAGTATTGAAAAAGTTAATTGATGAGCCTGATTTTAATAAAATAATTCTTGTGTCGGGTGATGGCGATTATAAAAAGCTTGTTGATTATCTTCTAAAGAAGAATAAGTTGGCCAAAGTCCTATTTCCGAATAAAAAATTTGCATCTTCACTATATAAGCAATTCGGTTCTGAATATTTTGACTATCTCTATAACCTCAAATCATATATTGAGTACAATAATCAAACCCTATAAATGAAAAGGGCTCCTAAGGCACAAGCACCTTTCGGATCCCTCTTCGTATGAATACTTCTGTATATTATACCGAGGGCTGATTAAAGTCAAATTTGTGTACGCTCGTCGTTTGGTGGACTTCAGTATCGCATTTTGAAACCAGTTTGCTAAGAAATGCGAGAGATTGAAGATGATACTAAAAGCAGATAAAGTTTTGGCGTAAATTACCCCACCCTGCGATTCACTATATAAAAAAGGTTGAGAGCATTTAAACTCACAACCTTTTTAGAAACAATAACTTCATTCGCTGTTTTTAAAGAAGAAACATGGTGGTGGATACAATTTCTTTTCCCCAAGTGATCTGACAAATACCAATCCCCACTTGTTTTTTTCATAAACCTCAGCTAATGCTTTCGATGTCTGTCGTGATTGTCTGAATACTGTACAAAAATATGCAGAAACGAACTTCTTTAATTCAGATGGCAGAACATTATCATTAGGATCGATCGTCTGACATCCCAAGAATGACAATACTGAATTGAGTCTGATGATTCCGCCAGGACCTATATTTCTATATTTAATCAGGTAACCATACTGAATTCCCATCAATTGATATAGATTATGACAGTTTGCATAAGCTAAGATTCTGGTAGTCTCCCAGTGACTAGGAAATACTTCAGTAACCTGCTTCTCCATAAGGATGTGTTTTTCCAGTGACCGAAATTGATCGAGTCTCTTGTGCCAGATAATTAGCTCCTGGCATTGCTGAATGATTTTGTTCACTCCTTGATGTACTATCCTAATTCTCCTTGCAATTTCCGACTGATTTCGACAGTCAAGATGGAGTAACGCTACTGTTGCGAGTCTTGGTGGATATGAAGTATTCTGCAGATACTTCTCCACATCATTTCTGGTGTAATTTGTTTTTAACATGCATACCTTTCTCTGTTGAATTGTTTAACAAGAACTATATTATACAATAACATGTACTTATAATGTAGTCAATTTTCTATGCTCGCCGTTTGGTGGGCTCCAGTATATCTTTCTGGAACCAGTCTACTAAGGAATGTAAGAAACTAAGAATGATTTTGAGGGAGGATAAAAGTAAGAGCGCATCATTGCTGATGCGCTTTTGTTATTTTTCAGCCAAGATGTAGCCGAGCTCTGGATCATCCGTGTACCCCTCCCAGAATTTTTCATCTATTGCAGTTATCCCTTCCTCAGAAACGATCGGCTTGTGCCAACTAATTCCACGAAAGCCAACCTCGCGTAGAACCGATTCGATCGTTACTGGTGTGTAATAGAATGCATTCAGATTACAGATCGGTGTGCTCTCATTAAAGAGTGTGATTTCGATAGGAGCCTCATCACGAACAGCTCCTTGAATTCTTTTTATCGCTCCGAAACGTTTAAGCTCTCTACTATTCGGAAGATCGATCACAAGAATTACTTTTCCTCCCTCATTCAGTCCGTCATATAATTGACGGAAGAAGTGCTGCAGGATCGGCTTTGAGGATGCGTAATTTGTGACAAATGCAGCAACAATAACATCGGTCGGCATGAGTTTTTCGAGGAAAACATCACGCAGGACATATGTGATTGCAGGATGGATCGCAAACTGCAAGGCAAGCGTGAGCTGCTCACGTGAATTATCCAGGCCATAGACCTGCGATGCGCCTTGCTGTGCAAGTGCGAGTGAAAAGAAACCTCCACCGCAGCCAATATCAGTACAGGTCTTACCTTTGCAGTCCCCTACCATTTCAAGCACCGTAGGCAGAATGGAGTAGGCCTTGTCAGGTTTTACGTTAGACCTCTTATAATTTAAAGCGAGGCTATCGTAATCGTTCAATCCGTGGCTCGGGCCGAAAAAATATCGGTCGAGTTCGGTGCAACTTGAGCCGTTAGCTCGAAAGATCCATCTCCATAAGAAATATGCGAGCCAATTACGTCTACCTAAAATAGCTATAAGCACAAATGATCCTTTGGTTAAATTGTTTTGGAACTATATAAAAACAAAATAGCACAGCTTTGTGCTATTTGTCAAGGGTAATTGTGCACACTACAGGACTCTTCTTTTTAGGGACTCAGAAAATAGAAAAATCCGGCATCAGCCGGACTTTTCTATTTTTGTGGACTTCAGTATCGCATTTTGAAACCAGTTTGCTAAGAAATGTGAGAGATTGAGGGTATTTTGAGAGAAGATCGACTATAAAAATACTACTTGCATTATTTATAACACCTATGGTATTATTTTGATGTATCAATAGAGAGAAGCACTTCTTAAGGTTCGTCCTTAAGCGGTGCTTTTCTTTTTTGTATACTCTATTTTTTCTCTAAGATCATCGACGTATTGAATTTTTTCTTTAGCAGATTGAGCAAGTAAACTCGAGCAAAATTTTCTATTCGTACTTAAAACTACCTCTAGTTTATTATTTATATATAAATGTTCAACCAAAGAATAGAAATCACCGTCATTTGAAACGATAACTGCCTTATCGTAATCATTCCGTTCTATCATTGCACTCAACACCATATCAGCATCTACATTTCCTTTTATCTTTCCATCAAAATCAGGAATAGTTGGCTTGAACCTCAGAATGAAACCAGATTCTTGAAGATTATCATATAGACTCTGGTTCAGAGCGACAAAACCAATAAACATGTATGCTTTTTCAACATCATATTTTTCACGCAAGTATACTCTAAATTTTCTGTAGTCGATTTTCCAACCAAGTTCCCGCGCACCTAGATTTAGATTTTGACTATCTATAAAAGCAATATTTTTATCTTTAGTATTCTCCATTATGACTGTAGTATACCAGAATCGTTTAAGTCAACAAAAAACTTTCATTTTGGAACCAGTTTGTTAAGGAAGTGGAGTATCTGAAGATGGTACTCAAGAAAGATAGAGTTAAATAAAAAAAAACCGCGGTTCATTTCTGAAACGAGGTATGAGATGTCGACAAGGCTTATTCAGCACTATGCCTATGCAGTGACCAATAAAAGTCACCGTGCGTCTTGACCAACTCTGTCATGGTTGGTGCTGACTGTCTGTATTTTTGAATCTTCGACCAAAGGAGGCTGAAGAATTTTATCACTTTTTTCATAAAGAGCTGAAACTGTCTGTGGACCCTACAGGACTCGGTCAGGAATCCGCTTCTGCTGAAGCGGTTCCCGACCCTGACTCGGCGACCTAAGTCGCCTCCGTCTTTCGAGTCCCGCCGCCTCCCTCCGGACAAAAGAAAAAGCATCACTTCGTGACGCCTTTTCTTTTGCCGGTGGACCCTACAGGACTCGAACCTGCCACCCCCTCATTGCAAATGAGGTGCTCTACCAGATGAGCTAAGGGCCCGTATAAAAGACATATCAGATAATATCGTTATATTAAGAAGAATGCAAGAGGTTAGACAACCTTTCATTCTTCTAATTGTTTGCTATTTATATCAACATATGGCATAATGCGGACAGAAGGAGATATTCCAATGCAAATTAAATAACTCAGTAATTGGACTGCCTTATCGGCAGTGCTTTTTTCACTAAATACATCCGGCTGTGCAAACACGAACTGTGGACCACGCACCACATGTATGGTTCCTACAGTAAAAATGAAAGTTGTCACAGAATACTTCTGTGGTAAATGTCATGCTAAACTGCCCGGACCATATTGCCCTGCGTGTGCGCCACCGAAGGTGGAGACACGTGTTGAAACCGTGATTGTCCAGCCTCCACCTAATCCCCCACAAACGACTAATAAAGTATTACGATTTTGGTCATAGGCGTCGGGTACTATACCCATACTATTGATGCCTTCCATCTTTCATCCACTTCCCTCACCAGGAAGTGGCTTTTTATTTATCTCTCATTTCTTTTGTAGTGCCAACTGCAATACATGATCCAGAAAATGCGACATTGGAGCTCCGACGAAATCAAGAGCCTTGAGCATGAGTGAAGACTCAGTCATGCCAGGTAAGGTATTAACCTCGAGTACGAAAATCCCTCTGTTTGGTGATACGATAAAGTCTGTACGAGAATAATGCCGGAGACCGAGAACCTGATGGACTCGACGAGCAAGATCTTCGAGTTCTCTTTTTTCCGCAAGAGTAAAATTACCAGGAATAATATTTTCTGCATGCGGACGTATCTCTATTGGTGGCAGAGCATAATGCACATGATCTCTGTAACCATCTATAATTCCGACTGTCGCTTCCCTTCCTGATATATATTCTTCAATAAGGACACTCGGGCTATGCTCGAACGCTTTTGCAAGTGCCATCTCAAATGAGACAAAATCCTTTACGAGCGTCACTCCTACAGATGACCCGGCAGATACAGGCTTCACGATAAATGGCACTGAAAATGATCTAAATATATCCCGCATATTTTCTTCCTCTGGTTGTGTGGTAATGGATTTGTAATGAGGCGTCTTTATTTTTTCTTTTTTGAAAATCTCTTTCGACAATATCTTATTCATACCCAACATAGAGGAAAATGAATTGGATCCTGTGTATGGTATCTTATGAAATTCAAGTATATGTTGAACCTTTCCATCCTCACCGTATTGTCCATGAAGAGCATTCCATACTACATCTATATGCGCTAGAGCATTGTGTGGAGATATGGCTATACCATTCTTATGCCACACTCCCTCTCGAGAAATATAAATATCTTGAGGAGTATATAAGTCCTCAGGAATATGTTTGAGAATAGTCGCTCCAGTCTGTAGAGATACGTCATATTCACTACTCGGACCTCCACGGAGAATACCTACGCGTACTTTATGCATGAATACATTATATCACGCGTTCGTCTGTGTATAAGAAAGTGCCAGTATGCAGCTATTCATCACATCTCAGAGGAAGATGATCCGAATCGCTCACACACTGGCACCTCTGGCACTCTATCACAAAAGACAGGATAAACAATTCATATGCACTGATAATACTGGTTAAGATTTCAGAAAATTACGTTTACGGAGCGATCTGTGATATGAAATAGCGAATCGATGAGCCTCTGCATTAACCTTGATAATCATATCTTTATACACATGTATGATGGATGTATCACCGAGAATATGATCTACTTTATGACTATCGTTTTTAGCAACAGAAACAATGACTATGTCAATATTTAGACCCTTGATTATTTCCTCTGCTACTCTTTTTTGTCCTATACCACCATCGATCACAATAAGATTTGGTAATTGCCATTCTGTATGTGTAAATCTTCGTATGAGAATCTCTCGAAGACCTGCTGTATCATCATTTCGGTCTTTGGAAATTTTGAATTTCCTATAACTTCCCGTGTCCAACTCTCCATCATAAGAGACGACCATTACACCGACAGTATTCTTGCCGGACAGGTGGGCAATATCATAAGCTTCAATACGGAAACCTGTCTGCATCGTATTCATAGAATCAGATTTTATCAGAGCAACATCTTGAATATGTGTTAGAGCATATAGCGTCTTTTTTATTTCTCCAGCTTTCTCAAATTCTCTATTTTCAGCATACTCCTTCATCTCTCTCTCAAGAGTTTTTACTAGATCACTTTTTTTTCCTTGAAAAAAAAGTGTGAGGTTCCTGATCGTCCTCTGATAGTCTTTTCTTGCATCAGACGAAGTCATATCTGGAGAAAGTCCTATAGATCGATAGAATGACTCTTGATGTGGAATACTAGACCTAATATCTCGAAATGGAAATATCTTGCGGATAATGCGCAAAGCTTCTTTGAGAAGTGATGCTTGAGGATATGGTCCAAATTGATATTTTATTTTAAATTTCAACAATTCCTGATTCACAATATCGAAGGTCCTTCCACGGACGAGTATCACTCGTGGAAAATCTTCATCTGTAATGACGACATAATTATAACTTTTATTGTCTTTATCTTTTGTATTATAGTATGGTTGATATTCTTTGATGAGATTATTCTCGAGAATAATAGCTTCGAGTACAGAGTCTGTTTCTGTATGTTCGATTCTCTCAGTCTTCGTAATCATATCTACAAGGAGTGGGCCTCTGGTGTGTATGAGATCAATTGCAAAATAACTCTTCACTCTATCCTTGAGTGATGTTGCTCGTCCTATATAAAGAATATTCCCCTGCTTGTCCTTGAAAAAATAGACTCCTGGATTATCGGGTAATTTTGCTTTTTTTAATAAAGATGATTTCCTTTTCATGATTACTTGTCTCGAGCGAGAATCTTCTTGAGATATTTCCCAGTGTATGATTTATCATTCTTTGCAATATCTTCTGGAGTTCCCTTCGCAACTAGTTTTCCACCACGAAAACCTCCTTCTGGTCCTATATCGAGAACATAATCAGCGGACTTAATAAGATCAAGATTGTGTTCGATAACAACCACTGTATTACCTTTATCGACGAGATGCTGTAGAATTTCTATAAGTTTCTTCACATCCTCATAGTGAAGACCTACAGTTGGCTCATCGAGGAGATATATGGTCTTCTGAAGATGAGCACGGTAGAGCTCGGCAGAGATTTTCACTCTTTGTGCTTCTCCTCCAGAAAGAGTAGTGGCTGATTGTCCGACCTCGAGGTAACCTAGACCTACCTTGGCAAGAGTCTCTAGACGATCAGACACAGCAGGAATGTCTTCGAAGAATTTCAATGCTTCTTCTACTGTCATATGGAGAATATCATGCACATTCTTTCCCTTATATTTTATCTCGAGAGTTTCTTTCATAAATCTCTTACCTCCACAGATTTCGCATGGTACATAGACAGTAGGAAGAAAGTGCATCTCCACCGCTATTTCCCCATTACCCTCACAGGCTTCACAACGACCACCTTTCACATTGAAAGAGAATCTTCCGGGACCCCAGCCTCGTGCTCGGGCTTCTGCAGAACCAGCGAAGAGATCTCGTATATGTTGCCAAGCGCCTGTATATGTGACTGGATTCGAACGTGGAGTACGGCCAATCGGAGATTGATCGATGAGAATAACTCTGCCGACGTATTCACTACCCGTAAAAGTCTCGCAATTGAATACTTCCGCCGTGCGGTGCCTTCGTTCGAGTCGTCCCTGAAGATTCTTATAGAGAATCTCATACATGAATGATGATTTGCCAGATCCAGATACACCAGTGATGACATTGAGACTGCCGAGAGCGATGTCGGCATTCATATTTTTTATATTAAAAACATTTCCTCCTCGTACCATTATCTTACCCTTCGGTTCGCGACGGACCTCGGGAATATCTATCTTCTTCTCTCCACGAAGATATGCAAGTGTAAGCGAATCGGAATCATTCTTTTTCGCAGTGAGGAGTGTATCAATATAGCCAGAAACAATTACATTTCCTCCGTGGATACCAGCACCAGGACCTATATCGATAATATAATCAGAAGAGAACATCGTATCTTCATCGTGTTCAACCACTATGATGGTATTGCCGAGATCGCGTAGATCTATGAGGGTCTTGATCAGACGATCATTATCACGCTGATGAAGACCTATTGTTGGTTCATCTAGGACATAGAGCGCTCCCACGAGACCAGAGCCGAGCTGTGAAGCGAGGCGAATACGCTGAGCCTCTCCACCAGATAGAGTATATGCTCGACGATCTAGCGTGAGGTATTCAATACCTACATTTTTCATAAATTGGAGACGAGATGAGATCTCCTTGAGAATGACCTTTGCAATCTCTCGCTCACTCTCACTCAATTTAATTATCTTGAAATATTCCACAGATTCCTCGATGGAAAGCCCAGTGACTTCGACGATGTTCTTGCTATCGATTCTTACAAAAAGCGCTTCTTCGCGTAGACGCGCACCTTTACATGCAGGACAGGTTTCATTGCTGAAGAATTCGCGAGTGCCTAGACCATTACATACGGGACATGCTCCATATGGAGAATTGAAAGAAAAAAGTCTCGGCTCGATCTCTGGATATGAGAAACCATCGTATGGACACATGAACTTCACCGACATCAGTTTCTCTTCATCCGGAAATTGAATCTTGATCAATCCCTGAGCCTCCTCGATTGCTTTCTCCAAACCTTCAGAAAGTCGCTCGATAGCATTATCCTTCTGTTTTCCTGTAAATTCACTGAGAAAAATTTCATCGACAAGCACATCGATATCATGCTTCTTATTCTTATCGAGAATAATCTGCTCACGAAGACGCATGACTTTGCCATCGATCTTGACCCTGTCATATCCTTTGCCGAGGAGATCATAAAGCAATTGGTAATATTCACCCTTGCGACCGACGACAATGGGGGCATATATGAATACCTTTTGAGCACTGATCTCTATCCCCATTACTTCCTTTCCCTTCTTATTATGCGTCGTGACCTGCTTCACAATAGTCTCGAGAATTTCCTCTTTCGATATTCGATGTATTTCACGATTGCAGGTGAGACAATGAGGTTTCCCTACTCGAGCAAAGAGAATGCGGAGATAATCATAGATTTCTGTAATAGTCGCAACTGTTGAACGAGGATTGTTCGAACGAGATTTCTGGTCTATAGAGATGGCTGGCGATAGACCGATGATCTCGTCCACATCAGGCTTCTGCATCTGACGTAGGAATTGACGAGCATATGAAGAGAGAGACTCAACATATCGTCGTTGTCCTTCGGCAAATATCGTATCAAAAGCGAGTGAAGATTTCCCAGAGCCAGAGAGTCCTGTGATCGCTATCATCTTATTGCGAGGCATCTCTACAGTGATGTTCTTGAGATTATGAGTGCGCGCCCCTTTGACAATGATCATATCATTGTGTTTTTCATTATCCTTATGAGCTTCTCTTTCTGATGGCTTTTTCGGAGACATAATGGAGGGATGATAACACAAAATCCACCTTTCTGCAAAGGCTTGAGTGATGAAACTTGGAATGTCTGCTAGTTCGTGAGAGTATTGACCGCAGAAACAATTTCCTCGAGAGATACTGCCGCTTTGACGAGGAATTTCTGAGCGCCGAGCATACGAGCTTTCTCTATATCCGCAGACTTGCTCAAATTGGATAGAATAATCACTGGTATGTTTTTTGATTTATCACTCATCTTGATCTTCTGGAGAATATCGAAGCCATTCATTCCGGGCAATAGAACATCGAGAATAATGATATCTGGAACCTCCTTCTCTAGGAGAGCAAAGGCTTCTTCTGCTGTTGTGGCCTTGAGTACGGTATGTCCAGACGACTGGAACTTCTTGAGAAGAATCATACTGAGAAATTTATCATCTTCAACCCAAAGTATTTTTTTGCTCGGTACCACAACCGGTTTCTTCTGATCCATATCTTGTGAAATACTCGCAGGATCGAATATGCGACCGAATACTGATGCGACCTTTGTTAATACCTCACTAGGTTCGATATGAGTCTTCACAATGAAATCCTTTGTACTCGATGTGGAAGGTATGAGATGCATTTCTAGAGGACTACCTGAACTAGATATCACAATAACTGGAATCTTGGTAAGAGTACGATCGAGACTCTTCTCGCTCAATACTGCATAACCATTCATACCTGGCAATTCTGGATCGATGAGGAGAAGATCGGGTTTCTGAATACGCATCCCATCGAGTGCCTCTTGCCCATTTTTCACACAAGACACCACATAACCCTGTTCAGAGAGAACCTTCGAGAGTAAACTTGCGAGAGAAATGTCTGCAAGCGCTATCATTATTTTTTCATTCATGGTATGGCAATTATACCATACTACTCCACACACTCAATTACCTATTATCCCCTTCTTCTATTATCTTCTTGAGCTCAAGTATCTCATCACGCACCAGAGCGGCCGTCTCAAAATCTAGAATCTTCACCGCTTCTTCCATTTCTTCTTCTTTAATCTTCATTAGTTTCTTCGGGTTAGTGCGAGCCATTTCTGTATCATTTTTCACTAGTTCATGCACAGCCTTGTCATGATCACTACGGAGTTGGTCAGTGATATCATGTATCTTCTTTATAATTGTCATCGGGGTTATGCCATGTTTCTTATTGTAAGCAAGCTGAATTGCACGACGACGTTCTGTCTCCTTCATTGCTCTATCCATAGAGCCGGTAACTGTGTCTGCATAGAGAATCACTCGACCACGAATATTGCGCGCGGCACGACCGATGATCTGTATGAGAGATGTTTCTGAACGAAGAAATCCTTCTTTATCAGCGTCAAGAATCCCAATGAGTGAAAGTTCTGGCAAGTCTAAACCTTCACGAAGAAGGTTGACTCCGACGAGTACATCGAACTTACCTTTTCGGAAATCCGTGAGTATAGTGATGCGATCAATAGTCTTTATATCACTATGGAGATACTCCGCCTTTATACCTTTTTCTTTAAGAAATTCACTCAAGTCTTCCGCCATCTTCTTCGTCAATGTCGTAGCAATAGCTCGATCACCTTGCTTGATTACTTTCTCTGCTTCTATAATAAAATCAAAAATTTGTCCTACATACTTACCCTTTTCTGCTACAGGTTTGATCTCAATCACAGGATCGATGAGACCTGTAGGGCGTATAATCTGTTCGACGATCTGTTCACTCTTCTCTTTCTCGAATGGTCCTGGTGTAGCTGAAGTATATATAGTCTGACCAACTCTTTCTTCGAATTCAGCGAATTTTAGTGGACGATTATCTTTTGCAGAGGGTAATCTAAATCCAAAGTCCACGAGCGTACTCTTGCGAGAGGCGTCCCCTGCATACATTCCATTTAGTTGTGGCACGGTCACATGTGACTCGTCGATCACAGTGAGGAAATCTGGACTTCCATCTTTATTGTGAGGAAAATATGCCAGGAGACTGTCTGGTGCTTCGCCAGACTTCTTACCAGAAAAATGCCGTGAATAATTCTCTATACCATTGCAATAGCCTACTTCCTTGATCAGAGCGAGATCGTAGGTCACACGGCGCTTGAGACGTTCTCGTTCGATATTCTTCCCAGCTTTTTCTAACTCTATCAGACGTTCTGCAAGCTCAGATTTTATAGTGGTGAAAGCGCGTTTTGATTGTTCATCAGTACTTATGAAATGTTTTGCAGGAAAGAGAAATATCACTTCATGACTTCCGCGGACAGCGCGAGTGACAGGATCAAGTTCAATGATGTGGCTAATTGTAGTACCTTCATACTCAATGCGAAAAATAGTCTTGTCATTGACAGGCATGATTTCTATCATATTTCCAATGGCTCGGAATTGACCACTTTCTAGATCTGCATTTGTTCTTTCAAAATGTATATCGATAAGACGACGGATCAGATCTGCGCGAGAAAGTTCCATATTCTTTGAGATTTTCATATTCTCCTTTTCATATTCCACTGGACTACCGAGACCATATATACATGATACAGAAGCGACAATAATAACATCTTTTCTCGTGAGAAGAGCTTGTGTTGAAGCATGACGAAGTCGATCTATCTCTTCATTGATCATTGCCTCTTTCTCTATATATGTATCCGTCACAGGCATATATGCCTCTGGCTGATAATAGTCATAGTATGAGACGAAATAATGCACAGCGTTCTCAGGAAAGAACTCCCTATATTCTTGAGCGAGTTGGGCGGCTAGAGTCTTGTTATGAGCAATGACAAGAGTGGGTTTGCTGAACTGAGCGATAACAGAAGCTGCGGTAAAGGTCTTACCGGTTCCTGTGGCTCCGAAGAGGGTCTGACGTCTATAGCCTTTTTTTAGACCTGAAACTAGAGCTTTGATAGCTCCTGGCTGATCTCCAGCAGGTTCAAATTTGGAATTGAGCTTGAATATTCCCATAGATTATTACTATATCGCACATCATCAATAATTGAAAATAAAAAAGAGCATACGCAGAATATCTGAGTATGTCTTTGTTGTCGTGAATTTTCATGACCCAGTCGTCCCTGTTGTCCACATGCGGAGGACTTGGGGATTGTGAGGATGATCTGAATGACTTTCAGAATGAGCTTCAGCTCGCATTAGTTTCCACATTACCCCATCATGTTGATAGGGATAATGCTCTCCGTCGACGAGAGCCCAACCGATGGAACCTTGCACTTTTGGTGCTTGAGGATGACCCCGTTTCAAATCTTCTATTGTATGAAACACAGGGTGATAAGAGGAAAAGGATTCTGGAATCCAAGATGGAATTTTCATAGTGTGCTAATTTCTGCTCGCACCATTATATACCTATCTATTTCTTTCGCAAGAAGACTTTCTCTACAGCGCTATGGATATCTTTTTCTCCCATTCCATAATATTCTAGGAGTTCCTCTGGAGTGCCCGATTGACCAAAAAGATCATGCATTCCTACGAACTCGATCGGGGTTGGATAATGAAGAGCGAGGCATTCTGCAACAGCTGAACCCATACCACCAGCGATCTGATGTTCTTCTACAGTGACGATGGCGCCAGTTTCGTGCGCAAGTCTCCAGACAGCATCATGGTCAAGTGGTTTGATCGTAGAAAGATTCAAAACTTTTATCTTTTTTCCTTTTTTCTCAAGGTCGTGAGCAACTTTGAGGGCTTTATAGACAAGTGCGCCAGTGGCGATAATACCTACTTCTGCACGTGCACCACCTGCTGGTTCGAAAAGGAGTTGCGCTTTACCAATTTCGAATGGTGATGTATCGGTAGTAATGATCGGGGTCTTCTCGCGAGCAAGGCGGATATAAGTAGGAGAGTTTGTCTTTGCACATGCGAGAGTGGCTTTGCGCGCTTCTATGGCATCACAGGGAGAAATTACAACCATCCGAGGAATGACACGAGTGATTGCAATATCTTCTATCGCCTGATGCGTTCCTCCGTCTGGACCAACAGAAACTCCTGCGTGTGAACCAGCAATCTTTACGGGTTGATTGTTGTAGCAGATAGTAGTGCGGATCTGTTCCCAATTTCGCCCTGGAGAAAACATGGCATAGGATGTGATGAAAGGAATCTTACCCATGGCAGCCATACCAGATGCAGTGCTAGCAAGATTCTGCTCTGCCACTCCCATCTGGATGAATCTTTCAGGAAATTTTTGTCTGAAAAGATGCATCTGTGTTGACTCTGTAAGATCAGCGCAAAGTCCAACCACTCTTTTATCAAGTTCAGCAGCGCGCAATAGCCCCTCACCAAAACCCTTGCGAATAGGAACTTGCTCAACATTGGTGTCGAAAATTTTTGAGTTTAGGTTTTGAGATAAGATCAACATGTTTTAATTATACCCCATTTCTGTTCTTGTATTTTCCGTATGCAAAACCACAAATAGATCCGAGTGACAGCCATATAGAAATAAATATAGTTATCAATAAGGCCTTTTGTGTATCATTCGACTGACCAGGCAATACCAACTCTACAAATGACGCTATGCTTGAAAATAGATACATGAGTCCTGATCCAAGAGAAGTCAATAATAGAAGTACGGACAATCCAATCCCAATAGGTATCCCAATCATACCTCCAAAAAGTGTGTAATTAAATTTTTTCAAATTAATTTATTATTATTCCTATTTTTAAATTTCCCATAAAGCCAACCGAGTGATCGGCGAGGTTTTAAAGATGACTTCTTCTTTTCGCATAGGCTTTATTATACCATCAAATTATCTCATGGAAACCAAAAATCACACACCTAGAGAATTGTCAGCTTCAATCCCAACCCCCTCGTAATCTTTTTAAGAAATGAAAGTGTCGGATTTCCTCGGCCAGATTCAAAACGCGCAAGTGCAGACTGTGCTATTCCAAGATTGTCAGCCAATTGCTTTTGGGTGAGTTTCTTTTCTAATCTAGCTTTGATCAAAGCAGTATAAATGGCAAATTCAACCTCGAGATCATCATAGGCCTTCTTATTCTCTAGATCACTTAGAAATTCAGATTCAAGTTGTTTAAAATTTTTCATAACACTACCATGATAACATATATGTTATACTAATCAAGTTTCTCAATTTCCTTTTGAATACGTCTAGCGTAATTAATATCCTTTGTAGTTATTTTCCAAACTTTCTTGATAAACCCATGGATAAGATATGCCTTATCTTTGTGAAATACATATAATATTCTTATGTGGCTTCTTCCCACAATCCTTAGCTCAAATAAACCCTTCTCTAGACTTTTAGAATCGGGCATGGAAATCCTATTACCCAGTTCTTTCAAAATGCGAATGGTTTTATATACACGAGATTGACTATCTTTTTCAAGATCTCTGATGAATTTTTCAGTTTTTTGATTCCAGATGATTATCTCCATCCCGCAATCATATTCCAAACGGAATTGATTTGTGAACTAGCCAAAAGATATTATTCATGCTCTCCCCTCACCTTTCCACCCATTGTTCTCACCATATGGAGTGCTTGTCGCGCAGTATCTATCTCCTGAGGTGTGGTAGGCGGTTTGCCATGCCACTCGAACTTTCGCTCGAACTCTGGAATACCTTTTGAAGCGATTGTATAGCAGATAATGACCGATGGCCGATCGAAAACAGACATAGCCTGCGTCCACGCTCCATCTATAGCACGAAAATTGTGACCGTCGACTTCCTGCACATGCCAACCGAATGCCTTCCATTTATCAGTAAGCGGGTTGAGTGGCATGATGTCCTCGGTGAAGCCATCGATCTGAATATTATTGCGATCTACAAAAACTGTAAGATTCTGGATCTTTTCTTTTCCTGCGAGCATTGCTGCTTCCCATATCTGCCCACAGTCCAGTTCTCCATCACCTGTGAGACAGACGAATTGTTTTCCAGAAGTCCTTCCGAAATCAATTCTCTCTGCAAGTGCCATTCCAACCGCCTGTGACAAGCCCGACCCGAGTGGTCCTGAAGATGTCTCTAGAGCTGATAAAAAGTCACGGTGAGGATGTCCTTGTAATTTAGAACCAAATTTTCTTAAAGTTTTCAATTCAGAAACAGGAAAATACCCAGCGTGAGCCATGGTGGAATATAGTACAGGACAAATATGTCCATTGGAAAGGACTAATCGATCTCGATACGGCCATGATGGTTGTTTCGGATCAATCTTCAATGCATGAAAAAATAAATAAGAGAAAACATCAGCCATATCTAGAGGACCAGCAGTATGTCCTGATTTTGCTTCTATGAGCATATCTATGATTGACTGTCGTATAGCTAGAGCTTTATCAGTAAGTAGTTGTACCTTTTGATCTGTGAGAGATGCTAGATATGCCATATGAAAGCATTATATCACAAAACTAAAACCGCCTTGAGAGCGGTTCTGTGTAAAAAGTCGAGATGACTGACCAAAGATCATTCATCCATCTCATATCCGACAAAATCGGCAAGATGTTTTTTTCGTAGCCATTCAGCGACCGTAGCAACATCATTGATCTCCAGCCATCGTTCGGAAAAGGCTGAGGAGAAAGATTCTGCCACAGACACCAGATGATCCTGAAGAACATTCTGAGGAGGGTGCTTGGTCAGATTATAATGAAATGTATGGCTGATTGCGCGCCCGAGCGATTTTGCTTGTTCATGATCGAAAAGAGCGCTGTTGATGGTTATGACGAAATTACCACTTTTATTAATTTCTAGATCAACCGGAGTGATCCTAGGCATGATCTTGACATCACCAATCATACGAGAGGCGAATTGATATTTAATACTGAGACTACTGCATGTCTTGAGGAAACTGTCAGCAGCACTAGCAGGCCAATATCCTGGAAACTTCCATGATAGAGTCTGGGGAGCTATTGTTTTCATAAGTTGTAAAATCTAGTTGTCTGTAACAAATACTACAACAAATTCACATAAAAGCAAGGGGTTGTTGATTATATCGCCCTAAATCTCTGCATAGTCGCCTGTGGATTATCACTTTCAAAAAAAGCTGAACCAACAACCAACCTATGAGCTCCAGCTGTCTTTATTTCCTCTGCAGTAGCCAGACTGACTCCGCCATCAACCTGTATTGGAAGTTTGGGATATTTTTCCCTCGCTTCTTTTATTTTTGCGAGCACTCGTGTATCGAAAGCTTGTCCTTGGAAACCTACTTTTGTTATTCCCATGAATTGTATATACGATATTGTATCCTTATATTTCTCTATAACATCGACTGGGGTCCCGACATTGAGTGACAATCCTATTTCGACAAGTCCATGGAGAATGGATATTACCGGAGTGAGATCAGTTGATGATTCGACATGAAGAACAATGCGTAGAGCTCCAGCAGAAAGCCATTGTCTTGCATCATGCTCAGTCGGATCCTGTATCATGAGATCAAATTCATAATCAATGTCCTCCCAGAGAGGCATTCCCCTATTCTCATGGATAATATCTTCGAAATTCGTATCTTTCTTCTTATAAGGCCAAGTCGTGGATGCAGTAAACTTTCCATCACAGATATCGATCTGCACTATTTTTGCTAACCCTTTCACGAGAAGAGTTTTGTCTTCAATTTCATTAAAACTTCTTGGTAGAATAGCGGGAATTATTTCCATGTATTATGTAAAAAATTAAACTAGTTATTCAATATTATCGAGCATATCATTGCGCTTCACATGTCTACTTTCTCCGCTGAAAGGAGTGGCTATGAAAAGCTTTACAGCCTGCAATGCCTCCTCTTCTTCGATAAACCCCGCGGCAAGAGAAAGAATGTTGGCATTATTGTGTTCACGAGCTAGTCGAATTATCTCAAGATTCTTGCCATGATATACCGCAGCTCTTATACCTGGGAAGCGATTGGATATCATAGCTTCCCCATTTCCTGATTTTCCTAGGATAATCGCTCGTGTAGTATCTGGATCAGATACAACTCTCATAGCAACAGGAATCATGATCTTCGGATAATCATCGTCTTTATTATAGACATGCGCACCCATATCCTCAACATCAAATCCTTCATCCTTTAGAAAAGTGACGATTTTATTCTTCATTTCATATCCAGCGTGATCAGATGCGACGAGTAGTTTCATATGTATTAAATAATTTATGCTCCTATCTTATCATATATACAGTCGAAACCATCGAGGATAATTTCTGTCAGTGATCATTGTTTTATAATTTTTATATTAAGCAAACAGTTTTTTTACTACTTATAAAAACCTTCTTCTTCGTAATAATATGATTGCTCTACTCCCTTCATAAAAACTTCTCGGTCGTGAATCTTGTCAGTCAGAGCAGAACGCAAAAGCTCACGAATTTCGAGATCGTTCACTGGACTGCGTTGCATAGCGTTCAAATAATTGGATTTGTCTATCATGGCCCAATCAACACATTGTTTGAGATTTTTTTTCAGGATCAAATCTAGCCAAATTCTCATACTCCGACCATTGCCTTCCATAAAAGGATGAGCAATATTTATTTCCACATATTTTGCTACTATTTCTTCAAAAGTCCTATCCGGCATTTCTCCGATTTTATTTAGACTCTCTAGCAGATATAAATGTGACGCAAATCGGAAACCACCCTTGCTTATATCTTTCACGCGGATTTGGCCAGCAAAATCGTAAAGACCACCGAACAAATATTCGTGAATTTGTTGCAACCCTTTTGCTGTACCGGTCTCAAAACTTTCAATTTCTTGACTACCGAACAGTTTTTTAGCCCGTTCTTTGCTGATCTCGTCAATATTTTTCATAACAAGATTATACCATTTTATGAGGAATTTCCTATAGTTGCATACACAATTCCAATGTTATTAATAACCTCTCCAAACTTTAACCAAAGTTTTAATAACTGTATACCAAATCCCGATCACGATAAGACCAAACGCTAGACATACATACCAAGTAAGAACCTCTGGAGAAACACTTCTGTTTAAAATAACAATTACTAGTCCAAAAGTTGGCAAACTTGCGAAAACTAAATAAACAAAAGTTATAAGAATTTTATTAGGTTTGTACATTGAGATTAAATTAATCTCCCCGCCTCCACTACATGCCTGACCAATGTATGCGTATACCCCATCTCATTATCATACCACGCCAAAACCTTTACGAGATTCCCCCCAACAACTCTCGTAAATGCGAGGTCGGCGATAGAACCATGTGTATTGCCGATAATATCTCTCGATACGATATCCTCGCGAGTAGTAGTAAATATTCCTCTCCAACGTGCTTCTTTCGAGGCTGTCTCTAGGATTCCATTGACCTCATCTACTGTCGTATCCTTCTTTGATATAAAAGTAATGTCGACTATTGATCCCGCGACGACAGGGACACGGATAGAGATACCGTCAAAAAGTCCTGTAAATTTTGGCATGACTTTTGTCACAGCTATGGCCGCCCCAGTCGAAGATGGCACAATATTCTCTGCAGCTGCACGACCCTCTCTCATATCTTTTTTATTTGGACCATCGACGAGAGATTGGCTAGCTGTATATGCATGCACTGTGTTCAAAAGTGCTTTTTCTATACCTAGAGCTTCATCGAGAATAGCTATGAGGGGACTACCAGCGTTTGTAGTACATGAAGCATTCGAAGAAATTTGGCATGACTTTAATTTATCCTCATTCATTGACATTAGAACCGTAGGAGAATCATCATCCTTGATCGGAGCTGTGATCACCACCCTCTTCGCTCCAGCATCTATATGCGCTTGAGCTTTTTCTGTAGATGTATATAGCCCAGTAGATTCTACAACAACATCTATATCGAGATCTTTCCATGGTAATTTCGTCGGTTCTTTCTCACTTATATATTTCACTCCATCGAGAGTGTAATCACTCATTCCGTATACTGAATCATATTTCAAAAGATAATTCATACTCTCAATAGTGCCGAGATCATTGACCGCTACTACTTCTATTTCTTTATTATTCTTCGATGCTTTGTAGAAAGCGCGTCCTATTCGTCCGAAACCGTTGATTGCAACTCTTATAGATTTGCTCATATATTTTAATTATTTCTTAGGTGTCTTGGTTGTAGACTTTTCTATTGACTTCACCGTCTTCGCACTTTTCGGTGAAAGCGCCTTGATAATTGTCTCTGCATCCTTGCGTGCGAGGGCTATCTCTTCCATCGCCTTCTTTATATTCGCTCTTGCTTCTTTCAACGCAGCCATATTCTTGTCTTGCACCGCTTTGTCACCATTATCTGGGACAAGTGGTAGTACTAGATTGAGTGCTGCTTGAGCCTGAGTATTAGCATTTGCAATGTGAGTAGTATAGCTAACTAGAGTAGCCTTCAATACTGTAGTATCTGTAGTTGTTGCTAGATCTATTCGTGTCTGAAGTTTGGTACCGACTGTAGTAAGTGAACTGCCAAGCGTAGCTATGCGATCCACTGTGGCAATGATATGAATCTGGGGCATAATGAGAGCGTATATGCGGTATGATTTTGTAATTGATTCCATATCTTCTTTGAGCACAGACTGATCCGTACTACTTGCTGTCATATCTATAGCAATCTTTGTTTTGAGTGTTGTCAGACTTGTGACAAGTCCTTGGATCTGAGTTATGATTCCTGACTTCTGTGCATCAGTGAGTCGCCTCATTTCATTCACACGCGCAGTAAGCTTGTTGAGAGATTCTATACGCTGATCGATCTCTTTATTACTCTTTTCCACAAGTTTTGCTGTGCCATCTTCCTTTTTAATAGTTGTCTTCACAGGCTCCTTTGCATACACAGAGTTAGTACCTGCGAAAACTACAATAGTGAGTATACTGATTGAAAGAATTTTATATAGGTTTTTCATTGTTTTTTAATTTGTTATATTCTGATCAATCGTTTGAGTATCCACAGAAAGACTTGCAGATTGTCCATCGATATTCTTCAAATCATCTGCGAGAGCGGTGTCAGATGAATCATTCGCGTTTGTCGTAAGTACGCTCTGAATAATAGGCACTTGCTTTGTAACTACTGGAGTCTCTGGTGTCGTAGTAGTTGCAGTAGTTGTAGTAACTGTTTCCTTCATGGGGACAGTTTCCTTTGGAGAGCTCATGAAATACCATACATATCCGATTATGAGTATGATCAGGATACCTAGTATCACTTTTGAAAGTTTTAACATATGTGTATGAGTTGTGGATTATAGATAAATAAAACGAAGCGACAAGTGATCTTGTAACTCCTTCAAGTATACCATATTCAATTATATACAGACTATCCTATAAATGTGAGAGCTTTTCCTTTCTTACCAGCTCTTCCCGTTCGTCCAATACGATGAACATAGTCATCATAGGTTGATGGGACTTCGAAATTGATCACGTGACTGACGCCAGATATATCGAGACCACGAGCTGCGACGTCCGTCGCCACGAGAATATTCGCATGATTTTCTTTGAAAAGACTCAATGCCTTCTGACGCTGACCCTGTGTCTTATTGCCATGGATTGATTCTGCTTTGAATCCCATTGTTTTTAATTCTTTTGCAAGTCGTTCTACGCCATGCTTCGTACGACCGAAGATGAGAACTTTGTCGAAACCTGGTCCTTTGAGAAGGTCTCTCAAAACATCTAGCTTATTCTTCCCTGCTGGCACTCGTACGACATCCTGATCAACATGACTAGAAGTTTCTGTTGTCTTAACCGATATCATAACTGGTTCATTGAGAAAATCCTTGATTAGAGCTTTTATTTCTGGTGACATGGTCGCTGAAAAGAAGAGAGTATGTCTCTTCGCTGGCATCTTGGACACCATGTACTTGATATCAGCTATGAATCCCATGTCGAGCATGCGGTCTGCCTCGTCAAGCACGACTGTGGCATATCGCTCGAGATTGATACTTCGACGGTCAATGAGATCACGGAGACGTCCTGGTGTACCAATAATGAAGCTGTGAGGATTATTGAGTGCTCGTACCTGATAACCCATACTTGCCCCTCCGACGCAACATACAGCGAACATATTGAGATGAGGGACAAATTCATTGAATTCACTTTCTATCTGTTGAGCAAGTTCACGAGTAGGAACGACGATGAGTATTCGTTCTGGAAGTGGAGTAGATCGTGAAGCTAGGACTTTATTGATGAGGGGAATGAGAAATGCCGCTGTTTTACCAGTACCGGTGTTCGCAATACCAACAAGGTCGAGACCGCGAAGAATGTGAGGAATCGATTTATCTTGAATAGGTGTAGGGTTTACATATCCCTTTGCTATGATATTTTTCTTGAGCTTTTCTTCTATATGAAAATCTGAAAAGGCATGATCTGGCACGAAGTGCTCGACCTTCTCTGTGATGACAGCTTTATTGATAAATCTAGATGCATCGATATACTGACCAGTTCCTCGTCCTCCACGGCCTCCTCCTCCTCGTCCACCACGCATAGGTGGTCGACTACCGAATGTTGGTCGTCCTCCAGAACTACGGAATGGGGGTCGTGAACCGTAGGTCGGTTTAGAAGCCCCGAAAGATGGTCTCGATGATCCAAGAGAAGAACCACCTCGGAATGAGGGTCTTGGGGTTGAATGTGATGAAGAGAAAGATTTGCGTGGACCTCGGCTACTACCTGCGCTACTGTCTCTATGGCCAGATGAAGGATTCATTTAGGTACATACTATATATTATTTGTATAAATTAGTCAAGAATGCTAGGATAATAGCCATGAAATACGACGTTATTATCATCGGTGGAGGACCTGCAGGTATGATGGCGGCGGCTCGGAGCGCCGAACTTGGCAAAGAAAAAACCGATGAGGATTTCCGAGTTGTTTTGCTTGAAAAAAATGAGGGTCTCGGCAAGAAACTCCTGATTACCGGTGGTGGTAGATGCAATGTTACCAATGCCGAATATGATGTTCGTAAATTCCTCTCGAAATATAAGGATAGCGACAAGTTCCTACATTCTGCTTTTTCACAGTTCGATGTCCGCAAAGCTCTTGAATTCTTTAATGGGCGTGCCATGCCTACCAAAGTCGAAGCCGAGAATCGTGTATTCCCTGTTTCTGATTCCGCACAGTCTGTATGGAATGTCCTCGTCGATTATCTCAAGCAAAGTAATGTAGAAATAAAAACTGGTGCTGAAGTCGCAAGGATAGAAACAAAAGATGGAAAAATCAGTGGGGTGGTTTTGAAAAATAAAGAAGTGCTGGTTGCAGATAAATATATTCTCGCTACTGGTGGTACTTCACGGCCAGAGACAGGATCTACGGGTGATGGCTTCAAATGGCTATCCGACCTTGGTCATACCGTCGTACCGAGCACCGAAGCTCTAGTTCCTATTGCTCTCAAAGACGAGTGGGTAAAGAAAGTGTCCGGACTTACTCTCAGAGACATCAAACTCACAACATTTCAGAACAATGTGAAGCAAGAAGTGCATAAGGGTAAATTATTATTCACCCATTTCGGTGTGAGTGGTCCTACAATACTCAATATGAGTCGGGATATTGGTGAACTTCTCAAGTATGGAGAAGTGGAAATCCGTCTCGACCCCCTTCCTTCTCTCGATCATGGGATGATAAATGAGAAGCTTCAAGAACTTTTCAAAGTTGATGATAAAAAGAAAATAAAAAATTCACTGAGCTCAATCATACCTTCCGCACTAGTCTCGCCAATCCTCAAACTTACGAATATAGATGAAGAAAAAACAGACAATGCAATATCTCGCGAAGAAAGACTGAAACTGATTGATATACTCAAAGGTGTACCGCTTCATGTCGAAAGTCTTCTCGGTTCTGATAAAGCAGTAGTTTCATCTGGAGGAGTGAGTCTCATGGAAGTAGACTTCCGCACGATGCAGTCAAAGAAAATACCAAATCTCTACCTTGTCGGCGATGTGCTCAATATTGATAGACCTTCTGGAGGATATTCATTGCAATTGTGCTGGACGACTGGGTGGGTGGCGGGGAGTAGTATTATTTAATCTTAAAGTCTAATTGTTCTAGCGGAATTCCCACTAACAGTAAACTGATCTCCACACTTATTTCAAATGTGGTTTTTGTTGTGGTAAGAAGTTATTTTTAGTCACGACTCTTTTCTTGGTTTCTTTCTCTATCTCCTTGCGAGTATTTCCAGCTATCTTACCGCCAATCTTTGCATCAGTCTGTAACTCAGGCATCCCCTTTGAGTCTTTGACCTCAGAGATGCGGTTCGTAGTAGCCTCGCCAAGCATTGTGAGAATAAGTTCGACATCATCCATGTGGTCACGGAGATTGCTCTCAGGATGTAAATCTTTGTGGTCTTTGTATTCTTTCGCTGTCAGATCAAAGGTTCCCTTGTAGATCTCATTGGTCAAGATTGCAAAATCATTTCCACCTTTTGCTCCTCTCTCCTGCCAAGTATCTGTAAGTGTATTTCTGATCGCAATTCCCCGCATTCTCTTATCAACCCAGTCTTTTGGGTATCCCTTTTTCTCGTAGATAGCCTTAGCTCGATTCACCGCAAGCTCTGGATCCTTTATCTCATCAATCCTCTCTTTTCCAACCTGTGCCAGCCAGAGTTTGAAAGGTTCGGCTTTGGGGGATGGTATAGATTGAATAATGCGGAAGGTAGCCTCAAGATCGGCGACGTCGGTGAGATAGTATTTGCCATCCGAAGATTTCATTTTCAGTTGGTTACATTTTGTAACCGACTCATTTCCTTCTTCATTTAAGCGGTTTTTTAGAACTTTCCAATAATTGCGACCATCAACACTACCACTCAAAACACTAACAATATCTACCACCGAAAAATACCATTTTTCCTCTTTTTCATTCTATTCTCTGCGGATCTTATCACCTTCAAAAACCTTGAGATTTGTCTCTTTTTCATTCATAATTATTTTTTAATTAACTAATAATAAATTCTTAATAATCCTAGAGAGTGATGTTTAAAAAAATGTCTGTACCAAAATAAGTACCCTAGTTGCCAGTATTGTATCAAAATTATTTTATCAAGCCCAGCTTCTCTCCTCTCTTCATTTTCTTTATCTCCCACTCACGAGAAAATGCCTTGCTTTTTGTCTTCAATTTCTCTGAATAGATCAATTTCACCGGCCTACGTCCTCTAGTATATTTTGCTCCATTTTTCGAAGTGTTGTGAGCTAGCAGTCTCTTCTCAATATCATTTGTTGAACCAGTATAGTAGGTATGATCAGAACACTCGAGAATGTAGACGTAGTAGGACATTACTTATGACTATTTCTTGAAAAAATTCATAAAGACTATTGGATCTATGGATATATCACTGAGTCTTACTGTCGTATGGAGATGTGGACTCTCTGCATATCCAGTATCACCTGAAAGTCCTATCACATCTCCCCGCTTTATCGATTGACCCTCTTTTACATTTATCTTCGAAAGATGCATATAGAATGTTTGAAGACCTAGACCATGATCTATCACTATCGTATTACCGTATATGATATATGTATGTGCAAGACGAACAATACCATCATTCATAGCTAGAACAGACGTACTAGTTGGTGCGCGGAAATCTGTGCCTTTGTGCGCTATAGTGTATTCACCAGTCTTGCGGTTATATCCATAACCATCAGTAACTATCGGATCTTTTACAGGAAATATGAAAGGTTTCATCCATAAAACTTTATTGCTAGTACGAAGTCCGATGAGAGATGCATTTTCTTTATCCAGATTACTGACGAGACGTTTCTGACTCTGTACTGTATCACCACCGAGCTTCGCAGGAATACCGAGAGGTGCCTCGAACTTTTTTCTCTTATTTACAACCACATCTTTAGTTAGACCTTCACCCTTTATACTTTTCACAAGGATAGAGTGTGTACCTGCTCTAGCGGTAAGAGAAATGGGAATGAATGCCCTAGTCTTTCCATCATATGTAAATATAGAAACAGCCTTACCATCGAAGAAGACTTTTGATAGCGAACTCTGCTTCGCATCTATTGTGACCATTAGTGGATCCCCTTGGGTGAGAGTAGTTGGGTAAAAAGTAATAGGTACAGAAAAAGTACCAGCATGTGCGAGATGTTGGTTAAAAAGAAGTACCGATAAGCAGAGGATGATTATTACTTTTCTCATACTCTATAGTATAGCAGGTTATCCTACGATACTGACTGCACTATATTATGATCTCCGTCTTGCCAGTTTTGCCTTCTTGATCATACGTCGAGCGTATTTTGTAGCGAGGCGCTTCGCGGTTTTCTTTGAGCGAGAAGCTTTGCGTGGTGTATCTGTTCTATTTGCCATAAAGGCAGTATACACTATGTTTCTAATTCTATGAAATATTTTTCTCTGGATACCTAGTTCCCCTTTTCACGAAATTTGTTTCTGCATCTGCGAGATCAAAAGTTTTCTTGAAGAAATCTATGATGAATTCTGTATTCATGCCATTCTTGCAAGTGTATACATCCGCACTCACAAACCCTCTTCGTGGAAATGTATGAATACTGATATGGCTTTCCATTATCGTCACCACCCCAGTCCAACCACCAGGATCTTTTTCTCCATTTCCCTCAGCATGATATATGACTGGTGGAGCAAGTCTATGCATATCGAGAAGTTCTGGGAGATCGTTGAGGCAAGATAATACTAGTTTCTCATCATTGAGTTTGAGAGGATTTCCACCATAACCGTCGATCATGATATGTTCACCGAAATGGGGCATACTATACTTTATTATCTACATGCTCCCCACTCACTAGTTCTAGGATGCGCGATTTGAATCTGTAATAAGCGAATCCAGCGACGAGGAGAATGACTCCGAGAGTAATGAATGAGATAAATCTATAGACATCACTGAGGTTCGCAGTATCGTAAAGAAAGATTTTGAAAATAGAGATTGCAAAGAGAATGATAGAAGCGTAACGCACTGAGATAGACTTGCGGAATATACCAACAGCGAGACCACCTAGAGCGTATATGAGCCAGAATGCGGAGAGACTGACACGTTTCGTATTTTCTACTGTAGCAAATGCTTGTCCATTCTCAATCTGAAGACGGAAGTATGAGACTATCTCTAGAGAAAGTGCCCAGATGACCATGAAGTTTGCAATGAGTGTGAGAGTAACATTCAAACGTCTCTCTTCATCATTGAATACATCCTTATGAGTGGTACTCAACCATACTATATATGCGATAGTGAGGACTGCTACGATCATAGTCGCCACTCGAATATTGAAGAAGATCGGTTCTGAACTAGCGAGATTGTAATGCATGATAAATTCCGCAAAGATAGATACGATAAGTAGTACGTATGATAGGACACGAAACACCTTATCACGCGCAAGCACACCAACACTCATCATCACTGAGGTGAAGATCATCCAAACAACAGGTATGTATAGTCCGAAATCTGATACGAAATCATTCACCTCTAGAGTAAGCCATGTGAAGAGTACTATATATAGTCCGAAGGCACCGACTGCTTGACCTGCGACAATCTCATCATGATGGACTCCTGTAATTTTTGGTATATATGCATTATATATTCTCCAGATTACAAGGCATGCTAGAGTGACGAAGAGAAGAGTTGCCGAACGCTCATTGAAGAATATTGAAGCACCTTGTGGAAGGTTCAGATCGAAAGCAAACATACGAATACAAGTGAATACAGTGAGAACAAGTCCCGCAATACGATTGCTAGATGTTTGGAGAATATATCCGATAGAGATCATTACGACTGCCTCGATAGCCCATATGATAGTGATAGTTGATCCTTCGAAATGAAGTGCTGTAGCTGCCGCGATAAATGGCGAAGCGATACAGAGCATAGCATTCGAGAATGTACGAAGTTCGCCGAGCGCACCGAATCCAGCGCGAATCAATAGAGAGAAGACAATATAGAAGATACCGATCATTGCAGAAAGTAATGCTATATCTTCCTTACCGTGAACAATAGATAACATGAGGAGGAAATAAGCTGTCGGAGTTCCATAGAGAAGTAATCCATCAATTCCCTTATAATTCCTGTCTCTATAGACAAAATTTAGCAAGCTAGTGATGAAGTACATAATAAAAAGTAGAGTTCCGTAGAGTAATGTCGGTATGTAGAGTGCTTCTGTATATGGACCAGAGACCCATTGGAGAAAAATCACACTGGAACCAATCATACTTGCTAGAGTGAACTCTGGCCATATTTTGAAACGAGCAATGAGAAGGACGCCGAGATTGAGGACAATTAGATAAAGAAAGAGTATATGTATAGATTGAGCGAGTGGAAGTAGGAGTGGAATAATGAATGCACCGAGGAATGCATAACTTACGAGTGGTTTCGAATTGTATGCCAGAGCTAGACCGACTCCGAGCGCAGTGATGATGACAAGAAGTATGAATGCGGGAATGGTAGATATAAGTCCATAGAGACTGTATGCAGAATATGTAGAAAGATAGAGTATACCTATACCAGCACCGACGAGAGTGTGTCCGTACTGAGCATATTTCGCACGGAGCATATGACCGATAGCAATCACAATAATACCCAATACAATACCGATCATAATACGAGCACCTTCGCTGATGAGATTATTTTCGAAAGCATAACGGAAAAAGAATCCTACACCGAGTATGAGTGCGAATACTCCAATACCAGTGAGTAACTTACTACCAACAGCAAATTCTGTACCACCTTCGTGCTGTGATTGTGTAGGAGAAGTCTTCGGACTAGAAAATACGGGAGGAATTGTAGAGCGAGAAGTGACTGGAGGAGTAAGTGGGGTGCTTGTCCTAGTTTCAGCCATAGTTCCTGTAGGAGTAAGACGAGATGCTGGAGGAGTTACTGTAGAGGTCGAAGCAGAATGTGTAGGTACCACTCCATCTTTCGAAAGACTGACTACTTTTTTCTCGAGATTATCTATACGCTTGAAAATATTGTAGAAAACAAGAACAGCGATGACAATAAATATGAAAATTAACATTTTAATGTGTTAGTTGATATGGGTAAATTATACCATATATATGAA
>CAZAEF010000001.1:0-46324 GCA_964484315.1 uncultured Candidatus Saccharibacteria bacterium | reverse complement strand
AATTATCAGAAATTCATTGGTACTATGTGATATATAGAGCGATGTGTTGAGATGTAACTATAAATTTTGATTCAGTCGCTGATTTGTTTTTTGGCTGTTGTCTAGAGTACGCGAATTTGTGATGGGTTAATTATACTCTGTCATTATCATTCTAACTACTTGACATGAAGTATATAGAATAGTAATGTAAAAATAAATCGGCAAGACTTGGAAGTCTTGCACTGAACATTAACAAAAGGCCAATCATGCCAGTAACACTGGAACAGTTGAAAATGACAGGGAGACTCACTGTGTCTAAGATTGACGACTATGGACGTACGATCTGGAACATTGCTCCCCCCATCAAACTCAAAACCCTCGACTCTAGCAGATTTTTCAATGCTGATGAAGATGTAATTGTGGACAGTCTGAACGAAGGGAACACGAGAAACACAATCCATATCGAAGGAATTACCAGATGGTTCGATCTCGACTACTTCGATCATACAGACACGCAAGAATAATTTATAAGTGCCCCGCCTGTCTCACGACTCGCGGGCGCTTTTTTATTATCCTCTCGAAATACTTTTACTTTGATATCTATCTTCTGCCAACGAAAAAGTGGCTACTTTTTAGCCACTTTTTCTATTTTAATTAACTTATTGTTCACTATTTCTTCTCCTTGAACTCCGCATCCTTCACATCCCCCTCTGGCGGTTTCTGCTCTCCTCCTGGATTACCTTCTTGACCACCTTGTTGTCCTCCTGTCTGACCTCCTGCTGGTGGTGTCTGTTGCATATATTGACCTATCTTCTGAAGTTCGGTCGAAAGCGCCTCTGTCGCAGTTTTCAAAGCCGATCCATCTGTTCCCTCTTTACGAGTCTTCACATCCGCTATCTTGTCTTCGATTGCTTTGCGAAGTTCTGCTGGCACTTTTTCTCCTGCGTCCTTGAGAGATTTTTCTGAAGTATAGATGAGTTGCTCAGCTATGTTCTTGGCCTCTATCATTTCTTTTTTCTTTGCATCTTCTGTAGCATTTGCCTCTGCATCCTTCTTCATCTTCTCTACTTCCTCTTTTGAAAGTCCTGATGAAGCTGTGATCTTTATAGAGTTCGCCTTGCCTGTGGCTTTATCTTTTGCAGTCACATTCAATATTCCATTTGCATCGATGTCAAATGAAACTTCTACCTGTGGCATACCTCTTGGTGCTGGTGGAATACCATCTAGGATAAATCTTCCGAGCGATTTGTTGTCAGAAGCCATTGCGCGCTCTCCCTGACTAATATGAATTTCTACTGATGTCTGATTATCCGCTGCTGTAGAGAATACTTGTGATCTTTGAGTTGGAATTGTTGTATTCTTTTCAATGAGTTTCGTAGCAACTCCTCCCATTGTCTCTATACCAAGTGAGAGTGGAATGACGTCCAAGAGAAGGACATCCTTTACATCTCCACCAAGAATTCCTCCTTGAATAGCAGCGCCTACCGCAACCACTTCGTCAGGATTCACACCCATGTGTGGTTCCTTACCGAAGAACTCCTTCACCGCTTTTTGCATAGCGGGCATACGTGTCTGGCCTCCAACAAGGATGACTTCATGAAGGTCACCCACCTTGAACGGAGAAGCGGCCATGGCACGCTTTGTAATCTCCATTGCTCGATCGATGAACTCCTTGGTCAATTCCTCGAGTTTGGCACGAGTCATGGTAATGAGAAGATGCTGTGGTCCATCTGCACCAGAAGTAATGAATGGTATATTCACATCCGTCTGCATAGCTGTAGAAAGCTCAATTTTTGCCTTTTCTGCAGCTTCATCTAGTCGCTGTAGAGCGAGTGTATCCTTTCGAACATCAACGCCAGAAGTCTTCTTGAATTCTTCTGCAAGCCAATGAATAATCTTCTGATCAATATCTTTTCCTCCTAGGTGAGCATCTCCGTCTGTAGATTTTACCTCCACAACATCATCACCCACTTCGAGTACTGACACATCGAATGTTCCTCCACCGAAGTCGAAGACTGCTATCTTCTCATCTTTCTTTTTGTTGAACCCGTAGGCGAGCGCGGCTGCAGTCGGCTCATTGATAATGCGCTTGACATCGAGACCAGCGATCTGACCGGCGTCCTTTGTAGCCTGTCGCTGAGCATCGTTGAAATACGCAGGAACTGTGATGACTGCTTCTGTGATCTTTTCTCCTATACGAGCTTCTGCGTCATTCTTAAGCTTTGTAAGTATCATTGCAGAGATTTCTTCTGGTCTGTACCATTTTTCTCCCATCTTTACTTCGATGCCTCCGGTTGCTGACTTCTGCATATCGAAAGGCACAGACGCGCGGTCTTTCTGTACTGCTGGATCGTCGAAGTTGTGGCCGATAAAGCGCTTGATCTGATAAATTGTATTTTTTGGATTGGTAACACCTTGTCGCTTCGCGAGTAGACCTACCATTCGATCGCCAGTCTTTGACTGAGCAATGATGGAAGGAGTTGTGCGAGCACCTTCAGCGTTCTCAAGTATTTTTGGTACTCCTCCTTCCATCACTGCGATGGCAGAGTTGGTGGTACCGAGATCGATTCCGATAATTTTACTCATGTTTTTTTTGTTATTTTGGGTTGTTAATTTAGGGTAATTCGGGGCTAATTTAATGAGAATTTTTGGTAACTTGACAAATAGGTAATAAGCGTGCTACAATACCAATAATTTTAGTTCTTCGAAAAGTTGGATTGTGGCAGTAAGGAATCGCAAGGCACTCACGCTTTGTATCCTTTCAAACCACAATTCAACATGAATATACTTAGTACAAATCAGTGGATTGCCGTGGCTCTCTTACTTGTGGGTAGTCTGAGTTTCAAGTACCTATCAAAAAACACATTCGTGAAGATCCTTCAAGCTCTTTGTTTCGCGACAATCCTTAGTGTCGCATTGCAAAGTTGGGGCAGGACTCCTGCTCAATCATTCCTTGTAGCCTTAGGCTTCTTGGCATTCCGCATCTTGGATGACATCTTTTGGGATAAATTCAAGAGAGCCAAATGGTAGTATTCTACCCAAGTTGTAAGCCTTGTTAAAACTTACAGATGGCACCCCGATCGGTGCTGTTTTCTTTTATCTATTTGTCAATTTTTAATGAACTCTTTTCTCACTACTTCTTTTCTCGACACTTTAGTTAACTAAAGTGGATAGAAAACATATCTGAAGAGACGGCGCGCGGGTCGGTTGGCTATTGAAAAAGAAAAGAGAATCAAAGAGTGAAATCTTTTGTGTAGAAGAAGGGGTATATGTAAAAGTCGTAGGAGATTTCGTAGAAGAAATAGGGAGGCATACTGAAGCAGGCTTTTCGACGGATACTAGCGTCGCAGAAACCATCTGTGCCTTCACTTCTCCATTTACGAGAGCAACGAGAAAGACAACTGAGAACTTCTCACCGGATGGAGAGGTCAGTATTTTCGTGACAAATTGTGAGCGAGAATACGGGGTTAACATGGTTGTATTATATCTGTTTTGACGAAGTTGTCCAGATCTATTTTCATCATTTGAAAACACAAGTGCCACTTCCAGCAACATCATTTTCTATCGTGTAATTGAAATTTTATCTAAATTTTATGTTTATTTTATCAGAATTTTATCTCGCTTCTGTATGCTTGTGGAATGAATGACGAAGAATATCATATAAAAGTAAGGAAAGCTCATGAAAGATACCTAAAATACTTGCCGGTCAAATGTCCTCATTTGGAAAATGAGGTCATTGTGTTCAACAGACATGGATTCAACCATTTTGAACGCAAGGGAAGGATGCGTCCAAGAAAAGAAGTACTCGATCGTCTTACCTTGCTACCTCTTGCTACGGAAGTCATCTCCTCCAAAAATTCGGTCTGTGACCTTAGGAGCGAAAAAAGTAATGGCGATGAGATCAAGTACTGGGGTCTTACCTATGCTCTTGCGGTTGATAGAAAAATTCGTGTAGTTGTTAGACAGATAAATAAAGGACCTAAACATTTTTATAGCATCATGCACCGCTCCGAGTCTCATTAACAACAAAAGCCCCGAAGGGCTTTTGATGGACACGCGCTATCGACTACAATGTCGAAGGAGGAAGTTATCCTCACGTGTATCATACTGAAAGTATATACCGGTTATCTAAAAAGTCAATCTTATTTCTGCACCTCTCCAATCTTCACCTTCGGCGCCTTCACAATCTTTCCATTGAGAGAATATCCTTTCTGTATGACAGTTGTGATAATATCACTCTCTTTTCCATCCTCTATAGCCTCGTCACGCATAGGGTCAAATTTCTGACCAATAGGATCAATCTCCGTAAGTCCATGATCTTCGAGAACTTTCTTGAGCTGGCTTGCAATATACTCTACACCATTACGCCAATTCTTATCCACCTTCTCCCATACCTCCTTATTCCCCATTGCCATATTAAAACTGTCGAGCACAGGGAAAAGCTCGGAGATCAATCCCTCGTTTGAGTATTTTATAAACTCCTTCTGTGATTGTTCATCTCGCTTACGAGCATTGATAAACTCAGCCTTGTCCTTCTGCCAGTTAGTTAGGTACTCTTGTTTTTCAGCAATAGCTTTTTTGAGCTTCTCGCGAAGGTTCTTTATCGTATCTTGGAGAGACTCTTCGGCGACCACAGAATCATCGAGATTTTCGTCAGCTTCTACTTTTATTTCATCTTCATTCATATAGAATCAGTATACGTATAAAATAAAAATTTGCAATAAAAAAACCGCAAATGCGGTTTCTTTTTTTATAAATTTATCTCTTACTCCACTGTGGAGCCTTGCGAGCTTTCTTGAGACCGAACTTTCGGCGTTCTTTTGCTCTAGGATCTCGTTTGAGGAATCCTGCTTTCTTGAGCTTACCTCGGAGTTCTATATCATATTCTATAAGCCCTCTAGCTATACCATGTCTTAGAGCGTCTGCTTGAGAGCTGATACCTCCACCCTTGAGCAATGCTGTGAGCTTGAACTTGGTTGTCGTGAGTTTCGAAGAGGCAAAAGCTTCCTGTGCTGTGATCTGTAGCTGTCGAGTTGGAAAATATTCTTCTAGAGTCTTACCATTGATCTCATAAGTAGTCTTCGTAGCTGGTGTGATGCGCACACGAGCAATGGAAGTCTTGCGACGTCCGACAGTCTCTATATATCGATCTGATGTTGTAGGTTTGATAGGTGTCATAAAAATTATTCAGTGATAGTTAAATTCTTGAGCATGGCCTTGCGAAGACTATTAGATGGAAGCATACGAGTAACCGCACGCTTGAATACTTCGGTCACACCCTTGCGTTCGATCAACGCTCCAAGCTTCTCTGTATTGATACCTCCGCGGAATCCAGTGAATGTGACATATTCTTTATTATCTTTCTTTTTTGAATCAATATTCGCTTTCGAGCAGTTCACTATAGAAACTTTTACCTCTGGAGCGATATTGCGAGCAAATTTCACTGAATTTTTACCCATGAGATATACAGCAGCTTGGCTCGCTACTCTTCCCATCTTCTTTCCCTGCGCGTCGATAATGTAAGTTTTATTCATATGAAATGTATTATCTTAAGATAAGTGTGCCCTTATACGAATTCAATCATAGCCATAGGGGCTGCGTCAAGCTCTCGACGAGGAAGCTTCACTATACGGAGATAACCACCAGAACGATCCGTGTATTTCTTTGCAATAGTATCAAAAAGCGCCTTGGTCTCTGGCTCTCCATGCACTCTTGATAATACAATGCGTCGTGATGCTAGTGTGCCAGTCTTCGCTTTCGTCACTAGTTTTTCAACGAATGGTCGCAGTGACTTCGCCTTCGCGAGAGTGGTCGTGATGCGACCTTCATTCACGAGATTGCGTGCGAGGGAACGCATGAGCGCGTCTCTCTGTGTCATTTCTCGGCCGAATTTTCTTTTTGATGAATGATGTCTCATTGGAGTAATTATTCAGTATTATTTGAGGGTTATATTATATTGAGCAAGCACTTTCTTTATCTCCTGTATTCCCTTGCTTCCTAGTCCCTCAATATCGAGTATATCAACTTCCTTCTTTCGAGCAAGTCCACCAATAGTTCGGATATTGGCATTGGCGAGAGACTTCACTGTTCTAGGAGATAGTCCAATAGCATCTATGCGAGTCTTCATGAACTCTACATCTAGTTCACCCTTTCCTGCGCTAGTAGAAACTTCTTTCTCTTCTTCTTTGACTGGAGCAACGACTTCTTCTTCCTTGAATCCTACGATGGACTTCAACTGACTGATCATGAGGAGAATAGAACTCTCGAGAGCTTCCTGTGGAGTGAGAGTGCCGTCTGTTTCTATAGAAATACGAAGTCGATTGAAATCGGTACGATCACCAATACGCATATTTTCCACCTCATAATTAACCTTACGAATAGGGGTAAATGTAGCATCGATTGATATTGTCCCAATATCGACACGATCTTTCATCAGAACTTCTTTTGCAACATAGCCGAGACCCTTCTCCACTGTAATTTCCATATCGATATCACTTCCTTTATCAGTGAGTGTTGCAATCACGAGTTCTGGATTGAGAATCTCAACCTGACCAGGGACATCTATGTCTCCTGCTGTCAATGTTTTTATCCCTTTTGCCTTGAGAGTAATGACTTGCGGTTCGTCTGTGAGAAGCTTGATACGAAGTCGTTTCAGATTTAGGATAAGAGCGATAACATCTTCCTTCACCCCGCTCACAGAAGAGAATTCATGTTCAACCCCCTTGATCTTCACTTGAGTAACAGCTGCACCTGGAAGAGAAGAGAGGATAATGCGTCGAAGAGAGTTACCGATAGTGTGTCCATATCCAGGATAGAAACCGTCAATTTCATAAATACCATTAGACCCATCCTCTCGGATGATCTTAGGCTTTGATGGAACGATTATTGTGTGTGCAGACATAATATTTTTTTTAAATTATTAATAATTGGTGATATGTATAAGTGAACCTTCGCCAGTACTAACGGCTGAAGAATTCAAGCACTGCTCCGACGCTGAATAGGAGCTCACTCTGGTTCGCATGTGGCAAGCCATCGACGGTAATTTCCTTCTTATCAAAATTCAACTTCAACCATCCAGGAATCTTCACAACCTTCAACTTCTCGTCTAGGTTTGCAAAGAGAGCCTTTTTCTTGCTTCCCTCTCTGATACCGATAACATCTCCAACAGAGACTTGGTATGAAGGAATGGTAACGATCTTACCATTGACTGTGAGATGTCCATGAGATGTCATCTGGCGAGCAGCTTGTCGAGTAGGAGCAAATCCTGAACGAAGAGCGACATTGTCGAGACGTCCTTCTAGTGTTCTGACCAGTATTTCTCCGGAGTTACCTTTCTTCTCTATAGCCTGTTTCACATACTTTGTGAACTGCTTCGAGGTGATGCCGTAGCTGTATCTAGCTTTCTGCTTCTCGAGCATACCGAGACCAAAATCACTCTTTGCCTTTGGACGACCCTGTTTCTGAGCGCGTTCACCGAGACGGATAGCATATTTCTGAGTCTGTGTTTTTTCAAACACAGGTGCTCCGAGTCTTCGCGCTATTTTGTATTTTGGTCCGATAATCATAAGAGTTTATTAATTAATGTATTCTATATATAGTAGGACTATACTCGACGTGGCTTCTTCGCCTGAGGTCCATTATGGGGAACAGGTGTAGCGTCCTTGATCGATGAAATATTGACCCCTTTAGAAATAAAACCTCTGATCGCGCTTTCACGACCAGAGCCTACACCTTTCACTACAACATCGATCTCCTTGAGACCGAGGTTAGCGGCCTTGAGAGCTAGAGTCTCGCCCACCTTTGCGGCAGCGAATGGAGTACCCTTCTTTGCCCCTTTGAAACCGAGAGAACCACTCGAAGACCACATCACAGCATTACCATCCTTATCAGTAAGAATTACTTTTGTATTATTATAGGTAGACTGTACATGAAGTATACCCGCATCTAGACGTTTGCGAGAAGAAGCCTTTGGCGCGCTAGGCGTTCCATCTTTTTTCTTCTCTTCTGTCTTTGTGATTATTTTCTTTGCCATAAATGTAAGTAGTTTCAGTTATTATTTCTTCTCTTCTTTCTTTCGTCCAGATCCCATAGTCTTACGAACATTACCGCGAAGAGTGCGAGAATTGGTCTTCGTTCTTTGTCCACGTACTGGTAGACGCTTTACATGGCGACTTCCTCTGTAAGTCTTGATATCTTTGAGACGCTTGATGTTCGACGCTACCTCTCTCTTCAAGTCTCCCTCGATACGATATGTTTCGACAATCTTGCGGATCTCATTCTCCTGTTCAACAGTGAGGTCTTTTGCTTTTACTGAAGGATCAACTTTTGCAGTATTTAAAATATGGAGAGCACGTGAACGACCTACTCCATAGAGTGAGGTGAGTGAGATTTCTAGACGCTTTGTATCAGGAATTGTTATACCGAGTATACGCATAAATAAATATGATTAACCTTGTCTCTGCTTGTGGCGAGGATTCGCAGTACAAATAACGTATACGTAGCCTTTTCTACGTACCGTACTACACTTTGGACAAATTGCTTTGACAGATGCTTTTACTTTCATTATATAAATCTTTTCTACAGTCTTTTAGTAATACGGGCTCGTCCACCATAGGAGTCAAGTGTGAGCTCAACCTTGTCTCCAATGAGAACCTTTATTCGATGCATCCTCATTTTTCCTGCTAAATAAGCCATAACGACATCTTCCTTACCATCGAGTCTTACCCGAAAAAGCGTATTCGGTAACGCTTCGGTCACGACTCCATATACTATGTCCGTTGCTGATTTTTGCACGTTTAATTATGATAACAAAAGGGCTTAAAAAAGTCAATCAATACAACATGCCATGTCTGGCTAAGGCTCTTTTATCTCAATGATGATTTTATTAGGGTCATTTGGGAATGATCTCATCCAGAATGGTGTAATGAGGGCATAGGCATTTGCTATGGCAGGATAATGAGCAAATACCGCATTACTATCCTTGAGATAAGTACCTTTGAGCTCCGCTTTGAGCGCGTCATGAGACAGAGTACTCACAACAGTGACTGGGCCCTTGAGAGTGAAAACGAGAGAATTGCCTTTTTTTGCTGAAAATTCCTTTGAATTAAGTATAGTGAATGTGAGATCTTCCACACCACGAACATCGTATGTCGGAGAAGTTACCTTGTCTAGTTCTCTCTTCGCTACAGACTTTAGGAGAGTGTCTTTTCTAAAAATAACTCCATACAGAGCTCCTTTCACAGTGATAATGGCGTCACCTGTATCACTCGACACAGGATCGAGGGTTTCGTATTCTATAGTATATGCGCCATCATACATCACATATCCTTTTGGAATGAGTGGCTCCAACTGTTCAGTGAGTTTTGCCTTCACATTATTCTTCAACGTCTTTATAGCATCAGCCTGAACCTGTGGTGATATTATCTTTTTTGAACCAGAATATCCACCATCGATTATAGCTTTCATCTTTCCATATACTGTTGTGTATTTTGATTGACCTTTATAAGCAATTACTTTGAATACTTCATCTTTATCAAAAGACATATTGTAGTTCGCACCTGATTGATCTGCTATAACCCCCACCGTAATATTGCCAGCCCCCGTAGTCTTGCCGGCTGGAATAGTCACAGTAGTGGCAGTGCGGTATACAAGTCCATCATTATTAGACAGACGAGTCCCTGCAATAATCTTCTGTGGTACTTTCTGCTCATTGTAGAGGGTGACAATCCCCTTTGCTTTTGTCTGTATGAGAGGACCGTCTGTAGCAGAAGCAGTCTGACTGTCTGAGGCATTGACAGTCAATACCTCATACATAAGTCCTGTCGTTATGCTCGAAGCAGATGTTGTACCTGATGCAGCCATATCTTTCTTTGCGGTAAATGTAGTATCCGTAATGCTGAAGATAGCCTTCTTCGGTGTAATAGTAACAGAAGCTTTCGAATATAGGAGTGATAATGCAGCCATGATGATACCCACACCTATGAATATCACGCAAAATGTAACCAGTATTCCAGAAAATTTCCACGGCAATCGTATTTTGCTTCGTGTAGATGATTGAGGTAGGTCTCCTCGATGTATCCTCTTCATAGGAACTCTCTCTATAGGTTCATCCTCTTCCACATCGAGATGTCGAGATACGGGCGCCGGTCTCGATCTCCGTTTCGTCGGAATAATATCTTGTACAAATTTCTTATCCATTTATTTTATTATATCACAACTTACAAGTATCATAGAGTGCGGAGACATATACTTCACTAATATGCTTTTCAAAAATACGAACTTCGTAACCAGATTCTTCCAGAAATTTCTTGAAAATAGGAAGATGATGTATAGAATATGAACATACAGAAAGATATATACAATGGGGCATGCCGTTCGCTCCGGTTATAGCTGGACTCTTCACGAGACCAGAGTACCAGTCTGTGATCAGTGTGGATACTGCTTTCCCAACTTTTTCTTGTACTTTTGTTTCGAGTTTATTACCTTCATAGAGAGTAATGAGTGAATTGCTTGCTTCTTTTGTATTTTTCAATATTTTAGAAAGTTTCCTCGTGAGAGTATCAATACCGTATGGAAATGATGTGACTGAAGAACTCAAGCCTCTTCGTACTACTATACAATCGGTGATTTCACCATGGACATGTATCGAAGCATATTCGCCATGGGATACGAGAGATCTCAATGCAATGTATTGTAGTAATAGACCTGAATGATGCACTTCCTTCTTTACATGCAAGGATGAAGCAACCACAGAATGTATTTTTTTAATAATTTTTTCCGAACACATAGAAACCGCAAAAGATATCTCAAATGTACGCGCTTTTTTCCCATGAGAAGATTCTACAGAGTAACCATTGAGACGCATATCGAATATTTTCTGTTCTATGATGACTAGATCGAAATCATAAGTATCGTCCAATTTTTCTTTTTTAAAAGTCTCGAGAAGCGATACGCGTTCACTATCGAGAATATCCTGAATCATCTTCTCTGTAACCTCTGTATCAGTATCGAATTGTTTTTTTATAATCCTTGATTGTGTAACAATCCAAGGTGTAGAGAATACATAATGCACAGTGTCGATGGAATCATGAGGTATTTTGACATGATCGATACAATCCTTGAGAGCACGCTCAAGCTCGGTGAGCATAGTCTTCGTCTTGATAATCAGATCTCCACTCTTTTCGATCTCACCCTCAACAGGACGCGAGACACTATGCACGATCTCTGCAGGAAAATCAGCACTAGGTCTGAGAACAGCAACTCGAACCAAACCGCTTTGAATATCAATGAGTAGAGAAAGTTTATTTACTTCTCTTTTTTTCTCTTCTTTTTTTGAGAAAATCATATGTCAATTATAACACGAATACTCTACTCTAGAATAGCTTTTATCCTGCGTACACCCTGAGAAATAGCTTCTTCTTTTTGGATTTTGAAATGACCTAGTGTTCCTATATTATCCACATGTGGTCCTCCGCAAAATTCCTTTGAATATGCATGTTCCATGTCATTACCTATATAGTAAATAGATACATTCTCTCCATACTTATCTCCGAAGAAATGTCTCGCGCCAGTTTTCTCTGCATCCTGTTTCGACATTTCTATGTTTTGCACTGGTAATTTTTCCCTGATTTTTTGATTGACTATATCTTCAACTTTCTTCTTTTCTTCATCAGTCATCTTCATGGAGTGTGTGAAATCGAAACGGAGACGCTCTGGTGTAATGTTTGAACCTTTCTGCATAACACCATCACCGAGAACATCATGAAGGGCTTGATGAAGGAGGTGTGTAGCTGTGTGATACTTGATCGACATTTCGCTCGTATCAGCGAGACCTCCCCTGAACTTCTTCTCAGCACCAGATCGAGAAAGGGATTGGTGTCTAGCAAATTCTTCCTCGAAACCCTGAATATCTACGATCTTCCCATCTTCTCTTGCAAGATCTTTGATAAGATCGATCGGTAGACCGAATGATGTATATAGACTGAGTGCGATCGTGCCCGATATCATCTCGATATTTTGTGCAATTTTCCTGTATTCCTTCACACCGATTTCTAAAGTCTTTTCGAATTTCTGACACTCATCACTAATTTCAGTAATAATATTTCCTTTTTCTGATTTTATTCTAGGATATGTGTCGCCATATTTATTCGCAATAATATCGACAAATCTTACGATTGATTCTCTAGAAAGTTTCTTCTCGCTAGTAGCAAATACAGCTCTACGAATAAGTCGTCTCAATATATATCCTTGATCAGTATTCGATGGATTTACTCCATCTGAAATGAGAAATACAGATGAACGCATATGGTCAGAGATGATTCTTTGAGAATGTATATTGTTCGTAATCTTCTCCGCTTCTATCATTATCTCTTCGAATAGATCTGTCTCGAAAACATTTGATTTGCCCTGTAACACAGCAGTGATACGTTCGAAACCCGCGCCGGTATCAACATTTTTCTTACTGAGTTTTGATACTATCTTACCGTCTTTTTTTTCATATTCCATGAATACATCATTCCAGATCTCTACAACTCTCTGTTCATCATCTGCCTTATTATATTCATCGATAGTCATGTCTCCCAGACCATCGTAAGTGAGATCATAGAACATCTCACTACACGGACCTGTAGGACCAGTCCATGTATCTTTCCCTTTCACCGCTGGCCACCAATTGGCACTGGCATCTTTGAAATATATCCTGTGAGTTGGTATGCCGACCGACTGCCATATCTTCGCCGTCTCTCCATCCTTCGGTGTAGTATCATCCCCTTTGAAAACTGTAACATAGAGCCTCTCTGGATCTAGACCGAATCCTTCAGTCTTCGAAGTGAGAAGTTCATAGCTCCATTTGATTGCCTCTTCCTTGAAATAACTACCTAGAGACCAGTTCCCCATCATTTCGAAAAAAGTCAGGTGCGTATTGTCACCAACATCTTCTATATCTGTCGTGCGTACGCACTTTTGTATATCTGCAAGTTTATCTCCTAATGGATGTGGCTTGCCCATGAGATATGGTACTAGTGGTTGCATGCCTGCGGTATTGAAAAGTACTGTAGGATCATTCTCTGGCACAAGAGAAGCTGAGGGAATAATAGTATGTCCACGCTTCTCGAAAAATGCGAGAAATCGCTTACGTATTTCTGATGATTTCATGAGGAGAGTTTAGCATATTGCTGATTTATTTTCTATTTCCCCTTCAACAATCACACCCCGCAAACCCTCGCTATTTCCTCCACCACTTTCGACTGTTGCTCATCTGTAAGATGAATCTCCTTTAGATATTCGAGATGATTGGAAATATCTTTGCATAGCACTACCCCCTTCTCCAAGAGCGCTTTCTTGTGTACATTCGATAGTGAAGCTAGACAAGTGAATGGATGTATTCCGAGCTCTTCTATTATATCCTGCAAGTTTCCTTTCTTCGGATAATTCCACCCTATCATCTTGAGCCCTTTGCACTCACCGTACTTCACAGCTTGATCAGTGAACTTGGTATTGGTAATGAGCCAACCCTGCTTCATAGTGCGGATAGTACCTCCATAATTGTATTTATTTTCACTTATATCATCGAAACGGGCTTTCACATAGAGAGCAACCTTGAGGTCGGACTTCAGACCAAATTCATTATGGAATTTTGCTTCGACCATATGAAGCTCATCTTTATTCCATGCCACTATATCCATCTCATGAGCCACACACCCACCGAATACTGTCTGATCAGTCAATGTCTCATATCCCCACGCTTGGAATATTCGTGCGATAAACTTCTCGAAAGGAAAACCATCGGGACCGAACTCCGAAAGCGCCCTGCGAAGCGAATACTTCATAGCGATAGGCATCGAATGTTCACGGAGAAGTGTGAAAGCATGTTTGTATATTTCACTTGTCGGCATGCCATCGCGTATTTCCTTCTCTACATAATGGACAATACGCTCTATGAGAGCTTCATCTCCACCAGAATTACGAAGAGAGTCGGCAAGCTTCGCTTCATCGAATACTTCTCGTGTTCCATCCGCTTTGAGAATTGTAATTATCTTATTCATGCCGAGATTATACCACCGCCGAGACATATAACGCCATCGTATACAACCAGAGATTGTCCAGATGAAAGTGTCATCTGAGGTTCACCAAATTCAACAGTCTTCGAGTCGATGATTTTGACATCCTGTAGCTGTTCGCGATATCTTGATCGAGCTTTCAAAAGTGTTCCTGCTGATGGATCAATCCCTGATATCCAATTGACTTGTTCTAATATAACTTTTTTCTTTCCATATGATTCGGTCTCAATCCTATGAGCAACAGTAATAGTATTATTTTCTATATCTTTCGAAATAACATAATATGGTTCATCATTTGGAGTCTTCTCGGTAATGATGAATCCATGACGCTCACCTATGGTATAGAAGAAAGCGCCATCATGATGTCCGATGACTTTTCCTGAGCTATCGAGTACTTCACCTGGTTTCGTATCTATATAATGTTTGAGAAATTCCTTCACATCGATCTTTCCTATAAAACAAAGTCCTTGACTATCCTTTTTGTCAGCAGTCGGTAGATCAAATTTCTTTGCGAGTTTTCGCACTTCCGATTTTTCTATTGATCCTACAGGAAAAAGTGTTTTTTCTATCTGTTCTTTCGTCAGTGTCCAAAGAAAATATGATTGATCTTTATTCTGATCATCTCCCATGATCAGTTTTCCATTATCACTCTTGCAATAATGCCCTGTGGCGATGGAATCAGCGCCCTGTCCCATAGCCCAAGTGTAGAAACCTCCGAACTTTACATAGCGATTGCACATCATATCTGGATTTGGAGTTCTTCCAGCGCGATACTCGCGAATCATATAATCAACCACTTCTTCTTTATATTCTTTCTCGAGATCGAGAGTGATAAATGGAATTTCCAATTTTGCAGCTACTCTCATAGCGTCGAGACGATCTTCACGCCATGTGCATATAGACATGTCTGCAAGCCACTCTGGTTGCCAGACTTTTATGAAGACCCCCGTCACTTCATGACCAGCTTTCTTTAGTAAAGCCGTAGAGACTGAACTATCTACTCCTCCTGACATTCCGACGAAGACTTTCATTTATATTTGTTTATTAAATGCTTCTCATATGTCTCGGCATAATGCATCATTCCTTTTTTATCTGACAAATAAAATAAATACGGACTTTTTGTAGGATTCAATGTCGCTTTCAATGCATCTATTCCAGGATTCGATATTGGCGCTTTTGGTAGTCCTTTGAATTTATATGTATTGTATGGTGAATCTATCTGAGTATCCTTTATCGTGATATAACCAGTAGTATTTGCAGTTATATATGCCAGTGGAGGATCTACCTGAAGGGGCATACCGATCTCGATACGTTTCCAAAGCACTCCCGCTATGAGAGCACGGTCGATACTGGCCGTAGCCTCTTCTTCTACAATAGAAGCCATAATGACTATATCTCTTTTCTTTTTCTCGGATAATCCATCAAATAGAGAATTAGACTTCAACATCTTATCGAAAGTCTTGAGCAGAGTATTGAGCACCTCGTCTGCAGATGTATCGGTATAAAAATAATAGGTGCTAGGAAAAAGATATCCCTCATGTGGTTCTGCTATTCTCAAAAAATATGGAGCGCTGAAATCAGGAATACTTTTGAGCATAATCCACGCTATATCTCTCGCCGTAGAACCTTCGGGTATTGTCACTCTTATTTTCTGCAATCCCTGATCACCTTTCACTATTCTATAAGCCACATTCCAAACACTTACAGGATTATGGAATAGGTACACACCCTCTGTAACGCTTCTATACTTACTCTTTGTACCATTTAACGTAATGACCGCAATCTTGAATAACAATGGAGATCTGATAACATCTTTCTTTTCAAGATTATTGGCGACAGACATGAGAGTCTCATCTTTTCCAACATGGATTTTTATATCTGCAGGAAAATTGCTCGGTGGTTGAATATTATAGGCAATAACTACTACCATTACAGCAATAACTATTGATATTGATCTTATGAATAATCGTTTCGGTGTAATAGACATAGGGAAATATTATACAGGAAGATTTGCAGGAGCTTCCCCTTTCTTCGATGGTACACGATCGAGTGTAGGTGTCGTAGATACAGAACCAGGGAAATGATACATTGTTGCTAATTCTTCAGTATTGAATACATTGCAAGAACTCTCAAATGGTGGATAGAATCCTGATCGCATCTTATACGCCATGATTCCGATCTCTGCATAGATGTTTCTCTTCTTGTCCTTATAATCCTTCCACGGAGCGTCTAGTGTCGGTGTCCATTTCTTCTTCGGCTTGAATCCATTGAGACTCTCACTGCTAAAGTTTTTGAAAAACGAAATGATGCCCCCCATACCAAATGGCGTATCGAAGTCTTCTTTCTTTGCTATATATAGTGTGCGAATGATGGTATCGAATGGGAGTTTCGATATACTGCGACTGATTGCTTTCACAGCTTCATCTTCATAATCATTCAACATCACCGGCGCGGCTTTCTCTTCTTCTTTTACCTTGACACTCTTCGTCTTCGGATCACGATTCATGATCTTATCCATTTCTGCTTGTGCTGCATCTTTCCAATCATCTGTCTTCTGGAACCATGTCCCTTTCTTTGTCTGCTCAGCTTTGTGTGCACGAATGAGAAACTGTATCCATACTTGTTGATTCGCGCCAATATTACCCAGGAACTCTATTCCTGGCACAAGTGGATCAACCTTGAATTCTTCCTTTGGATCTTTGTCGAGGCCATAGTCTATATATGTCTTTATGGGATATGGATCAGACTTTGTAAGTTCGAACTCTGCGGCCCAAACCTTCATCGTCTTTGCATCATAATGCACGCCCTTGGTATAGTCTTCGATTTCCTTTACCTCAATCCCAGGAAACTGAGCATAGAGCGCAGACATCATACCCACTTTTCGTGCGGCCTCTCCCCACATCATGAACTTTACCTGTCCTTCAATAGAAATAATCTCGAGGGAATACCATGGACGCGTCTCACCATACCAGTACTGCTTTAGATTCGATCCATCTGAAGTATTGTGTAGAGCATGGAGAAGAAGATCCATCGCTTTTGGAGATTTTATAGTCTCTTTTGGAAGTCTGATTTCGAACACCACATATTTAGTCTTTGATATCTTATACGATCTCACATAGTTTACCCACATTGGCCAGAATATAAGAAAGAGTATGCCAACTAGCGCAGGCATAGATATAACCACAAGTGTATTGTAGACCTGTGGCAATACCATGGTATTGAATTGTGAAATGAGTAGAGGTAGATAATCGCTGAAGCGGATCATATTACCTATTATTATAACTCAGATAACGCCTATAACAAAAGGAGGGATTAGAGAGATACCGGTGTATATCTTCCTTCTTTATCTTTCTTGAAATACTTTTGATTCTGAAGATTGACCATTATGGTGTTTTCTTTTACATAACGCTCCTTCAAAACTTTCTCTATTATCTCTTCCTTTGAGAGTGGTCCGCTCTTATCAAGTACTTTCTTGATAACATCCTTTACAACACCAGACATATATCCCCATTCTGCAAGTGCGTAGAGTCCTCGACCGACGAGTACAAATCGTGGATCTTTGATGAGTTCATTGTGTGTTGTGGCAACATGAGCTTTGCGTTTGAATATGATACCTATCTGCTTTGCAACTTCCTTGAAGTGTATAGGTGATCCATGCTTACGAATAACTAGAAAAGCGTAGTCTCTCATTCCTTTTGTTTTCACATTTGGAGAATGCGCAACACCCCATTCACCGATAGCGTTCTTTCCTACAGCTTTAGATAGTGAAAGCCATCGACGCATAATCTCTTGATTCTTATACTTCTCGGATACACCCTCTAGATGAGAAAGAAATTTCTCAACCATTTCTGATTCCGGAAGAAGGTCATTCATACTGAGACTAGCATAGAGCTTGCGGAGTGATTCTTCAACCTGTTTTGCCAGAGCTTCATTCACATGCCATCGATGTTTGAAATCATCATCTTCTTTTCGCTTCTTGAATGTATCTCCGATGACGAGAAGGAAGTTAATATGATTCTGAAGAGAAGTATCTTTTGAAACGGAACCAAGGAAATCATCTTCTACCACGATACCTCCGAGAGAATGAATGAGATTCTCCACTTCTGAAAATACAATCTTTTCAGATTTATACGCATCTGACTTTCGGATATTGGTAATAGCATAATTCTCAATCTGACGTACACGTTCACGAGTGATACCATAATTCTTACCGATAGCGTCGAGAGTCATCTTCTGTGTATTCTTGCCGAGACCATACCTGCTGATGAGAACATCGCGAGCTCGATCCGGAAGGACTGCGAGCAATTTCTTTGTCGACTGCTTTGGCTTGAAAGTTATTGTTGACATGTGTTTATTTGTATAAGTAAGTTTTATCACCTTATTGAATATAAGTCAACTCTATTGCAAGTTTCTATCCTATATAGATCATTTTATACTACTAGACTAACGAGCTTTCCTTTGATAATAATGACTTTTTTCAACTCCTTTCCATCTACCCATTTCTTGATTTCAGGTATAGATAGAGCCATATTTTTAAGCGTCTCATCGCTTGCATCTGGATCGATTTCGAAACTTGCGCGAGATTTTCCATTAACCTGCACACTGATACGAACACTTTTTGCGACGATCTTCGCAGGATCGAATACTGGCCATTCTGCAGTGTGTATCGATGTCTTATTCCCCATGATACTCCATAGCTCGTCCGCCACATGTGGAGCAAATGGTGCGACAAGTTTCAAGATTATTTCGTAATTATTTTTTGAAATCTTCTCTTGTTTCTCTAGTTCATTGGTAACGATCATAAGTGCGCTAATTGCAGTATTGAACTTCATTTCTTCTATATCCTGATAAACTTTCTTTATTGTCTTGTGCAAGATATTTTCTATATCGATACTGTCTGTTTGATCTGTGATTTTAGAAACTTTATCTTGTAATTTCCAGACCTTCTCTATGAAACGACGCGTACCTACAATACCATTCTCATCCCATGCTATTGCTTGATCGAATGGTCCCATGAACATCTCATACACACGAAGGGCATCCGCCCCAACGGTTGCAATAATAGAATCTGGATTAACCACATTCCCTACCGATTTAGACATTTTCTCACCACCTCCTGCGAGGATAAGGCCGTGCGATGTGCGCTTCATATATGGTTCTTTGGTCGGTACGAGACCTTGATCATATAGGAATTTATGCCAAAAACGTGAGTAGAGTAGATGAAGCGTCGTATGCTCCATTCCTCCATTGTACCAATCCACAGGAGTCCAATATGCTAGATTTTTCGCATCAGCAAAAGTCTTTTTATTCGTAGGATCGACATAGCGGAGGTAGTACCAACTCGAACCTGCCCAGTTCGGCATGGTATCCGTCTCTCGACGAGCTTTGCCTTTACACTTCGGACACTTCGTATTGACCCATTTTGTAATACTTGCAAGAGGCGATTCCCCTGTTTCTGTAGGCTTATAATTCTTTACCTTTGGCAGTTTGAGTGGAAGATCTTTTTCTGGAAGTGGCACGATACCGCAAGCATCACAATGCACCACAGGTATTGGTTCCCCCCAATAACGCTGACGAGAAAAGACCCAGTCGCGGAGTTTGAATTTTGTTATTGGCCTTCCATACTTTTCTATCATCTCTTTTTTATCTTCAAGAACAATCTCTTTGATGGGTAATGAATATTTCTCTGCAAACTGTCTATCCCTCTCATCATGCGCAGGAACAGCCATGATAGATCCTGTTCCATAGTCCATGAGGACATAGTCTGCAATCCATACAGAGATCTTTTCTTTATTTGCAGGATTCACAGCATATACCCCCTTCAATTGCACTCCTGTCTTTTCTTTATCTACCGCAGTTCGTTCTATATCTGTCTTCTTCTTGACCTCTGCTTTATATTTTTCTACTTCAATCTTGTTTTCTATATCGAAAGTATTGACTAATGGATGCTCTGGAGAAAGGACTAAATATGTTGCTCCATATATGGTATCAGGTCGTGTGGTGAAGACGGTGACCTTGTGAGTATCGATATAGAAATCGATTTCTGCTCCCTCGCTCTTCCCTATCCAATTCCTCTGCTGGATTTTTATTCGCTCGAGATAGTCAACATCATCGAGGTCTTTGTCGAGACGCTCTGCATACTTTGTAATAGCGAGCATCCATTGTTCTTTTTCTTTTTTCTCAACAGGAGTTCCACAGCGTTCACACTTGCCATCTACAACTTCCTCATTTGCAAGACCGATGAGATCCTTCGGGCACCAATTGATTGCCATTTTCTTTTTGTATGCCAGACCATTCTTAAGAAGTTGAAGAAAGATCCATTGTGTCCACTTGTAGTATTTTGGATCGCTGGTATTGATTTCGCGAGACCAGTCAAATGAGAAACCGAGGGCTTTGAGCTGACGGCGAAATGTATCACTATTCTGTTTCGTCACAATAGCTGGTTGTAAGCCAGTCTTGATAGCATAGTTCTCTGTAGGAAGTCCGAAAGCATCCCAACCTATAGGATATAGAACATTGTAGCCTTCCATTCTTCGCTTGCGAGAGATGACATCCATCGCTGTATTGCTACGTATATGTCCTACATGCAGACCATCTCCAGAAGGAAATGGGAATTCAATCAGACCGAAGAATTTCTTCATGCCCTCTTCAGTCTTGTTCTGGTCCTTTGCTCGATATATCTTCTTCGATTCCCAATATTTCTGCCACTTCTTCTCTATCTCCTCATGATTATAAGGTTTCATAATGCTCACATCATACAATAAATGATTGAAAGGTGCTAGATTTTGAAAGGATAATACAGTAATACGGAGAGTAATAGTCGAATAATAAAAAAACCCGCTGTCGTGAGACGCAGGCTTCTGTTGAACTATCGTTCTTCTGATTTTGTCTGGTAAGACTGATGGAAGGCTATATTCGATTCCACCAAAAGAAATGTGCCAATCTGTGGAAGAATGAACAAGCCCTGTACTGGCGACCTCCGTTATGAGAGGTTTGGTAATGATTACAGTGCTGTCGAAAACGCATACGGGATTAGGTTACCATTTTTCACAAGTAGAGGCAATATGGGTTGGTGGGAGTAGCTAAATCCTAAACTCCATCACATCCCCATCCTTCACCACATATTCCTTCCCTTCTGTGCGTAGCAATCCTTTCTCACGAGCCACACCGAATGACCCTGCCTCGATAAGTTTGTCCCATTCTATGACTTCTGCACGAATAAATTTATCCTTGAAATCTGTATGTATAGCCGTTCCTGCAAGTGGCGCTGTCCAACCATTTATAATTGTCCATGCCCGTGTCTCTTTTTCTCCAGTTGTAAAATAAGTGATGAGGTTCAACATCTTGTAACCTTCTTTAATTAAATCATTGATACCATCGTCCTTACCTCCGAGCTCTGTTCGAAACATGTCTTTTTCTTCTCCGACCATATCCTTTAGATCTTCCTCTATTTTTGCATCGACAATGACATAATTCGAATTCGTCTTTTTCATAAATTCTATAAGTGCCGTGAATCTCTCATCTTTCATCTCATCGAGATTGCGTCCACCTGCTTTCTTATTGAGAACATAGAGTATAGGTTTCATTGTGAGTAGATTGAGTTGCTTCACAAGTGGTGCCTCGAACTCATTCAGCACGACTGTGCGTGCCATTCGTCCTTCTTGAAATGCTTTATCAAGACGCGCAAGCGCCTCATTCTCTATGATTGCAATCTTGTCTCCCTTCTTTACATTTGGAATAAGGTTCTTGAGTCGCTTCGAAACCGTCTGCATGTCTGCAAGAATGAGTTCGAGATTAATAACTTCGATATCACTGATAGGATTTATTTTGCCATCAACATGAATAATATTTTCATCGTCGAAAATACGTACAACTTCAGCGATAGCATCTGTCTCGCGGATATTGGTGAGGAATTGATTGCCGAGTCCTTCACCTTCTGAAGCGCCTTTTACAAGACCGGCAATATCGACAAATTCCACAACTGCAGGAACAATCTTCTGTGTCTTAGAAAAATCTGCAAGCTTGTATAGACGATCATCCGGAACAGCAACGACTCCTACAGATGGATCAATAGTTGCAAAAGGATAGTTGGCGGCTAGCACACTCTTTTTCGTAAGAGCGTTGAAAAGTGTCGATTTACCGACGTTTGGGAGACCGACGATGCCGATGGATAGGGACATGGAATGAGTCTATCATGTGGAAATAAAAAGAAGAAGCGGTTGATCTATTACGATCAACCGCTCCGAACCACGCTTTACTACAGAGCACTGAACGGCACGCTGCGGCACGGCAATTGAGAAAGCGAAAGATAAATACCTCACGCTCATTGGAACGGTGTGACGGACAAGACTTGGCATTAGTTTACACTGACGGACGCTAGACTGCGGGACAACACTGGGCCTGATAGTATAGCGACAAGAAAAATTCTTGTTGCTCCAGACTCTACCCGACGGTAGCGGACGGGACTTGCCAGGAGGCCCATTTTGCCTTCTTCCGAACGGTAGAGCCTCGTGCCAGCTTCGGCTTCAACGGTCCAATCGGTACGTTTTTGCACCGGCTTCTTGGTCCGCAACGTATCCAGGAGTTCCGGAGTCGCAGGGTTCAAGAGAAGGCCAGGCGAAAGCGCGACCAGGGTGAATCGTAACAGTTTCATTGTACGTATCCTTCGTCTTTAGGGTTTCCCCAAGGCGTTTATACCTGTTTGGTTTATTTATTACAAAGAGCCATTTTATTTATGTTATGGCTAAATAACAATACAGATTGCTATCTGTCAAACAAGCTAGCACACTCGTATAAGTCTGTCAATACCACTCGTATCCCCTTATAAAATACCTAAAATAGAAAGACCGCCACGCGTACACGCGACGGTCTTCACTTTTGAGTTTAGTTAATCGGGGAAACAAGGTTCTCACAGGTCCTTAAGGCCTGTGTACGTCCTGTTGCAGGGGGCGGTATCAAACTTTCGATTGCACCGAGACACCACCTGATGTACTGCAAAGCTGAGAACCTCCGCTACTTCCTTGATGAATTCATAGGACACTGTGGCGCCAAGGAATGTGACTTCTACATACCAACACGCTTTGAAGCGTTGCAGAGGATCCATATTTTTCATGGTCTGTGCAATAGATTATCATGATGAAGTAAATAATGCAATATGTATCTGACCTTATGTATATAATTTATAAAACCTCCCGCTTATTCCCTACCACCAACTTTTCTTTTCTCTCCTTCTCCTAATAATAAAGTAGAGAAGGATAATCACAGGAATACTCCATATCCAATGTCTGACAATATAGCTAGACCCATCGATGAGTCCTCCCAGAACTTTATTCTTTATTTTGTTTACTTTTGATAAATCTGAATCTGTTATTTTTCTCTTATCTCTATCGGTGCTTGTCGAATTCCCCACTACAGTATCCACGCCGAGCTTATCCTTCAGACCATCTATATTATCTGCAATCTTTTCTGCTATGGGATCAATCGTAGCCACAGCCTTCTTCACCACAGATTGTACATCTTTCTGCACACTCTCTTTTGTAATCTTCTTTTGGACAGATAACCATTCTTCATTGCTCTCTATTTGAGCAAGGTTAGCTGTAGAAGTGCTGATCTTCACCTTGACCTTATGATCGCCAGCAGTGGCAGTCCATCCAGTCTCTATCTGTATGAGACTCTTAGGCTCAGAAGAAAATGTCGTTTTGCCAACTTCTATGGCATCAACAAAGTACGTAACCATACCAGTGACCTTACTCTGTGAACTATTGTAGACCCCGCTATATATCTTTATTATATCTCCCTCTGTAACAGAAGAAGATGAATACCATATATCTGATACAAGACCAGCATTCAGAATAGGAGTAGACTGGGCATATGCAGTCAATCCAGATCCTGCTAGAAAAAATACTAGTATGAAAAACTTATACATCTTATGTAATATTGCAATTATATCACAGTATCCGAACCCTTTTTATAAGTCATGAGTGGCAATGAACTCCAAGATTGCACAATTGAAGTTATATATTTCCATGCTTGGAGAACTTCCTCTGTACTCGTGAAGAGAGTTTGATCCCCCATGATAGCGTCGTAGAGGACTCTCTCATAAGCATCAGGTAATTCCTGAAATGTTGGACTGTCGCTGTACTTGAACTTGAGCGTTTTCGGCGCCACTTTCATATCGAAACCAGGAGTCTTCACGAAGAAGCGAATCTTGATACCCTCGTCTGGCTGTATGCGAAATGTGAGAATATTCTGCGAAAGATCCGGCATCCCCCCGTGAATCTTTGATTTTTCATTTTTAAAATATACATCAATTTCTGATTTCGATTCAGAAAGAGCCTTGCCACTTTCTAGATAGAAAGGTACATTCTTCCAACGAGGAGAATCAATATGCGCTTCAACACGGAAGTATGTTTCTGTTCTGCTATTCCTCTTGACCCCCTTTTCATTCGCATATCCTTCATATTGTCCTCGTATGACATAATCACCGACATTTTTCGCCGTCATAAGTTTTAATTTGCTGATGAGTTTGGCCCGTTGCTTTCTTATAGATATAGCATCGAAACTTTCTGGTGGTTCCATAGCTACAAGAGCAAGCATCTGAAGTATATGATTCTGTCCGACATCCTTCAAAGCTCCTATATCATCATAGAATCCACCACGACCTTCTATACCATTCTTTTCTAGAAGCTTGATATGAACAGCTTCTATATGTTCTCCACTCCATAGCGGTTCGAATATTGTATTGGTAAATCGAAACGCCATGATATTCTGCAAAGCTTCCTTTGCGAGATAATGATCGATGCGGAATATCTGCTCTTCATCGAAGAGTTGTCCCAGTCTCTTATCGAGCTTGCGCGCTGTCTCTATATCATGACCGAAAGGTTTCTCCACGAGTACACGAGTCCAGCCTTCATTTCCTCCACAAGGTATGGTCAATCCAGAATTAGAGAGATGTTCGAGTATTGTCTCATAGAATGATGGGGCGACGGCTAGATGAAAGAGTTTGTTCGAACATTGATGGAAACCATCGTCGATAATCTTCAGTCTCATGGCAAGGTTCGCATACGAAGCTCCTATGTCGAAGAATCCTTGTTCATAATACATATGATCAATGAAGTGCTTTATATCTTCTTCGTGATATTCACCAGATCTTACCTTCATGTGTTCGCGGATGTATTCACGAAATTCCTCGCGGGTGAATGTACGACGAGAAAAACCGACAATAGCGAATTTTTCTGGAAGACGCTTGTTCACATAGAGGTTAAGGAGAGACGGAAGAAGCTTGCGGAGAGAAAGGTCACCTGTGATTCCGAAGATGATAAATATGGTAGGGCTCATATTGAATATGTGTATACTGATATCCTACTTCCCATGACATTTCTTATACTTCTTGCCACTTCCGCATGGACAAAGTTCATTTCTTCCAACTTCTGATTTTTTCAATACGGATTGATTTTGAATATTTGCATTGCCATCCCCACTACCTATTTCTTGAGCTTGATCATGCACTTCTTGCAATTGCACCGCTTCTGGATTGGCCATACCTGCACCCATATGAGGTATGAGATTTATAATCTGAGTATCGATGGCGGATTGCATTTCCTTGAAAAGTCTTAGTCCCTCTCTCTTGTACTCGACTAGAGGATCGCGCTGACCATATGCACGGAGATTCACACTCGAACGCGTATAGTCCATGACCTCGAGATGTTCAACCCAGAACATATCGATAGCTTGGAGCATGAGCTGACGCGCAGTCTGGAGGAATCGCTCACGACCCATGAGAGTGATCTTCTCTTCTATTACTTTCTTGAGATCAGTATTGTCACCGACAACTTCCATGAACCGCGTTTCAACCATATCATAATCCCCTATGAGAATAGCTCTGCGACGCTCATATATAGTCTTGCGCTGATGATTGAGAATATCATCATATTCGAGGATATGCTTGCGAGAGTCAAAATTGAACCCCTCGATTTTCGACTGTGCACTCTCGAGAGATTTCGTAATAATACGATTCTCGATCGCCTCATCATCACGCACGCCGAGCTTGCCCATGAGATTCTTCACGGTATCACTTGCGAATACTCGCATGAGAGAATCTTCTAGTGAGATGAAGAACTGTGTCTCTCCCGGATCGCCCTGTCTTCCAGATCGTCCACGGAGCTGATTGTCGATGCGTCTCGCTTCATGTCTCTCTGTACCGAGGACGAAGAGACCACCGACAGATTTCACTTCTTCGTACATACCCACGCTCCCAGGATTTCCTCCGAGCTTGATATCCACTCCGCGACCAGCCATGTTCGTAGCTATAGTAACACCTCCCTTTTTACCCGCTTGCGCGATTATTTCTCCTTCTCTTTCATGATTCTTTGCATTGAGGACTTCATGTGGAACGCCTTCAGCCTTTAGGAATTGTGAAAGCACTTCGTTCTTCTCTATCGATACTGTACCAACAAGCACTGGCTGACCTTTCTGATTGAGTTCCTTGACCTTGCGAGCAATAGCCTTGAATTTTCCAAGCTCTGTCTGAAAGATGAAGTCGTTATGATCCTTGCGAGTGATATTTTTATTCGTAGGAACGATGATAGTGTCTAGACCATAGACTTTGTAGAATTCCTCACTCGATGTGGCGGCTGTACCAGTCATACCAGAAAGTTTCTTGTAGAGACGGAAATAATTCTGAAATGTGATCGAGGCAAATGTGCGAGATTCTTTCTGCACTGTCACACCTTCCTTGGCTTCGATAGCCTGATGAAGACCTTCTGACCAACGGCGTCCTGGTTGGAGTCGTCCGGTAAATTCATCGACAATGACGATCTGATCCTCCTTGACCACATATTCTTTATTGAGATGGAAAAGTGCCTTGGCTCGCACAGCCGTCTCGAGGTGATGCACATATTTTATTCCTTTTTCTGTATAGATATTTCCAATGCCAAGTTTTTTCTCCACTTTTTCTATTCCTGCTGGCGTGAGGGCAATGGACTTATGTTTCTCATCCTTGGTATAGTCGACTGTCTCAGATAAGTCATTTGCAATACTAGAAAATACTTGATAGAGATTCTCCGAATCTGTAGTCGGTGAAGAAATAATGAGTGGTGTGCGAGCTTCATCTATGAGGATAGAATCGATCTCATCCACGATGGCATAATTGAACTCTCTCTGACGAAGATTGCTTTCTTCGTATTCGAGATTGTCACGGAGATAATCGAAACCGAATTCATTGTTCGTACCATAGGTAATATCTGTTGCATATGCTTCACGACGAGAGACTGGTCGGAGGAATTCGTGGACGACATGGAAAGCTCCAGTGTCATCACGCTTCTTATCAAGCTCCTTGTCTTTGTCCGTATGAGCAGGATCGTATATAAATGAAGACTCATAATTGATCACCCCTACTGACAGTCCCAGAGCTGAGTAGATCTGACCCATCCATACTGCATCACGACGTGAGAGATAGTCATTCACCGTGATTATATGCACCCCTTTTCCTACTCCTTGTTCGCCAAGAGCATTGAGATATGCAGGAAGTGTTGCCACGAGAGTCTTACCTTCACCTGTACGCATCTCGGCAATATTTCCATTATGTAAGATCGCTCCTCCGATGAGCTGTACATCGAAATGTCTCTGTCCGAGAGTTCTCCTAGAAGCTTCACGCACAACAGCAAAAGCTTCGGGCAGGATAGCATCGATAGTCTCGCCTTTTGCTAGACGAGCTCGGAACTCAGGGGTCTTCGCTTTGAGAGCTTCGTCTGACAATGCAGAAATAGCAGATTCGAAAGCGTTGACCTTCGCTACGATAGGCGCATAGGTCTTGAGGGCTTTCTTGTTGGGATCTCCGAAGATATTCTTCAATATAAACGCCATAATTGACCTACTTTATCATATTTCAAGGATAATTGAAATAAAAATCAGACAAAGAAAAACAGCTTATCTTCTTCTAGATATCGCTGTTTTTCGAAAGACTATTTGCGAGACTTCTTGCTCTTCTTTGATTTCTTTGTAGTCTTCTTTGCTACCTTTCTTTTTTTTGCTGCCATATGATTGAGTATATACTTTTTTGACTTGCTTCTAACGAAGCATGTAAGTTACGACTTTACTCACACTACTTATTCATCATTATGAAGCAAATAAAATTTATTACAATGATTTTTTAGAAAATAAGTGGATAACCTCTCACTAAATTATCTGCACTTCAAACTCCGCGACGATATTTGTTTTTTCTTTTATACTATTTTTTAATTCTTCTGCGAAAGCGATCACTTCACGCGCAGTGGCATTTCCGTTATTTACAATAACAAGCGCTTGGTTCCTGTATGTTCCCACTTCACCTCGCGTCACCCCCCTATATCCACAGACTTTGTCTATTATCCAGGCTAGAGAAACTTTTACATACTCTTCATTGATTGGATAGAGAGGTATATCTGTGTATTTCACTTTGAGCTCATGAGCTTGCGAATGGGAAATGACGGGATTCTTGAAAAATGATCCTGCTGTACCTATCTTTGCAATATCTGGAAGTTTGGCTGTGCGTATGCTGATCACCGCCTTGCGAACTTCGGCAATGGTCGGTTGCAATTGTCCTATCTTTACAAAATACTCTCTGAGATCTCTATATTCTATATTCACTTTTCCTAATTTTTTCAAAATAAATGTAACGGAAATAATAATATAGCGATATGGATTATCCTTGAATGCGCTTGTCCTATATCCAAAATGACAATCATAGTTGAGGATTGTGATAAATTCTTTCTTTTCTCTATCATAGACCCGGACATGATCGATAGTATCCTTCACCTCACTACCATACGCTCCAATATTCTGTACTGGCGCGGCGCCGACAGACCCTGGAATGAGTGAGAGGTTTTCCAGACCATAGAGTCCGCTTCTGACAGTCTCATCTACAAGATGATCCCAATCATCTCCAGCATGTGCGGTCACGCGCGCGTTGCCATGCGTATCGTCAGTGAATCGAATTCCTTTTATTTCCATCTTTATGACAAGTCCTGCAAAACCTGTGTCTGAAACTAGAATGTTTGATCCTCCTCCGAGAATGAAAATTGGGACGCCTTTTTCTAGCGCGTATTCTAGCGCTTGCATAAACTCATCTTCGTGGCGTACAGTACAAAAAAATCGGGCAGGTCCTCCGATTCTAAATGTCGTATATTCTTTCATGCTTTTATTCTCTTCTATTGTCATGATTGCGCCAACTATTGGCGATGGGTGTTAGCTCCAAATATAATGTTTAATTTAAATGTGAGTACAGCCACCGCCAATACTTGAAACAATCTTTTCATCTATTTCAAATATATTCTAACTTCGCTATCAACCCTGTAACAATTATATCATGCGAAATATAAACAGCGAAGTATAAACAACGGAGTATGAACAGTGAAGCATAAACGCAAAATCCTGCCGAGACAGGACCTTACGTAAACATTTTATTTGGAATTTGGCACTAACAGCCGGCTGGGCCGTCGTACTCACCACCACATTATACACCTACACCTTGTATACTGCAAAGCTTATTATTACTACCGAGATCTTTTGGTAACACTTAATTATTATCTAACAAGAGCTTTCAGTAACATTTAATTATTATCTAACAAGAGCTTTAGATGACACTTAATTATTGTTTAACAAAATATTCAGTTATTGCAGTACATTTTTACCAGCTTCTATTTGTTTGATCAACTCATCTGATTGAGCCTTCGTCGCTGGAAATTTCGCACCGAGTGTCTTTAAGATCGATATAGCATTATATTTATCATTATTCTGCAAATATGTAGCCGCGAGAGAACCATAGTTCTGAATATTCTCTGGATCCTTGGCAATGAGTTTCTTGTAAATATCGATGATCTTAGAATACTGCTTGAGCTTCATATATACATTGATGATGCGTTGATCCGTGAAGATCGTATCGTCATTGCCGAATATCTCGCGAGCCTTCGGCTCTTGGCCGTTGAGGATAAGTATAGAAGCATAACCTACTCTTGATGTATCGTTATCAGGTGCATCATTGTATGCTTGCTCTATCAGGGCAAGCGCTTCTTTTGTTTTTCCAGAATTCATATAGTTCACAGCAAGTTCGAAGACGATTGACTGCTTGCGAGGAGAAAGTTCGAGTGCCTTTTCGAGAATAGGTTGTCCTCCCTTCCAATCCCCTACGGAATTATAGAAATTGCCAGCGAATACATATGCTCTGGCATCGAGCGGTGTCTCTTTTATTTGTGCTTGTATCTCCTTCACAGTAACTCCGAAAAATTCATTCTTGGAATCAGAGCGAGCCTGACCACGGACAATATTGCTAGCACATACGACTAGCTGTTCTCTTATTTCCTGATTGGCAACACGCTGATCTAGATTCAATGCATCCACAAATGACTTAGTCGTTGGAGTATTACTATTACACGACACCATCCCTGCAATGAGAAGTTTGTTGACTTGGATGACACGGACATTGACCATATAGATAACAACGAATATTGCAATGATGATGACTGGTGCAAATACATAGTCACGCATAACAATACTGTCCTCACTTTGATCATCTGATCTTTCAAGAAGCGCTATAGCGCGACCACCATTCTCCGCGTGTACAAAGCCGAGGATCGTAAAGAATAATATATAGCTGATGAGGTTGTCGAATACGAATATATTGTGTATGGCGTAGCCGACTATGAGTCCTGTCAATATAGACTTTTCGATAAAACTTAGAGTGCTCTTCCATACGAATGCAAGAGAGAAAACATAGAGAGCGAGATAGAGAGCGAGAGATATAACACCTCCAGCGACCAACCAGTCAAGATAGACATTGTGGACACGATCGAACCACTGCTCATGCTTCCACATTTGTGGATTGTAATTAGCATTGAAAATATAATTGAAGTTCTCTTGTCCTATACCGATAAGTGTCGTTTTTGGAGTTTCGAAAACACCTTTCACAGCCATAGGCCAGATGAATCCTCGAGCCTGAGTCTTCGTATCACTGATAGATATAGATGCTAGACGGCGTAGAGTTTCATTTTTCTGAATAAATCCTGCATCCCTATTGAAATAAAATAGAACACCCAAGAGAATGATTCCACCAATAACCCCGATAGAGATCGAGCGGGATTTCATTGACTGTTCTCTGCCATATACTGCGTATATTCCTAAGGAGAGCATTCCACCACCGATGAGAGCGAGGATAGTACCTCGAGTGGCAGTTTCAAAGAGAAGATATGAGAATAGAAGAGCGAGGACGATATATATCCATGATGTATGACTATTATTTTTCCTATACTCGACTGCGCTCAGATAGAGAGCAATGAAAAAATGTACGAGCATATAGACGGCCATGTATATAGAGTTACCTAGTGAGGCATCGATACGAGATGATCCTTGATGAATCGCTGCCCAACCGAAGACTTGCCATAGACCATATATGCCAACAAAAAAAGCGGCGAGAAGAGAGATCTTGAAATAAGTATGCCACATGCGTTTTCCATCTCCATTCCAACTTTCACCGACGCCGAATATGCTAGTCACCGCGAGGAAGTATGCCCAGAGATGGACTATAGTCACCCACCCCTCCATACGCTCAAAATTTGACCAGAGGCTACGGAGAGGATTCATACCGAGAAGATCGGCTACAAGAACAGCTATAGTGAATGCTGTGATGGTGAAAGATAACCAAGAAAAGCGTGGAGCGTATTTCTTGTCATGGAGAATGAGGACGAGCCATAGAGCAAATATGAGCTCGACTACAATCCTGAAGACAAAACCTTTGCCCGTGATGAATAGGAAGAATAGATCATTCGAAACATAGAGAGGAATAAAAGGAATAATGAAAATAAGGGCCAGGCTGATGTTGCGCAGGGTTTTGGTGATCATGGAAGCTATATTAACACTATTGTTTCAGCTTGCAAAATTCCCCCCATTCCCTGAGAAAATCTGAAAGAATTAAAGTCTCTTTCTAAAGAACAAATTATCATCAATTCTTCGTAACTTGAAAAGATCATTATCTTCTCCTTTTTGTTTTTCTAACATATCAATCTTGTCCCATTTTGCCGAGAGGAGTCTTCCAGTAATATGCGATGACTTTTCGGAAGAAAGGAATATCACAAGATCAAGAACAGATTGAAGTGAGTCTCCTCCTTGTTTCTTTTGTGTAAGCAGACGTCTATACATTTCTTCTCCTACTTTATCTAACCCTTGTCCAATAGTATAGTCTGTAATACTTGTATTAATAGCGCCAGGAGCTATCGAATTTACCTGTATGTTGTCTCTTTTCACCTCAACAGCCAAAGTCTCCGTAAAACCGACGACTGCCATCTTTGAGGTATAGTAAGCAGAAAAATGTGGAAGAGGCGTCTTACCCCCAACCCCACCTCCGGCAAAATTTATGATCTTTCCTCCGCCATTTTTTTTCATAAGTGGCAAAACATATTTTGACATAAAAACAGTGCCCAAGACATTTACTAAAAAGGCTGATGGCCATCTCTTGATATTATTTTTTTCAAACTCCCCCACCTCACCTATTATGCCAGCATTATTGATTAGCACATCTATCTTACCGAAATTCTTTATGGCAAGTCTGACAAGCTTTTTACAATCAGATTCCTTAGAGACATCTGCTGTCATACCTATGAATCTATTCATACTTGGATCAACTTTTATGCAAGTTTTATCTAATTCTTTTCTGTTCCTAGAACAGATAATAACGGAAGCTCCTTGACGAAAAAACTCAAGAGCAATCGCCTTTCCGATTCCTCGCGACCCACCAGTGACAATAATACTCTTCCCACTGAAACTATTCATGCGTTATGATTTTTGTTTAAGGGTTATCCAAGACTTGTCAAAATCTGTATTGGTTTCTATGGTCCTTTGACTAAAAAGCATCGCTTCTAGGATGTGTGGTTGTATGGTCACAATATGCGCACCGGAAGCAAAAGCCTCTCCGACTTGTGAAGCATTGCGTATACTTCCAACGATTATTTTTGGCACATAATATCCTCCTGTTTTAAGGAATTCATCAAGTTTTTTGGTAATCATAGACGGATGTGAATTTACATCAGCTTCAGGACCAACAGCAGAATGAGCTTTTACAAATTCAGGATTCATCCTGTATTTCTCATGGTCTTCAATACTTCGTGCCCAGAACAAACTCACGAAAGAAGGTGTCGGATGATTTCTAATAGCAAGAGATGCTATTAAGAGCTGTTCATATGTCATCATCGCTGTAACATTGACTGGTATATTTAGATCTCCGAGCTTCTTTATGACGATGAGACTTTTTGTATCCCCTGGAATAATAGGTACCTTAACTACTATGTTAGTGGCAAGTTTTCTGAATTTTTTGGCTTCACTAATCATCGCCTCTACTGTTGCAGAACTATCAGTAAGCTCGATTGAGACTGGTCTTCCCTGCATAATCTTACATATAGATTTAATGGTTGGTTCCAGTTGATTGAGTGTCAACCCATCTTTGAGCATAATACTTTGGTTAGTAGTAACTCCATCAATGATTCCTATGGCATTCCATTTTTCTATCTCTTTTATACTCGATGAATCCAAGAATATACTTCGGTTAAAATTGGGTTTTTTCATGGGATTTTGCTAATGATGTTAGAATGATATAGTATACCTTTATCATATGATTGGCAAGAAAGTTTTATTTTTGGATCGCGATGGAATAATCAACAAGATGGTCCTTCAAAAGTCAGGTGTCTTCGACTCGCCACAGAATACTCGTGAGGTAGAATTAGTCCCTGGAATATCTGAAGTGATTGGCTGGCTTAATAAAAATAAAATATCTGTCATAGAGATTTCCAACCAACCTGGAGTTGCAAAGGGAAAAATGAATATGGAGACACTTGAAGCCATAGAAAAAAGAGTCCACGATCTACTCAAAGAAAAAAAAGTCTGCATTGATAAAACCTACAGATGTTTCCATGATTCTAAGGAAAACTGCTACTGTAGAAAACCTAATCCCGGACTATTACTTCAAGCAGTTGAAGATCTAGATATTGATTTATTAAATAGTGCAATCCTAGGTGACAACACAAGTGATATGGAAGCGGGAATGAAAGTTGGAGTAAAAACTATTCATTACTTCCATGAAAATGATGTCTCCTACAAGGTCGAATTAAACCGGAAATATAAAGCCGATTTTAGGGTGTACAATCACCATGAAGTCATTCCTGTATTAATCAAGTTATTCTTATGAAAGCTATTATAATAGCGGGTGGTCGAGGAGAGCGTCTCCGTCCTATCACAGATACAATTCCTAAACCAATGATAGAAGTAGCTGGTAAGTCTCTTCTTGAACATACAATAGAAATGTTCAGACATCACGGAATAAAGGATATTATTCTGGCTCTATGTTATCTTCCAGAGGTTATACAAGACTATTTCGGAGATGGAACAAAATTCGGCGTACACATTACCTACACATTCGAAGATTCTTCTAATCCCCTTGGCACAGCCGGAGCAATCCTCCATGCACGCAAGTATATAGACAATACATTCATCGTAACATACGCTGACATCCTTCGAGAATTGGATATTACAACAATGATTGATAGACATATAAGTGCTGGAGCAATAGCGACGATTAATGCCTACAGACATACTGGAAATAATTTCAAGAGTGTTTTGGAATTTGATGATAAAAATATTATAAAAAAATTCACTGAATTGGAAAAATCCCAAAAACTAGAAGATTGCTTCCAATGGTCAAATGGATCATTCTACATACTCGAACCAGAAGTATTTGATTTTATCTCTCTATCGGGCCAGATAGATTTTGCACGTCATGTATTCCCTTCGATGATAAAAGCTAATAAAAAAGTTATGGTCTTTCCTTTTGATGGATATTTCATCGATATAGGTACGAACGAAAACTTAGATAAAGCTAGAATGGAATTCAAAAAAATAAAAAGAATTGGCTGATTAATATTCTTTTTTTAGTTTAGGATGCGTGGCAATGAGGTGCCAGAGAACAGCTTGAAAACTCTCGGCTAAGGGGGTTATAAGATCTGGATTGGAAATAGGGAGGATGATCGATGCTGTCGCAACTTTCCTAGTATGTCCACCGTCTCTACTGACAATTCCGACTATAGGACTTTTAGTCTTTTTTGCAAAATCTAGAGCCTTGACTATGTTGGTGCTTATATTTTTTTCCACATTTCCACCACCGACAGAAAAAACCATAATCATATCATTTTTTGCAAGCCTACTGACCTCAAGCCATTTTTCAAATATGGTATCCCAGCCGTCATCATTGGCACGGGCCGTAAGCTCTGATACATTATCGGTAGGTGCATACGTCTCTATGCCACAAATCTTACGGAAATCATTGACGGCATGGGAACAGTTTGCGGCCGAACCACCGATACCCAAGAGAAAAAGTCGTCCTCCGTTTTTCTTGAGTTTGATAAAGAGATTGAGCACTGATTCTATCTCTCTTCGGTCTATCTTTGTCATCAGCTCTCTCGAGGCTGTAAGGTATGTATCTGTATAGTTTATAGTTTCTTTTTTCATATTTTAAAAATTAATAAGCGTCTTTGTCCCTTCAAAATCGAACTTGACTTTTTTTTCCTCAAGACCTATCTCCTTCATCCTCTTTCTGAAGGCAAGTTTGTCATTCTTGACATAGAAGACAAACCATCCTCCTCCGCCGGCCCCCATTATTTTACCGCCGGAAGCCCCCATCTTCATGGCTTCATCATACCATGCGTCTATTTGAGGATTCGATACTTTATCCGATAGTGTCTTTTTTATCTTCCAGTGTTCATGGAATGTGGCGCCAAATCTATCGACATCTCCTTCGAGTAGGTACTTCTTTGCCTTCTGACCCAACCTTTTTATATCATCGAGGGCCTTGAAATGATTTTTGCTCATCTTATTCTTTTGATCAGCCAAGGCTACACCAGCATCCCTGTATATGCCTGTCCTAAAATAAAGGAGGTTTGATTCCAATTCGGAAATCGTATGCAAAGAAAGGGGTAGTGGTTCTACAGTGACATTTCCTTTTATATCTCGTTCAAAATAATTTATCCCCCCAAGAGAGACGATATACTGATCATGAGGCCCTATATAATCGCGCTTCAATTTTACACTCTCGATCTTGAAAGCCTTCTTGGCCAGAAGAAGTCTCGAGACAGACTCCTTTTTGTAGCAATAGAGGGCATTTAGAAGACCTACCTCCAGAGCAGCAGATCCACCTAGACCAGACTTTCCTGATACTTCCGAAGTGATGCATACACTAACACCCTTGAGAACACCTGCATGTTCAAGACATGCCTTTATATAAGGTGGAATTAATTTGTGGGAATTTCCCTGATATGCCTCCTCTCCGTATGAGTACCCTATAAAATCAGGATCTTCAGTCATTGTTAAGGTGACTATTAGATAACGGTTTATGCAAGCACTTACCCATGCCCCGCCTCTTTTATTACTATACCAACTTACATCGGTTCCTCCACCAGCCAAGGCAATTCTCATTGGAGTCTGGGTGATTATAACAGCTCTTTCACGTAAGGAGTGTGATTTTTTTTCTTCAATATTTTTGCCCATGCAGAGCATCATACTCTTTTTAAAAAAGTTTGACAATAGTCATGATAGGTGATAAAAATAAACTTATGTTCATACCTAAAGAATACCGTAAAATATTCGTTACGGGAGGAGCCGGTTTTATCGGAAGTCATATAGTTGATGAACTTATTGCCGATGGAAGGATGGTAGTGGTGTTCGATAATCTCTCATCTGGAGAGAAGTTATTCTTAAAAAAATCATTGTCCAGCAAGAATCTAAAACTGATAAAAGGAGACTTGCTTGATAAAAATAGTATCGCTGGAGCATTGCCGAAAAATACAGATCTCGTCATCCATCTCGCAGCTAACCCAGATATTTCAAAAGGAATCAAAGATCCAACCCTCGATTTCAACCAAACTATCATCGCAACTTTCAACCTTCTCCAGATAATGAAGGCAAAAGAGGTTAAAAGTCTGGTATACTTTTCTGGTAGTGGAGTCTATGGCGATCTTGGTAATACATACTCTCGAGAAGACCTTGGTCCTCTTTTTCCAATTTCAATGTATGGAGCGTCAAAACTTTCTGCAGAAGGACTCATCTCTGCTTTTTCTCACCTCTTTGGAATACAATCATGGATCCTGCGACCAGCAAACATCATCGGAGACAGAGCCACACATGGAGTGATCTTTGATTTCATAGGTCGGCTTAGGAGAAATCCAAATGAGCTCGTCATCCTCGGAGACGGCTTGCAGAGCAAATCCTATGTGCATATTTCTGATGTATTAAGGGCGGTTTCGATCATTGTCAACAAGACAAAAGAGAACATCAATATTTTTAATCTGGCTTCAACAACTTTTATTACTGTCAATGAGATAGCCGAAATAATTATAAAAGAAATGGCACTAAATAAAGTGCTTATTTCTCATACCGAAGGAAGAATAGGCTGGCCTGGGGATGTTGCAATCGTACGTATAGACAGTTCTAAAATCCGCCAAGTAGGTTGGAAAGAAAAATATACCTCTAAAACAGCTGTGGAAAAGACTGTTCGTGATCTTCTGGTGACTTTTAACTATAAATGATACTACAAGAATTCAAAGAAAGTCGCATAGGATTTACCCTGAAGGTCTTCTGGAAAGCCTTCGGATCTTATCGTTATAAAATAATAGCTCTTATCGGTATTAGCTTTCTTGGTGGAATATTCGAAGGTATCGGAATCAATAGTATCATTCCCCTTTTTTCCTTTGTCGTGAAAGACCAGAACCAGGCTACTGATACCATCTCTAAATTCACTCAGAGTATCTTTACATTTCTTCATATACCCTACCATCTTAAATACTTGCTCATAATTATAGCCATTCTATTTATCGGAAAAGCGATAATGACATTCTGTACAAACTATATGACAGACAGGATTCGCACTGACTATGTGCGAAAAACTCGCGACCACCTCTTCAAAATGACTATTGAGAGTAGTTGGCCATATTTATCAAAACAGAAAATAGGTCACCTTGAGAAAGTGGTAATGACTGACATCAACACTTATAGCGCTCTACTCTCTTACATCTCAAGTAGTGTAATACTCGTCATAAATGCTGGTATTTACGCCACAATCGCCTTTTCTATCTCATCCCAAGTCACCCTCATCACCATTGCTGTAGGTCTTATTTTTTTCCTTACATTCAAACCGTTGGTATATAGGGTGCGAATAGTCTCTAATCAGAGCGCCGACATCTTGAAACGCATAGCTCAGCACATCAACGAAAGTATGATTGGTATCAAAACAATCAAAGCAATGAACCTAGAACATGCTGTGACCAATCGTGTTCAGTCTTACTTTGAGGATCTCCGTAGCATAGACATGAGACTTTCTGTTCTCTCAAGCTTGACATATGTAGTGACTCAACCCATGAGTGTCCTCCTAATCCTAGGATTATTTGCCTTTTCATACAAACTGACAACTTTTAATTTCGCTTCCTTTGCCGTTATAGTCTACGCAATAAATAAACTCTTCTCATATGTTCAGGATGGCCAAGCGCGCATACAGAACATAAATGCCCTTTATCCTTTCCTTCGCACAGCAGTGGAATACGAAAAACAAGCGGAAGAAAATCGAGAGAAAATTGATGGCACCAAAGATATCAGATGGAATGAACCTATTGAATTTAAAGAAGTGTATTTCAACTATTCAGAGGGAAAAAAGACTCTTTCCGGTGTGACTTTCAGTATTGCCCCAGGAACAGTCACGGGTATCATAGGCCCTTCAGGAGCTGGAAAGACTACTGTAGTAGACCTCCTTCTCCGGCTTATAAACCCTACAAAGGGAAATATCTCTATTGGAAGTACAGATGTAAGTCTTATTGATAAAAGTGCTTGGAGGAATCACATAGGTTATGTATCGCAAGACGTCTTTCTCATTAATGACACTATTGAAAATAACATCAAGCTTCACAATCCAGAAATATCTGATGATGACATGATCGGAGCGGCAAAGATAGCAAATATATATGATTTTGCTATCTCACAATCGAATGGATTCAAAACCCAGGTCGGAGAACGAGGAATGGAAATATCCGGTGGGCAACGCCAACGCATCGCCCTTGCCAGGGTACTAGCCAGGAAGCCGAAGATTATTATCCTAGACGAGGCAACAAGCGCCCTAGACAACGAGTCCGAAACCTTGATTCAGAAGGATATAGAAGAACTGAAAGGCAAGGTTACTATAATCATAATTGCTCATAAACCAAGTACTGTAATGAATTCAGACAGACTAATTGTCCTAAAGGATGGCCATGTCACTGAAACAGGATCGCCACAAGAACTTGGTTCGTCTCAGGATTCTTACTTTCATAAAATCCTTTCAGTAAAACAATAATCTTACCGATCATTCCTCAATAATCTTCTTGAAATTATCTCGGAAACCCTCCCAGCCGTTATTTCTAACGACATTAGATATCGCCAAGAGAGATATTCTCTCCCGAAGAGTTTTGTCCTTTACAATTCTCTCCATATACATGGCAATTTCATCAGCATCCTTGTAATCCTTTATAATGAATCCCTCCGTACCGTCCTCGATGTTGATGCCGCACTGTGGCGTAATAATGGGAACGGCACCGCAGGCCATTACCTCAAGTACGGTCGTAACCTGACCCTCCTCTATTGCGGGACCTATCACCGCGTGACTGGATTGGAAGTATTTCAGTTGAGTGTCTGTATCAACCCATGGAAGATTGAATGCATTCGGATATTCCTTAATGAAGGAGCTAACATCCCTGGAAAATGACGGCTCATCACCGCCCACCAGATATAATTCTATACTTTCCGACGGAACAAGGGTATTTAGTTTTTTCCACGAATTGATCATTCTAAAAAGTCCTTTGCGGATGGCCTTGTGACTTGCCGGGTATACAAACCTGATCTTGTCCTTCGGGCGAAGTCCCGGGTTTGGCACAATTCTGTCGGTATTGATGCCAGTATTCCATAAATGTATCGGGACTTCCCTGACGCCGAAATCAAGATAGGTGTTCTTTATTACTTCATTTCCGGTCAGTGCAATGGAATTGGCATATTTTCTTACCCTAAAGAATAATTTTGGAGACACCCATTCGGTCGGAGGTAAACGCTTATTCAGACTTTTCGATTCCTCCAGGAGTACCCTCGCCCTATACAATGGATGGCAATTTACCAGAAGGAGTATTTTTTTTGCCTGGGGATTTTTCTCAGCGCAGGTCCTAAAATTTTCTGACATAAGCCCTATGATAATATCAGCCTTCGGGATGGTATCAGGACTCGATGTCTTTATATCGACATAATGACGTTCCTTTCCTTCAAAAAGGTTCCATATCTGCCTAGTGACGCTGGCCGTACCTGTGTAATACAAGGGTCTTTCCGGTGTATCATTTTCCGGATCGAAGTGCAGTTTAGAATAGACAATTATTACACTCTTTATGTCCTTGAGGCTGACTTTATGCGAAATATATTTTATGCGATCATAATACAGGGTATTTTGGACAACGTTCGAAATGCTATAATAAAAGTAAGACAAACTGAATACCAGCCTACTCTCAAATATTTCGTACTTGGCATTATTATATAGAATCCTAAATTTTTTATATAGGGCAAAGGCCTTTGTTTTTTTTATATAGTCCTTCATTATGTCTTTACTGCTACTACCTGGAGGCCGAAGCAAAGCAGTTCCTGGGATTCCTTGTCTTTAACCGACAACTTGTGAAGCTTTCTAAGTAAAAAATAAATCTGTAGTTTCGTCAGTATGCCGGTATTTTTCATGAGATATTGCTTGCTGACGTTGGGAATACGTCTTATCTCTTGCGCCATATATTCGAAAAAATTTCCATTGTAGGATATCTCCTGAATCTTGAATCCGTGGTCGGTGAGGATTTTCTCATACCAGTACTTACTGTAACCGTTTGCAAAATAAAATGGTGACTGGTGCGTGAGTGAGCAGAATGGCGCCGTTATGATGACCTTTCCTCCAGGACGGACTATTCTCGAGAACTCCTTTACGGCCAGAGCGGGTTCAGGAATATGCTCGAAAACCTCGGTGCATAGTATTACATCAAAAGATCCATCGGCAACTGGTATCTTTGTAATGTTAGAGATTATGTCGCACGTCTTCGTATTGTATTGCACGTCAGTAGTCATCTTGTCCCTTTCTGTCATAGCCCCGGTAAACTCGCCAAAATCCTGACTGGTGTATTTGAGATGTTTGCAGGAGTTTTTATACATCTGTATTCCCGCGCCAGCGTCCAGCACGGACAATCCTCTCGGTATATCTCTGAGTTTTTCTTGCACCCATAAGTCTCTCGTCCTGTAATTTAGAAGTCCTACCCAATTTGCAAGGGTTATTTTGTCGCGGAAGTGACGCAGACTGGATACAATTCCCTGCCTATCCAATACCTCCAATGAATCCTTTGGGAGAATTACATGGAGAATAAAGATGATGATATTTTTTATTCCTCGTATGATCTTTGATGACATCTTGTATGTAATAATATTATTATTATTTTTTTCTCGCGACGACATGAAGGCCGAAACATAATAATTCCTGCGACCTTTTGTCCTTTTTTGAAAGGCGTGATAATGCCTGCAACATGACAATCTCGGCTACCCTGAAACAGATCCACCATTTAGTATTTGTTCCTGAATAGCGCGACGCCATTGCTCTGATATTTCTTATCTCCTGACCGAGATATTTAAAGAAATTTCCGTTAAAAAATATTTCTTCGATCTCAAATCCGTGTTCTGTCAGGACTTTTTCATACCAATATTTGCTGTAGCCGTTTGCAAAATAAAACGGTGCGAAATGGGTCAATGAGCAGAATGGCGACGTGATGATAACCTTTCCTCCTGGACGGACTATTCTCGAGAACTCCTTTACGGCGAGAGCGGGTTCCGGGATATGTTCGAAGACTTCGATGCAGAGAATTGCATCGAAGGATTTATTCGGAACCGGAATGCTAATGATGTCGGACACGATATCCAGCTTTGAATTATCCCAGGCTCCGACTTGTATACCCTCCCCTGTGCCATGTCCATCATACTTGCCGAAATCTTGACTCGTATAATCCAAGTGACTGCAAAATACTTTATACTTCAACTCCCCTGCTCCAGCGTCCAATATGCTCTTCCCTGCGGGTATCTTTTTAAGGGTCTCTTCGATCCAAAGCTCTCTTGATGGTCCATTTTCTCTGCCGACCTTTGTAAAGATGGCATTCTGAAGCGTCGTAATTATGCCCTCAGTGGAGACCTCCTTGAAGCCCATCTTCTCGAGAAGAAAAATCGTGGGCGTCTTTATAATCTTTGGAAGTCTTATCTTCATTGCCAATACAGTCTATATCATAAAATTATGGAAGTCTAGGAAAAAACTTGATTGTGAGGAATGATATAATATGCTAGATTTCACACATAACATCCTGACGTATGGGAATTATTTCTTACAATAAAAAAAGACTCATATCTCTATTACGTTATCTGGACACCAAGCCTACATTCAGCAGATTGTTCTATTGGATATATGAGATCAGGAAAGATGAACTCAAGACAGATAAGTTCATGGCGGTCAAAATGGACGGGGGCTATCTCCTCGGATGCTATGAATACCGCAAGCATAGGACGTGGAAAAAGTTCGTAGAAAGCCCTTTTGAATCTGACGAGGTGGCAATCGTAAAAAAACTCATGCCATATTTCGACTGCTTTATAGATATAGGTGCCCATATAGGATATTATTCATGCCTCATGAACAAGATGCGTCCTGACATGAACATTATCGCCTTTGAACCTTCACGAGATAATGTAAGATCCCTGGAAAAAAATCTAAGAATAAACGATGCAAAAAAAACCGTCATCCATCCTGTCGGCTTGGGAATAAAGAAGGAAACATTGACCCTCTATGGAAATGACGCTGGCGGATCAATAGTTAGAGGGACTTACAACGAAATTCCCATAGAAAAAATAACTGTGAATATTGACAGATTGGATAATTATACGAATGAGATTCCGACCAATGCATCTGTCTTTATAAAAATCGACGTGGAAGGAAATGAGTATTTTGCACTGGAAGGTGCTGACCAATTTATAAAACGGGTCCGCCCAATCGGCTTTATCATAGAGATAATTAAATATTGGAGCGGTGGGGAAAATCCACGGTTCCTGGAAACTTTTGCACTCATGGACAAATATGGCTATGATGGATACGAAATAACCGATACCGCTTCTCTTGAGAAAATAAAAGACAGGAATAAGATCACGGGCGCCAGCTATATCTTTTTGAGGAAAGACTTATCAAAAAAACTAGAGAGAATATGAGCAAGGTAATAAAAATATGCCAGGTAGGGGCCGGATTGATCGGTCAAGAAAGAATTTCAGCGGTGATGAACCTTGCCATGTCTGGAAGGAAAATAAACCTCTGTGCGGTATATGACCCATACTTGAAGGAAAAGTCTGATCTACTATATAAACACGACCTCCATCTGACGGATTCCATGAAGGAGATTATTGCCATAAAACCGGACTGGGTATTTATTTCAACACCGCATGATGCTTCCGCTGAGCTCGCAAGAAGGGCATTGTCAGAAGGGTTCAACGTCCTTATGGAAAAACCTCTTGGCAGAGATATGACTGAAGCAAAAAACATTGTATCTGCTCAGGTTAGGCCTAGACAGCTATATATCGGCTTTAACTACCGCTTTTATGAGGGTATAAATATGGCGCTTGAAGATATGCATAAAAAAATCTTCGGCAATATAATTTCTGTCAGCATGACGCTTGGCCACGGCGGAAGCCCAAAGGACAAGGACGGCTGGAAACTAAATCCGGAGAAAGCCGGAGGAGGAGTGCTCATAGATCCGGGAATTCATCTGCTGGATCTCTGCGGTTGCATGTTTGGTAATGATATCGTTGTTAAAGACGCTATGACATGGAGTGGATCGTGGAAGACGGGAATAGAGGAGGAAGCCCACGTCCTGATGCAGAGTGCACAGAGCATTATTAACCTCCAGGCCTCCATAGTCAAATGGCGAAGCACCTTTAGGATTGAAATAAACGGTGACGAAGGTTATGGTATCGTGGAAGGTCGAGGTCGAAGCTACGGCAAACAACGTTATACCAGAGGAAAAAAATGGGGATGGATGTCTGGACAATCCCAAAAAGAAACGGAGACTATCGTCTCGGAGACAGACGGCGGGGATGTATTTGAAAAAGAAATAGATACCCTGTTGTATGGAAATAAAAAAAATTCCATAGTTCCATGCAATGGAGATGAAGCATTGGCTGGCATGAAACTTCTGGATGCCTGCAGGATAAAAGCCGGAATTTGAAAATGAAGCCGTATGAAATCCTTACCTATATTTGATATTGTCCTCACGATATACAATCAGGAAAACCTGATTGATCGTGTCCTACGAGGGGTATTCAGGAATACCACTACCCCCTTTAATCTCATCCTGGTATTCGACGGATGTACTGATAATACGGAAAAAAAGGCGATGAAATACATTTACAAAAAGAAGCCTAAGCTCCTTATACAGACGATCGTCAAGCATGCAGCCAATGTGTATGAGACAAAAGCAAACAATATCGGTTTCAAAAATGCTTTAACAGACTTTATGATAACTTTACAGGATGACATGGTCATCAATGAGTACGGTTGGGAAAGAAGGCTCACTTACCCATTGCGGAAGTTTAGTGATGTAATTGCGGTTACTGGAAGGACGGCCCAAGATGTCGGCCTTATCGATAATCCAAGCAACCAGGAGTACTTCATAAATCAAGTCTCCAGGGAATTGAAAAACTTACCGCGCAATGTATTTGCCGTAAGAGATAGCATAAATCGCGGTCCCGTCGCCTTTAATATGAAATATCTCAGAGATATGAACTACCTAGACGAGGCTTACGCTCCTTCGGATCTGGATGATGCCGATCTGTGCTTGCGTGCATGGGAAAAAAATAAACTTCGTTGTGGGGCATACTGGATAGACTATATCTCACGCAGAGAATGGGGAAAAGCTCGATCAAAGGATTCGGACATGTATAGAGAAAATCATATTCCCAAGAATGCCACCCTACTAAAGAAAAGGCACGAAAAATACATTATTTCTGGAAAAAATCATGATCAGGATATTGTGATTCCTGAATCAGAAATTGATTACATTCCGCAAAGGAAGATTGCTTCGATATTACAGCATGTTTTTTATCGCATCTTTAAACCCCGATTCTGAAGCCTCCTTTGTCCATTTTTTTCCAAGGAACAGGCCTAAAAAATGAATAATCGGGAATTTGATCGCTATCATCACCATTCTTCTTGATATATTCCATAACGTCTTTATCCTGCGTTTGTCAAATCTGATCGGGTATCTTAGCATCCAAAAGGACTTGATGAGAAAATCATTCCGTCCATTTATATAGTCTATCTCATCTTTTCCAATTCTTATATCTTCATCGTGCTTTATGCCAGAGTCAAGATATTCCTTGAAATCCTCATAGAGACGGATTCGATTCCGACTGCATGATTCCCATGCCTTCATGGTTGAATCCGGCGCATTAACCTTACTCCATTCCTTCTTAGAGAGATACTTTACCCAGAATGCTCCGACCTTCCAAGATCTGTCCAGCCATGCGCGAAGCGAGATCTCTGCATCGTCCAACGCTCCTGGAGCATATCGATCATTGAGGTATCCGAGTTGTTTCAGATAATCATTGCGCAGAGCAACAGGTCCACGTATGCATACATCGCGTATAGCAAATACGTTTCTTTGATCAGAAAAAATGTCAGTTTCCATTGCAAAAATATTGGAATAATTCTCTATTCCATTGCCCATATGTTTGACATCTTGGGAGGCTCGTCCAGATACTGCCAGTATGTCATCATATCTCCGTAGCGGATATGTCAATCGGCGTTCCCAGCCGTATTCCTGTATGATCATATCGTCCTGGAGCGTAATGATATGGGCAGTCTCTGCCAACCTGAAACCGAAGTTATTTGCTCTAAGCTCGAAGAGATTGGGAGTATCATGGGAAATTAGCTTTTCCATGAGGTAAGGCTTGACCTTCTTTATATACACGAGGGATCTCTCTTTGGAGTGATCGTTACAACCATCAAAAATAAGGATAAGGTTAAAAGGTGTGGTAGTATTACGGAAAATACCATGCAGGACGCGTTCAATAATCTCTTCTTGATTAAAAACCGTTAGAACAATATCTATTCTCTCCAGAGGCCTTACCTTCGACATATGGCGCACATTATATGCTTTATATAATTT